>NZ_CP015612.1:0-340000 GCF_002138415.1 Stenotrophomonas maltophilia
TGTCGCGTCCATGCCCCGGCCACCGGACGATTATTGCTGATGGATGCTTGGTCCCGTAGTCTCGAGCGCCTCGAAGCGGAGTTCCCGCCGGAAGACGTTCATACCTGGTTGAAGCCGCTGCAGGCCGATCTGCGCGTGGACAGCCTGGTGCTGTATGCACCGAATGCCTTCATCGTCGACCAGGTCCGCGAGCTGTACCTGGCCCGGATCCGCGAACTGCTGGCTCATTTCGCCGGTTTCAGCGACGTTTTTCTTGAAATCGGCTCGCGCCCGCGCCCGGTGGAGGCGCAGAACGCGCCGGTTTCCACGCCGTCGGCGCATGTGTCCAGCGAACCGCAGGTGCCGTTCGCCGGCAACCTGGACAACCACTACACCTTCGCCAACTTCGTCGAAGGCCGCAGCAACCAGCTGGGCCTGGCCGCTGCCTTCCAAGCGGCGCAGAAGCCGGGCGACCGTGCGCACAACCCGCTGCTGCTGTACGGAGGCACCGGCCTGGGCAAGACCCACCTGATGTTCGCCGCCGGCAACGCCATGCGCCAGGCCAACCCGGGGGCGAAGGTGCTGTACCTGCGTTCGGAACAGTTCTTCAGCGCGATGATCCGGGCCCTGCAGGAAAAGACCATGGATCAGTTCAAGCGTCAGTTCCAGCAGGTGGACGCGCTGCTGATCGATGACATCCAGTTCTTCGCCGGCAAGGACCGCACCCAGGAAGAGTTCTTCCACACCTTCAACGCGTTGTTCGATGGCAAGCAGCAGATCATCCTGACCTGCGACCGCTATCCGCGCGAGGTCGAAGGCCTGGAAGCGCGCCTGAAGTCGCGGCTTGCCTGGGGCCTGTCGGTCGCGATCGAACCGCCGGACTTCGAGACCCGCGCCGCGATCGTGCTGGCCAAGGCACGCGAACGCGGTGCCGAGATTCCCGATGATGTTGCGTTCCTGATCGCCAAGAAGATGCGCTCCAACGTGCGCGACCTTGAAGGTGCGCTCAATACCCTGACCGCCCGCGCCAATTTCACCGGCCGCGCGATCACCACCGAATTTGCCCAGGAAACCCTGCGCGATCTGCTGCGCGCCCAGCAGCAGGCGATCAGCATTCCCAACATCCAGAAAACCGTGGCCGACTACTACGGCCTGCAGATCAAGGATCTGCTGTCGAAGCGTCGGACCCGCTCGCTGGCCCGCCCCCGCCAGGTCGCCATGGCCCTGACCAAGGAACTGACCGAGCACAGCCTGCCCGAGATCGGCGACGCCTTTGCCGGTCGCGATCACACCACGGTGCTGCATGCCTGCCGCCAGATCCGGACTCTGATGGAAACCGACGGCAAGCTCCGCGAGGACTGGGACAAGCTGATCCGGAAGCTGAGCGAATGATGCACGGATGCCGATGAGGCGTCATCGCACAAAACGGTGCAGAATCCGGTAGCAAGCGCGGGACACGTTGTGGATAAAAATGGCGTCTGAAATCGCGTCGAATTTATCCACAGCTTTCCCCACCCCCTGAGGGTCGGTAATACAGAGGGTTTCGAGGTCTGAAATTCTTTTATTTACAAAGACTTAGCATTGTTTTCCAGCGATTCTGTCTCTACCAGCACCACCAAGCTTTTGATTTATTCCACATTTTTTAAAGCATAGGGGCACGGAACCACATGCGTTTCACACTGCAGCGCGAAGCCTTTCTCAAGCCGTTGGCACAGGTCGTCAACGTGGTCGAACGCCGCCAGACCCTTCCGGTTCTGGCCAATTTCCTGGTCCAGGTGCAGAACGGCCAGCTGTCGCTGACCGGTACCGACCTGGAAGTGGAGATGGTGTCGCGGATCGCGGTTGAAGATGCCCAGGACGGCGAAACCACCATCCCCGCCCGCAAGCTGTTCGAGATCATCCGCGCTCTGCCCGACGGCAGCCGGATCACCGTCTCGCAGACCGGTGACAAGATCACCGTGCAGGCCGGCCGCAGCCGCTTCACCCTGGCCACCCTGCCCTCCAACGACTTCCCGTCGGTTGACGAAGTGGAAGCCACCGAGCGCGTGGCCATCGGCGAAGCGACCCTGAAGGAGCTGATCGAGCGCACCGCGTTCGCGATGGCCCAGCAGGACGTGCGCTACTACCTCAACGGTCTGCTGTTCGACCTGCGCGGTGATGCGCTGCGTACCGTTGCCACCGACGGCCACCGCCTGGCGCTGTGTGAAACCGACCTGGCCAAGCCCAGTGGTTCCAAGCGCCAGATCATTGTGCCGCGCAAGGGCGTGACCGAACTGCAGCGCCTGCTGGAGAGCGGCGATCGCGAGATCGAGCTGGAAGTCGGCCGCAGCCACGTCCGCGTCAAGCGCGACGATGTCACCTTCACCTCGAAGCTGATCGACGGCCGTTTCCCGGATTATGAAGCGGTGATTCCGATCGGTGCCGACCGCGAAGTGAAGGTTGATCGTGAAGCACTGCGTGCCTCGCTGCAGCGCGCCGCGATCCTGTCCAACGAGAAGTACCGCGGCATCCGCGTGGAAGTCTCGCCGGGCAACCTGAAGATCAGCGCGCACAACCCGGAGCAGGAAGAAGCCCAGGAAGAGATCGAAGCCGACACCACGGTCAGCGATCTGGCCATCGGCTTCAACGTGAACTACCTGCTGGATGCCCTGTCCGCCCTGCGCGATGAGGAAGTCATCATCCAGCTGCGCGACTCCAACTCCTCCGCGCTGGTGCGTGAATCGAGCAGCGAGAAGTCGCGCCACGTGGTGATGCCGCTGCGGCTCTGACCGCTGCGCTGTTCCACGTGGAACCGAACGACGCCCGGGATCTTCCCGGGCGTTTTTTTTTGCAGGTTCCACGTGGAGCATCGAACGCGAACCCGTTGAAATGGATCCTGCCCGAGTGGATGTCCTCGGTCACTAGATGCTTGATGTCTCCGAACGATCCTTCTGAAACCTTTGAACTGAAGCAGCTGGGTAACAGGCCATGGTCAGAGGATCAACCCGCATTGCTCTGCCGCGCTGCCGAATTCCAGGATCAAGCTTCGGTGCCCTGCTTGCCGATCAGCGAACATGTGGAATGGGTGTCCTGCGTCTTCGTTGCCGTTTCTGAAAACGCCACTGTCCACAGCTCTGGTTCGGATCAGATCGGGCCGAGCCTAGCTTCTAAATCTGGGTATAAATCTAAAGCATGGTGGTGATGGTAGGGCCAGATCTCGTGGAAAAATGCCTTATCTATATGATTTAAAAGGAATTTATGCACCTGAAACCCCCTGTATAGAGGTCCCTCAGGCTGGGGGGGAACCTGTGGATAGTTTCAGAGCCTGGTCAAAATGGCTTTTTTATCCACAAATTGCCCATACCTTGTGTATAAGTCATACATGGTCGCTGTGGACAGCGTGAAACGGACAGCATGAATTTCTTGAAATCTGTGGAACCGTCCGGGAGACGGCATCGCAGATTTCAAGAAATCTGCGGGCCATTTACGGCGACTGCGGGAACGTGGCGCGCACGAGGTCCGGACACAGGGCTTGGAATCGTTGAATTCTGAGGGTCCATGCCCTGCCTTCCGCTGCAGATTTGAAGGATTTCCAGGGCGCTCCAGACCGGTGATCGTGCCCTTAGTTGAAGCGCCGCCACGTGGAACACGTGATCCGGACCTCCGCTTCGTTCCACCCTCCGGCATGGCAGCCGCAGAGGGCCGTCCGGCTTGACCAATGCAGTAAGCTGATGGATTCCCTGCCCCTCTACCGCCTTGTGCGGATGGTCTTTCGCGCCCCATGCAGATCCGCCGCCTCGCCTTGCATCAACTGCGTCGCTTCAGTGCGGTGGACCTGTCGCCACAGCCGGGATTGAACCTGCTGACCGGCGACAACGGTGCCGGCAAGACCAGCGTGCTCGAAGCCCTGCATCTGATGGCGTATGGCCGCAGCTTCCGTGGCCGGGTACGCGATGGATTGGTGCGTCAAGGCCAGGAGGCGCTGGAAGTCTTCGTGGAATGGGACGAACAACGTGCCCATCACCCACCGCACCGCCGAAAGGCCGGCCTGCGCCACAGTGGCCAGGACTGGAAGGGACGGCTGGACGGCGAAGACGTGGCCCAGCTTGGCAATCTGTGCGCAGCGCTTGCGGTAGTCACGTTCGAGCCAGGCAGCCATGCGTTGGTCAGCGGTGGTGGTGAACCCCGCCGCCGCTTCCTCGATTGGGGCTTGTTCCACGTGGAACCGGATTTTCTGTCCCTGTGGCGCCGCTACTCCCGGGCACTGAAACAGCGCAATGCCCTGCTCAAGCAGGGCGGGCCGTCGCGGATGCTCGATACCTGGGATCACGAGCTGGCCGAGGCCGGAGAACCACTGACCAGCCGCCGCCAGCACTACCTGGAGCGTCTGCAGCAGCGCACGGTAGCCTTGGCCGCCAGTCTGGCTCCGCAACTCGGCATCCAGGGACTGGAATTGAGTCCCGGTTGGCGGCGGCATGAGCTTCCCTTGGCCGATGCCCTGCTTCTGGCCCGGGAACGTGACCGACAGGCCGGGTATACCTCGGTGGGCCCGCACCGGGCGGACTGGAGTGTGGATTTCCACAGCATTCCCGGGCGTGACGCGTTGTCCCGCGGCCAGGCCAAGCTGACGGCATTGGCCTGCCTGCTGGCACAGGCCGAAGACTATGCGGAACAGCGCGGCGAATGGCCGGTGATCGCGTTGGACGATCTGGCCTCGGAGCTGGATCGCACCCACCAGGCGCGGGTACTGGAGCGCCTGCTCAATGGGCCGGCACAGATCTTCATCACCGCCACCGAAACGCCGGCGGCGCTGGAAGAACTGACTCACATCGCCCGGTTCCACGTGGAACATGCACAGATCGTGGCTGTGCCATAGTGGACACACCAGGGCCGCTCGACCCCGGCTGGTATAATTCGGGTTGGAATCCTTTCATTCTCGGCGCATCGCTCCAAGCGGTGGCCGACCTGCGGAGCCTACGGCAAGCGCAATGAGCGACGAACAGAACACCCCGGCAAACAACGGCAATTACGACGCCAACAGCATTACCGCCCTGGAAGGCCTGGAGGCTGTCCGCAAGCGTCCCGGCATGTACATCGGCGACGTGCATGACGGCACCGGTCTGCACCACATGGTGTTCGAGGTCGTCGACAACTCGATCGACGAAGCGCTGGCCGGCCATGCCGACCATGTTGCGGTGACGATCCACGCCGACGGCTCGGTCTCGGTGTCGGACAACGGCCGCGGCATTCCGACCGGCAAGCACGAGCAGATGAGCGCAAAGCTCGGTCGCGAAGTCTCCGCCGCCGAAGTGGTGATGACCGTCCTGCACGCAGGCGGCAAGTTCGACGACAACAGCTACAAGGTTTCGGGTGGTCTGCACGGCGTCGGCGTCAGCGTGGTCAACGCGTTGTCGCAGAAGCTGCTGGTGGACGTGTTCCAGAACGGCTCCCACTACCAGCAGGAATTCAGCAACGGCGCAGCCGTGACCGCACTGGCCAAGCTGGAGGCCACCACCAAGCGTGGCACCACCGTGCGCTTCTGGCCGTCGACCGTCGCCTTCCACGACAACGTGGAGTTCCACTACGACATCCTGGCCCGCCGCCTGCGCGAGCTGTCGTTCCTGAACTCCGGCGTCAAGATCGTCCTTGCCGACGAGCGTGGCGATGGCCGTCGCGATGACTTCCACTACGAAGGCGGCATCCGCAGCTTCGTGGAGCATCTGGCCCAGCTGAAGACCCCGCTGCACCCGAACGTCATCTCGGTCACCGGCGAGCACAACGGCATCGTCGTGGATGTGGCGCTGCAGTGGACCGACTCCTACCAGGAGACGATGTACTGCTTCACCAACAACATTCCGCAGAAGGACGGCGGTACCCACCTGGCCGGTTTCCGCGGTGCGCTGACCCGCGTGCTCAACAACTACATCGAGCAGAACGGCATCGCCAAGCAGGCCAAGATCAACCTGACCGGCGATGACATGCGCGAAGGCATGATCGCGGTGCTGTCGGTGAAGGTGCCGGACCCGAGCTTCTCCAGCCAGACCAAGGAAAAGCTGGTCAGCTCCGACGTGCGTCCGGCGGTGGAAAACGCCTTCGGTGCGCGGCTGGAAGAGTTCCTGCAGGAAAACCCGAACGAAGCCAAGGCGATCGCCGGCAAGATCGTCGATGCCGCGCGTGCACGTGAAGCAGCGCGCAAGGCCCGCGACCTGACCCGCCGCAAGGGCGCGCTGGATATTGCCGGCCTGCCGGGCAAGCTGGCGGACTGCCAGGAAAAGGATCCGGCACTGTCCGAACTGTTCATCGTCGAGGGTGACTCGGCAGGTGGCTCGGCCAAGCAGGGCCGCAACCGCAAGAACCAGGCGGTGCTGCCGCTGCGCGGCAAGATCCTCAACGTGGAACGCGCACGCTTCGACCGCATGCTGTCCTCCGACCAGGTCGGTACGCTGATCACCGCGCTGGGCACCGGCATCGGCCGTGACGAGTACAACCCGGACAAGCTGCGTTACCACAAGATCATCATCATGACCGACGCCGACGTCGACGGCGCCCACATCCGCACCCTGCTGCTGACGTTCTTCTACCGTCAGATGCCGGAGCTGATCGAGCGCGGTTACGTCTACATCGGCCTGCCGCCGCTGTACAAGATCAAGCAGGGCAAGCAGGAGCTGTACCTGAAGGACGACCCGGCGCTGGACAGCTACCTGGCCAGCAGCGCAGTGGAAAACGCCGCGCTGGTGCCGGCCACCGGCGAGCCCGGCATCGAAGGCCTCGCGCTGGAGAAGCTGCTGCTGGCCTACGCGGCCGCGCTGGATTCGATCGAGCGCAACGCACATCGCTACGATCGCAACCTGCTTGAAGCGCTGGTCGACTTCGTGCCGATGGACCTGGAAAGCCTGCGCGCTGCCGGCGACGGCGAGGGCCTGGATGCACTGGCCAAGCGCCTCAACCAGGGCAGCCTGGGAAGCCCGCGTTTCACGCTGGAACTGCAGGACGCCAACGATGAGCGCCCGGCCGCTGTGCTGGTGACCCGTCGCCACATGGGCGAACAGCACATCCAGGTGCTGCCGATGTCGGCCTTCGAAAGCGGCGAACTGCGCGCGATCCACCAGGCCTCCAAGCTGCTGCACGGTCTGGTGCGCGAAGGCGCGACTATTTCCCGCGGTGCCAAGTCGATCGAAGTCGACAGCTTTGCCAAGGCACAGAACTGGCTGCTCGAGGAGGCCAAGCGCGGCCGCCAGATCCAGCGATTCAAGGGCCTGGGTGAAATGAATCCGGAGCAGCTGTGGGATACCACGGTGAATCCGGAAACCCGTCGACTGCTGCAGGTGCGCATCGAAGACGCTGTCGCTGCCGACCAGATCTTCAGCACCCTGATGGGCGATGTCGTCGAACCGCGTCGCGACTTCATCGAAGACAACGCGCTGAAGGTCGCAAACCTGGATATCTGACACAATCGGGACACGGCCGGTGCGCGGGGAGGCGCGCCGGCCTTCGACTCTTGAATACAGGTACCTGATGTCCGCATCCGCCCCGGTTTCCGCCCCGCCCCCGGTTCCGCCGGCTTCTGCCGCGCCGCGTGCCGTTTCGCCGTTGGCGGGGTTCTTCATCGACCTGGGCATCGCCGCTGTCACCCTGTTTGGCCTGAGCCTGATCAGCGGTCTGCTGTGGGGCCTGTACCGTGGCGTGGTGGTGGGTTACGCGAACGCGCAGGCCGGTGCTGGCGCACCCGAGGCCAGTTCGGTAGCGGCGTCACTGGGCCAGCCCGGCGCGCTTGCGCAGATTCTCATGGCGCTGTTTGCCACCGGTGGGGCCGCGCTGCTGCTGTACTTCTGGCGACGGCCGGCCAACGCCGCCGAGCGCCACGCGTCCCGCCAGGCGTTGCGCCGTCCCTCCACCTGGGGCTGGACCCTGCTGGTGGCGACCCTGATCGTGCTCGGCAGCAATGGCATCGCCTTCCTGGCCAAGCAGTTCGGCGTCGAGCCGGTCCCCACCAACCTGGCGCTGATGCAGAGTGCGATCGCGCGCTTTCCCCTGTTCCTGGTGCTGTTCGCGGTGGTACTGGCACCGGCCTACGAGGAGCTGCTGTTCCGCCGCGTGCTGTTTGGCCGCCTGTGGAAGGCGGGGCGCCCGTGGCTGGGCGTGGTACTGAGCAGCCTTGCTTTCGCCCTCATCCATGAAATCCCTGGCACCAGTGCCAATGGCCCGGCCGAAATCGCGCAGTTGTGGCTGGTCTATGGCGGCATGGGCGCCGCGTTCTGCTGGCTCTACCAGCGCACCGGTACGCTGTGGGCGGCGATCACCGCGCATGGGCTGAACAACGCCGTCGCGCTTGCCGCGATGGTATTCCTGGGGTCAACGTAACGCCGCGTCCGCTTGACGAAAGATTAAGCCGCTACGCTACACACTGCGCACATGAACACGGGGGAGCTTCCATGAAACAACTGCTGCTGGCCCTTGTCATCACCACCCTGGTCAGCGCCTGCGCGACCACGACGTCCCCGACCGGGCGCCGGCAGATGGTGGGCGGCGTATCACAGGCGCAGCTGGACCAGCTGGGAGCGCAGGCGTTCGCCGAAACCAAGCAGAAGGAAAAGATCAGCACCGACGGCCGCCAGAACGGCTACGTGCAATGCGTGGTCAACGCGCTGGTCGCGCAGCTGCCTGCTCAGTACCGTGGCGTACGGTGGGAGACCGCAGTGTTCGTCGACAAGGAGCCCAACGCCTTCGCCCTGCCCGGCGGCAAGGTCGGCGTGAACACCGGCATCTTCACCGTCGCCAAGAACCAGGACCAGCTGGCTGCCGTAATCGGCCATGAAATCGGCCACGTCATCGCCCGCCACCACGAAGAGCGCATCACCCGTCAGATGGGCGCGCAGACCGGCCTGGCCGTGCTCGGCGCGCTCGCCGGTGCCGCTTATGGCGAGGGGGCGGCCAGCACCGTGAACCAGCTTGGCGGGATGGGCGCACAGACCGCCTTCCTGCTGCCCGGCTCGCGCACCCAGGAGAGCGAGGCCGACGTGATCGGCCAGCGACTGATGGCCCAGGCCGGTTTCAACCCGGCACAGGCGGTCGATCTGTGGCAGAACATGATGGCGGCCAGTGGCGGTCGCAGCCCACAATGGCTGTCCACGCACCCCGACCCAGCCAACCGGATCCAGGAACTGCGACGCGATGCACCGGCGCTGACGCCGGTCTATCAGCAGGCGCAGGCGGCCGGACTGCGGCCAAAGTGCGGATGAGTGCGCAGTTTCATGCTGTATTGCAGCACATAAAACGATTTCTCACGCCATCTGTTTCTGATACGTTTGGCGGCTCAGATTTTTCTGACAGTCCGACTTTGCCGCTAACCGGCGGTTCGATCGAGGTGAACGATGATTTTCCGTAACCACAAAGCTGTGCTTTCCGTCCTCGTCGCGACCGCCCTGACCGGCGCCGTGGTCACCGATGCCTTCGCGCAGTCCTCGCGCTCCTCCGAGCGCGGCAACCGCGGCGGCAAGCAGGCCAAGGCCGAGGTCCTGTACCCGAACGCGACCCGCCAGGAGCCGACGGTCAAGGCTTCGGCCAAGCTGGGCAGCAAGCTGCAGAAAATGATCGACAGCTACAACAAGGAAAAGTTCCCGGAGACCCGCACCCAGGCCGACGCCATCCTGGCTGACAGCGCCGCGAACGAGTACGACAAGTCGCTGGCTGCGCAGCTGGCCTCGCAGGCCGCCTACCAGACCGACGACACCGCAGCGGCGATCGCCTACCTGAAGCAGGTCCTGCAGTTCAACGGCCTGGACAACAACGGCCACTTCCAGTCGATGCTGATGCTGGGCCAGCTGGAGCTGCAGGAAGACAAGACCGCCGAAGGCCTGGCCACCCTCGAGAAGTACTTCGCCGAGAGCAAGTCGACCAAGCCGGAAGAGCTGATCGCCAAGGGCCAGGCGCTGTACCAGCTGGAGCGCTACCAGGAAGCGATCCCGGTGCTGAAGCAGGCCATCGCCGGCTCGACCGAACCGAAGGACAACTGGAACCAGCTGCTGATGGCGGCCCTTTCCGAAGCCGGCCAGTCCGGTGAAGCGGTGAAGGAAGCCGAGGCCCTGGCTGCCAAGAACCCGAACGACAAGAAGGCCCAGCTGAACCTGGCCAGCATGTACATGCAGGCCGACCAGATGGACAAGGCGGCTGCGGTGATGGACAAGCTGCGCAGCAGCGGCCAGCTCACCGAAGAGCGCGAGTACAAGCAGCTGTACTCGATCTATGCCAACACCGAACACAAGGAAAAGGACGTCATCGCGGTCATCAACGAAGGGTTGCAGAAGGGCATCCTGAAGCCGGATTACCAGGTCTACCTGGCGCTGGCCCAGTCCTACTACTACTCCGACCAGGTGCCGCAGGCGATCGACGCGTGGCAGAAGGCTGCCCCGCTGTCCAAGGACGGTGAGACCTACCTGAACCTGGCACGCGTCCTGCATGCCGAAGGTCGCATCCCGGAGGCCAAGCAGGCCGCCCAGCAGGCGCTGGCGAAGGGTGTGAAGAACCAGGCTGATGCAAAAAAAATCATCAACCTGAAGTAAGTAGGAATAACGCCTGAATGCCTGCTCAGTTGATGCGCAGGCGCTCAGGATTGGTATAAGCTTGGAGGTTCCTGCGGTGTCATGCACCGCTGATCAGGGATTCCGCCCCCGGCATCCCGGCCCCACTATTGAGCTCTTGGCGCATGACGGAACAACTAGTCGTTCACCGGTACGAACAACCCGATGACAAGGGGCTGAGCTGGCCTCGCATCGTCGGCATCGCGTTTGTAATTGCCCTGCATCTGGCCGCGTTCATGATGCTCCTGATCCCCGCCGTGGCTCCCAAGGCCGTGGCTGAGAAGGAGCGCAACGTCATGGTGACCATCGTCGACGCGCCGCCGCCGCCCCCACCGCCGCCGCCGCCGCCGCCGCCGCAGGATACTCCGCCACCGCCGGTGAAGAATCTGTCGCCGCCGAAGCCGTCGCCGGTCCCGCCGCCGCCGCAGGCGCCGGTCGTGGACGTGCCGGAACCGCGTCCGAACGATATCGTCACCCCGCCGTCGCCGCCCGCGCCGCCGGCTCCGCCGACCTCGATCGAGGCCAGCGTGGATATCTCCTCGAAGGCCATGAATCCGCCGCGCTACCCGCCGGCAGCCTTCCGCGCGGGTATCCAGGGCGAAGTGATCCTGATCATTGATGTCGATGCCAACGGCAACGTCACCAATGTCACGGTGGAAAAGTCCAGCCGTAACCGCGACCTGGACCGTGCTGCGATGGAAGCAGCTCGCAAGTGGCGCTTCAACGCCGCTGAATCTGGCGGTAAGAAGGCGGCAGGTCGCGTTCGCGTCCCGGTCAACTTTGCGCTGAACTGATGCGTCCGGGCGGCCACCTGGCCACCCCCGCTCCCAGTTCGATTGTTTAGCTTAGCTACACCCTTTATCACCACACACAACAAAGGTAAGCGTCATGCTGCAGGAAATTTTCATCGCCGCTGCTGCCGGGGGCAATCCGTCCAACGCCCTGTCGCAGATGGGCTTCGAGCACCTGATCCACGAAATGACCACCAAGCCGGGTGATTTCGCGGTTTCCTGGGTCGTGCTGCTGACCCTGGTCATCATGTCGGCCATGTCCTGGTACTGGACCGTCATCAACATCTTCCGCGCCACCCGCCTGAAGAGCGCCGCTGATCGCGTCGTCAGCCTGTTCTGGGACACCCCGAACGCGCAGGACGCCATCCGTGCGATGGAAGAACAGCCGGCTTCCGAGCCGTTCTCGAAGATCGCCCTGGACGCTGCCCAGGCAGCTGCCCACCACCAGCGCGCTGAAGGCGGTGCTACCGGCGGCGTCGGTGAGAACCTGAGCCGTTCGGAGTTCGTCGACCGCGCTCTGCGTCAGGCCGTCACCCGCGAAAGCAACAAGCTGCAGTCGGGCATGACCCTGCTGGCCACCGTCGGTGCAACCGCTCCGTTCGTCGGTCTGCTGGGTACCGTGTGGGGCATCTACGGCGCGCTGATCAAGATCGGTGCCACCGGCTCCGCTTCGATCGACGCCGTTGCCGGCCCGGTGGGTGAAGCGCTGATCATGACCGCGATCGGTCTGTTCGTCGCGATCCCGGCCGTGTTCGCCTTCAACTTCTTCAGCAAGATCAACAGCGCGACCATCAGCAAGTTCGATACCTTCGCGCACGACCTGCACGACTTCTTCGCCACCGGCTCGCGCGTCCGCTAATTGCGGCGCGCGTCACCCAGCGACGAACGTAAGTAGTCACCAAGATCTAGACGGAGCCCGTTATGGCTTTCAGTAGTGGTAACAGCGGCGGCCCCATGGCCGACATCAACGTTACGCCCCTCGTGGACGTGATGCTGGTGCTGCTGATCATCTTCATCATCACGGCGCCCCTGATGTCCCACAAGGTCAAGGTGGATCTGCCGGAAGCCAACCTGATCCAGAAGCCGGAAGACGCTGAAAAGCGTTCCGGACCGATCACCCTGGCAGTCAAGGAAGACGGCTCGATCTACTGGAACGACGAAGAAATCAACAAGCAGACTCTCGAGTCGCGCTTGGCGACCGCCGCCCAGCAGACCCCGCAGCCGCCGCTGAACCTGCGTGGTGACCGCACCACCAAGATGCGCGTCATCAACGACCTGACCAAGGTCGCGCAGGAGCAGGGCATGCTGGACGTCGGCTTCGTCGCGACCAAAGAAAAGGGGCAATAAGCCATGGCATTCAGTAGTGGTGGTGGCAAGGGCCCCATGGCAGACATCAACGTCACGCCCCTCGTGGACGTGATGCTGGTTCTGCTGATCATCTTCATCGTGACCGCGCCGATCATGACGTACCCGATCGCCGTGGACCTGCCGCAGCGCGTGCTCAACCCACCGCCGCAGCTGGTCGAACCGCCGCCGCCGATCGAACTCAAGATCGACGCCAGCAACCAGGTCTCGTGGAACAACAGCCCGATCAATACGAGCGAGCTGCAGCAGCGGATGGAGCAGGAGGTCCAGCGTGACCCGACCAACCAGCCGGAACTGCGCATCGACGCCAGCCCGGATTCCGAGTACGACGTGATGGCCAAGGTTCTGGCCGCCGCGAAGAATGCTCAGATGAAGAAGATCGGTTTTGTGCAGCAGTAAACGCTACACCGCAACACAACAGTCATGACGCGACTGCAGACGCCCCTGGAAACAGGGGCGTCTTTTTTTGTGCCTGCGGGGCCCGTCGGGGTCAGATCCCTTTCCCGCAGGAAAGGGATCTGACCCCATCAGGGAGCACGCGCCCGCTATGATCGGCGGATGCTCGCCCTCTTCGACTCCCTGCGCCATTGGCTCGACGGCATCGCCCACCTTGGCACGATCCTGGCGGTCGCCTATCTGCTGTACCTGTTCGCGCTGGCGGGCTGGATCATGCTGCAGAAGCGCGAGCCAGTGGCCACGCTGAGCTGGATCCTGTCACTGGCGCTGCTGCCCTATCTGGGCCTGTTCATCTACTACCTGCTGGGCCCGCAGAAGGTGAAGCGGCAGCGCCTGCGCCGTGGCCGCGCGCGTTCGGGTATGGAGCACTACAGCGATGTCTGCCCGCCCGATGCCGACTGCACCGAACTGGCCAAGATCGCCCAGGCCACGACAGGACTGGCGCCGAGCAGCGCCACCGAAGTCACTTGGCTGGTAGACGGCGCGGCAACCTACGCGGCCCTGCTGGAAGCTGTCGCGCAGGCGCGCGACCACGTGCATCTGGAGTACTACATCTTCAACCCGGACCACGCCGGCACCGCCCTGCGCGACGCGTTGGTGGAACGTGCGCGGGCCGGCGTGCAGGTGCGCCTGCTGCTCGACGCGGTGGGTTCGTCGGCCCTGCCCCGGCGCTTCCTGCAGCCGCTGCTCGACGCCGGTGGCGAAGCGATCTGGTTCCACCCACGGCAGCTGCTGAAGCCGTTCAAGCGCCCGTGGTTGAACCTGCGCACGCATCGCAAGCTGGTGATCATCGATGGCCGCCTCGCCTTCACCGGTGGCATCAACATCACCGACGACGAGGATGAGAGCCGCAGGCCCGACGCCTATCGGGACCTGCACATGCGCATCCGCGGCCACGTGGTACGCAGCCTGCAGCTGGTGTTCGCCGAAGACTGGCTGTACGCCAGTGGACAGGATCCCTCGCGGATGGACATCGCGCGTCTATGGCCGGCCGACATGCCGCTGCGTGGCGATGGCGCGATCAACGCGCAGGTACTGGTGTCGGGTCCGGATTCGGGCTGGGAAACGATCCATCGCCTGCATGTGGCGGCGATCCAGGAAGCGCACGAGCGCGTCTGGCTGGTCACGCCCTACTTCGTGCCGGGCGAAGCGGCGCGGATGGCACTGACCTCGGCCGCGCTGGGCGGCCTGGACGTGCGCCTGCTGGTACCGAAGATGAGCGATTCGTGGTTCGTCACCCAGGCCGCACGCTCCTACTTCGATGAGCTGCTGCACGCCGGGGTGAAGATCTACGAGTACGGCCCGCGCATGCTGCATACCAAGGCCTTCATCGCCGATGACGACGTCTGCATCGTCGGCAGTGCCAACTTCGATCACCGCAGCTTCCGGCTGAACTTCGAGCTGTCGATGATGATCAGCGACCGTGACCGCGTCGCCGCGCTGGCCGAACTGCTGCAGGGCGAATTCGACCGTTCCACGCGGGTGCACGACCAGGCCGGCCGCTCGTTGTGGCTGCATCGCCTGCCCGAGGCCTTCGCGCGGCTGGCCTCGCCGCTGCTCTGACGCAGCGCTACACTGCGGCGATCATTCGGGGAGCCCGACTATGTACTGGTTGTACCTGCTGCTGGCGCTGGGCTGCTTTGCCTTCGCCCTGAAGACGCCCAGCGCCGGGCTGATGAGCCTGTGCCTGCTGGCCGCCCTCGCCTTCCTGCTGGCCTGGGTGCGCGGCCGCTACGTGGCCCGCTTCGGTGACCTGCAGCGCGATCCCGCCACCCTGGTCGATGCCGAAGAACTGCGCCGCCTGCGCGAGCAGGCCCAGGCCCGCCGCAACGACGACGCCAACGACCACGATCCGTCCCCTCTTTCCAAGTAGTTCCGTTCCATGACCCAGCTCAGCGTCAACGTCAACAAGATCGCCGTCCTGCGCAATTCGCGCGGCGGTGCCGAACCGGACGTGGTGCGTGCCGCCCAGGCCTGCCTGGATGCCGGTGCGCATGGCATCACCGTGCACCCGCGGCCGGACCGTCGCCACATCACCGCCGAGGACGTGCTGGCCCTGTCCACGCTGACCCGCGCGCGCGGCGTCGAATTCAACATCGAAGGCAATCCGTTTGCGCCGCCGCGCGATGGTTACCCGGGGCTGCTGCCGCTGTGCGAACAGACCCGTCCGGCGCAGGCCACCCTGGTGCCGGATGGCGATGGGCAGATCACGTCCGACCACGGTTTCGACTTCGAGCGCGATGCCGAGCGGTTGCGCCCGCTGATAGCCGAACTGAAAGTGATGGGTTGCCGGGTCAGCCTGTTTGTCGACGCGGGCAATCCGCTGCTGGAGCAGGCGGCCGAAGTCGGTGCAGATCGTGTCGAGCTGTACACCGGCCCCTACGCCGAAGCGCACGGCGCCGGCAATGCCGAGGCCATGCTGGCGCTGTTCGCCACTGCCGCACGCCGTGCGCAGGCGGTGGGACTGGGGGTCAACGCCGGCCACGACCTGTCGCAGGACAACCTGCGTGACTTCCTGGCCCACGTGCCGGAGGTACTGGAGGTGTCGATTGGCCACGCGCTGATCGGCGAGGCGCTGTACGACGGGCTGGATGCCACGGTACGCGGGTACCTGGCGTTGCTTTGATGCATTGCAGCCGAGCGTAGGCTCGGCTCTACAAGGTCTCTGCATCAACTGTAGATACCGTGTTGCCCTTGCCTAGGCAAGGGCACCGTCCGGCTCAAAGGGTCGGCCACTTCTCAGTACGCCCCAAACCAGATGGATGAGTTTACGCATCACCGCACACATGACGACCTTGAAGGGCTTTCCTTTCGCGCTGAGCCGGTCTGCAAAGGACTTCAGCGTAGGGTTGTGGGTCTTCCCGGTCAGCGCCGGCATGTACAGTTTCTTGCGGAAAACGGCATCGCCGACGCGTGATATCCGGGATTTACCTTCGTAATTTCCTGATTGACGCTGGGCCGGATTCAGGCCCGCGTGGGCAACCACCTGGCGCACGTCGCTGTATTTGCTTAGATCCCCCAGCATGGCCAGCAGCTGGGCACTGCTGGTGTTGCCTATACCGGGAATGCTGGTAAGCAGTTGATGACGCCGGCGCAGGTCCGGATCGTTATCGATATGGTCCTCAATCGCCTTTTGGACCTGCTTGATCTGCTCTTCCAGCGTCCGGATCACATCCTTGATCCCTTGCTGGACCGAGATATCGGCAACGTCCAGGCGGTTGTGCTCCATCTGCAGCATTTCCTGGAGGTCGTCTCGACGCCGTACCAAGGCGCGCAGCTTCACCTCCGAGGGGGTCGGCGGAACGTAGGGATGCAGCTTTTCCGGGCGTTGTGCCTCAAAGAACCGGGCAATCAGCTTGGCGTCGCTGCGATCCGTCTTGGTCCGGATTCCCTCCGCCTGCCCAAACGCCTTTACTCGGGCGGGATTGGCCACATGAACCACCACCCCCGCCTCCACCAGGGCTCGAGCCAAGGCTTCGTGATAGATACCTGTAGCCTCCATGCCTACCGCCGCGTTCGGTGCATGCTTGGCGCGCCACGCAAGAAGCTCATCAAAGCCCTTTGGCGTATTGGGGAGTTTGGCCTTGGTTCGATACTTGCTGCCAGATAGTGGCACGGCGATATCAAAGGTCGCCTTGGCAGCGTCGATGCCGATAAATTGCATGATTTGGCTCCAGCTTGAACTTACGATCGTGATCGGAAGCCGCCAGACTTGCCCTTGTGAGTACAGGCTCTCACCCCATGGTGGGCCTAAGATACCGTTCAAGTTCCAAGGCGGTGTCAGGCCGCCGACGCGCTGAATCTACTTTGCAAGCTCGAAGGCTTAAGAGCCGAGGCAGCGTCATCGGAGCCTCCCGGGTCACCGGGGGATTGTGCCTGATCAGGGCACGATCCAAGACACAAGAGCCGAGCCCATGCTCGGCTCAGCACCGCCCTGAACCCTTCAGGCGGCCGTCGCAGCCATTGAGACGGCCTTGGCGTACCTTGCCGCAATGGGTATTGCGATCAAGGGCCGAGGTTCCACGTCCCACCTTGCCGGGCGCTTTGAAAGCACCGTCAGCGAGGCGGTGGACGACGGCTGGGCGGTCGACGAGAGCGAAGAGTTCCTTGCCCCGCGCCTGCGCACCGAAGTGCGCGCCGAAACCGCGCGCAGCATCATCACCCGCAACAACTCGCCCGACGTCGGCTTCAGTCAATCGGTGAATCCCTACCGCGGTTGCGAGCACGGCTGCTCCTACTGCTTCGCGCGCCCCTCGCATGCCTATCTGAACCTGTCGCCAGGCCTGGACTTCGAGACCAAGCTGTTCGCCAAGACCAATGCACCCCAGCTGCTGCGCAAGGAGCTGTCGAAGCCGGGCTACGTGCCGCAACCGATCGCACTGGGCATCAACACCGATGCGTACCAGCCGATCGAACGCAAGTTCAAGCTGACCCGCCAGTTGATCGAAGTGATGCTGGAAACCAAGCATCCGTTTTCGTTGATCACCAAGAACGCGCTGGTCGAGCGCGATATCGATCTGCTTGCACCGCTGGCCGCGGAGAACCTGGTCAGCGTGCATTTCTCGGTGACCTCGCTGGACCCGCACCTCTCCGCGAAGCTGGAGCCGCGCGCGTCAGCGCCGCATGCACGGCTGCGCGCGATGAAGCGCCTGCATGACGCCGGCATTCCGGTGGGCGTGATGGTGGCGCCGGTGATCCCGTGGATCAACGACAGCGAACTGGAAGCCGTGCTGGAGGCCGCGCACGATGCTGGCGCCAGCACCGCAGGCTACGTGCTGCTGCGCCTGCCGCTGGAAGTGGCGCCGCTGTTCCGCGACTGGCTGGATACGCACCATCCCGATCGCGCCGCGCATGTGATGAGCACGATCCGGCAGCTGCGCGGCGGCAAGGACTACGACAGCCAGTTCGGCACGCGCATGCGTGGCCAGGGCGTGTATGCGGATCTGCTGAACAACCGTTTCAAGCTGGCGCGCAAGCGGTTGGGCTTCAATGCGCAGAACAGCCATTGGCCGAAGCTGGATTGCAGTCTTTTCCTGAAGCCGCTGCCGCCGCGCAAGGAATCGCCGCAGGGTTCTTTGTTCTGAGCCGGACTCTGGTGTATTGACCAAAGACGCAACGTGAAGTGCCTATTCCAATGGATGGCTCGACGGTCGCGTTGAACAAGCTCTCCAAACGACGACGATAGACAGCCTACACAGGAATGCGCGGCTTGGAGACGCTTATCTCTGGGGCGGCTCTGAGCGAGTCGACATAAAGCCGCTTGACTTGAGGGTTGCACAAAAATTCATGGAGTGTTAATAAATCTGTACATTTCATGAATTTTCTTGATTTACCGGCCAGCCTGGCTTGAAAGCCAGGCGCTACGGAGAGTGCCGGTACTGACTACAGGGGAAGTTGAAGCATGAAGCTCACCGCATTGCCTGTCCGGTCCTTTGCTGCCGCATTTTCGTTGACTTCATTTCTGCTGCTTCCGGCGATTTCCATAGCCGATGATTCAGAAGAAGAGGATAAGCCGCCTCCGACCAATCTTGAGCGTGTAAATGTGGTGCTTCAGCAAGGTGGCGGAGGCGACTTTGGAGGGCTGTCCGCCCTCAGTTGGAGCAGGGATGTCATCAGTATCCACCCTGTATCCATCGGCGGTGACAAAGCTCAGGAGACCGAGAAACGGGACCCCTGCGGTGATGCTGGCAATCCCGGCCCGCAAAGCAGCGGCAATCCGGTGGTTCTCTTCACCGGAAACAAGATCGAGATCGAGAACGACTTCGCAGTGGGCGGAGAGATGGGGCTGCGACTGCAGCGGACGTACAACCATCATTGGAGCGCCACGGGCCTGTTCGGCGATCATTGGCTGAGCAACTTCGACTATTCACTGGTCCTGTCCAATACGGGTGAGGTCATCTGGTTGCAGCGCCCAGATGGCAGGCGCCTCAAACTCGTAAAGGATCCCGCGTCAGGTCGCTGGCACGACAATCGACAACAGCCACTGGCAACGGTCGCACGCGAGGCGGACGGCAGCTTCACGTTCTACAACGAAGAACGCGGTGTCGAGCGTTACAACTCACAAGGCTTCATCACCGAGCGCAGGAACGAACAGGGCGTAGCGTGGTACTTCATCTATAGCAACAACTACCTGCAGAAGGTGACACATTCTTCTGGTCGCAACGTCCAGTTTCGTTGGAACAATGGTCAGTTGACCCAGGTCATTGACCCAGCCGGCACCGCCTACACCTACACCTACACCGCCAATGTGTTCGCGGGGCAGCGCGCCAGATTGGCGAGCGCAACGCTTCCCGGCACGCCCTCCACCACGATCAGCTATCACTACGAGGACAGCAGATACCCGGGTGGGCTCACCGGAAAGTCCTTCAACGGCGTCCGCTATTCCACCTTTGCCTACGATGACCAGCGCCGGGCCATCCTCAGCGAGCATGCAGGTGGCATCGAGCGCTATCGATTCAACTACAGCGTGCAAGCGAGCGAGCAGGTCGTTCCAGCCCCCGCACCTGTAAAACCAGGCATGGAAATCGGAAATCCGGAAACGGGTTGGTGTGAGTACGATGGCAGGCACGGCTATGTCTGCTATGAGCCGCATATCCCGCAGGTCGGCCGCCTGGCCGGCAACAGCAACCGAACCATGGCCACATCGTCGCTGGCAGGCAAGCCACGCGCCATAAAGATCAGCGTTACCGAGACCAACCCTCTCGGGCGCCGAACTACGTACGTCTATGAAGATGGCAAGCTGAAATCGGTCTCAGGAGAGCAATCATCGCATTGCGCCGCGGGCTACAAAGAGCTTACGTACGACAGCAATGGCCTTCCCGATATCCTGTCAGATTTCCAAGGCACGCTTACCGACCATGACCATGATGCCCAGGGGCGGCTGGTAAGAAGAGTCGAAGCCGCTGGCACCCCGATTTCCAGAACTATCGAGACGCAGTGGAATCCACAGCATCGCGTCACACGGGAAACCCTGCTGGGGAGCTGGCAGGCAGACTATACCTATGATCCCCGGGGCAATATCGCATCGACATCCATGCGAAATCTGAGCCAGCTTGGCTCACCCGGTCAGGTACTGACGACCAATATCCACTACACCTATCACAGCAACGGGCTCAAGGCATCGATCAAGGTCGATGGCCCACTGGCGAGTGATGACATCACGCGACGATTCAACGAGCAGGGGGATCTGGTCTCGGTCACCAATGGACTGGGGCATGTCACGACATACAGTGCATACAACGCACTTGGGCTCCCTGGCAGGATCGAAGATCCCAATGGCGCCGTGGTTGAATTCACCTACGATGCGCGTGGACGCTTGTTGACCCAACGGCGCAGGATTGGATCCGGCTGGGCAACGCAATCGAGGACCTATGACGGTGCAGGCAACATCGCCACCGAAACCAGTGCTGAGGGCGTAACGACCGTATACGCGTACGATGCGGGTATGCGCGTGACCCGGACCGTGCGTCCAGCGGGTGGTGGCATCTATGCGTGGACAAGTTTCAACTATGACGCCGCGTCGAATCTGACGCGGTCGGAAGTTCGGCAACGCGATCTTCCGGCAGATACAGCTGTCGTCGGTGACTTCGACGTCGTACACGCCGGGCTGTGGAACTGGAACATCGTGGGATGGGCTTGCACGACGGGAACTGCAAGTCCAATTGAAGTCCGCGCATTTGCCGATCCAGGGCAGCAGCTGGCAACTGCCACCGCGAACCTGCCCAGCGAAGCCGCTGTCGGGCAAGCTTGCCGGTCTGGAGGTGCCGCGCACAGGTTCACTATTCCCATCACCTTGCAGCAGCGCCAGCAACTGGGCGGAAGGCCTGTCAGCGTTTATGGGATCTCGCCCCTGGGCAGTTCGGCGGACACCCGTCTTTCTGGATCCGGAGCAAAAACGATCCCGCCGGCGAACATCCACGGCGACATTGCAGGGATCACCCACGACGAAAACTGGAACTTTTTCGTTGAGGGTTGGGCCTGCTCCATCGGCGTTGACGGCTCCATCGATGTACATGTCTATGCTGGTGGCCCCGCCGGCGGCGGCGGAAGCTTCGTTGCTGCAGGCCATGCTGGACTGGCAACGGACTCGGCCGTGGCCAATGCCTGCCAAGCCCGGGGCAGCGCGTATCGATTCCGTGTTCCACTGGATGACAATGCCCGGCGAGCCTTTGGTGGCCGACCCATCCATGTGCACGGTATCTCACCCTTCGGTGGGGCCAATCTCACGATTGGTAACTCGGGCAGCTTCGCGATGCCAACCTATACCAAGAGCGCTGTCATGGGGTGGGGATTGGAGCGGGACACCATCCTCCACGGCGAATCAACCACACTCAAGGCCTGGCTGAAAAACACAGGCAACGTCACGTGGGGAACGGACAACTATCTGGCCTGGACCACGGGCGGCCCCTTCAACCAGGCGATGCACCTTCCGCGTCCAATTCGCCCGGGTGAGGAGGTGGAACTGAGTACGATCGTGGCTCCTCTGAACCACAACAACTTCACGATTACCATCAGCTACGTGGCGGCAATGGCAAGCAACGGCGTTGCGTGGGGGCCTCAAGGGCACACGGTACTGAGAGTTCTTCATCAGGAGCCGCCAGGATGCGATTTTGGTCAGGACTGCGAACCGGTCATCAGTTCGCTGAGGAATGCTGAACTCAAGGATGGGGGGAGCTGATGGTCGCGCTTACGCTTGCACTGATGGGTCTCAATTCCGTCGCTCTGGTGGTTGAATACGACTATGACGAACTGGGCCGTCGAATCGCAGAACGTGGTAGCCAAGGCCAGAACGTCCGTTATGAGTACGACCTGGAAGGCCGATTGCTGAAAGTAACCGACTCGCAGAACCGTGTTACCCGCATGGAGTACGACCCACTGGGCAGGATGACCCGGAAGGTCGATGCAGCCAATGGAGTTACCCAGATCGCCTACGACGCACTGGATCAGGTGGTCAGCGTCAAAGATCCACGCAACCTTCAGACTTCCTATCAATATGATGGCCTGGGACAACTCTGGAGCCAAAGCAGCCCGGATACCGGCTTGACCGACCACCAGTACGATGCCTCTGGCCTGCGCATTGCAACCGTGCGCAATGATGGCAGCAGCGTTGGCTATGGCTACGACGGTGCAGGACGCCTCGTGAAAGTGACATCGGAGGGACGGCAACACACGTTCACCTATGACAGCTGCACCAACGGAAAAGGCCAGCTCTGCAGTGCCAGTGCACCGGATGCTGAAAGCAGTTTCACCTATACCCGCGAGGGACAAGCCGCAAGCCGCAAGGATCGAATTGCGCTTGGTGGAACCATTACCGAGCAAACCACATCCTATGGCTACGACGGATTGGGCCGAATGTCGACGTTGGCCTATCCGGACGGTACAACGGCCCGCTACACCTACACGTCCCTGGGGCAACCCAAATCGTTACAGCTGACCTCAGGAACGACGACCCGCTCGGTCATTGACGACACCACCTACGGAGTCCTGGGTGCGAGGCAGAACATGACCTATGGCAACCGCCTTACACGCAGCTATGCCTTGGATGGCAGTGGCCGCTTGCAGGCCATGGCGGTCAGAAGGCAGGACACCAGCCTGATCCTCCGTACGAACTACAGCTACAGCGCTGACAATGAAATCACCCGCATCGGGGACGATGTGGATGCCAACCTGACACAGGTGATCGGCTACGATGCGATGAGCCGATTGGCTCAGCTCCAACGGTTTGGTGCCGTCCATACGCTGCGTTACGACGCCGGCGGCAACTACGATCGCTATCAGACCGGCAGTCAGGTCACCAGCTACAACATTGATTCTCAGAGCAATCGAATCCTGGGCTATACCAGCCCGGATGGAACCCGCAGCTACCAGTATGACGGTCTAGGCAACCGCATCAGCGAGAAAGTGGGAGCGGCCACATCGACGTGGACGTACGGGGCGTTCAACCGCATGGAGCAAAGCGTTGTCGGAGGCCTGACGACGCAGTACCTGCTCAACGCCCTTGGCCAACGGGTTGGCAAGCGAAACAGCCAGCAAACCAGTCGCTACTTCTACCAGGGGCAGAACCAGTTGCTTGCCGAGCTGACGGGAACCACGTGGACAAACTACTTGTGGTTCGGCGGGGAAATGGTGGGGATTGCCCGTAACGGCCAGATCCAGCATGTGCACACCGATCATATCGGCCGACCGGAGATCGCGACCAACGCGGCCCAGCAGACGGTCTGGAAAGCGTACAACTATGCGTATGGTCGCAGCGTGTTGCAGGATGACATTGGAGGGCTGAACATCGGATTCCCCGGCCAATACTACGATGCGGAAAGCGGGCTCTGGTATAACGGGTTCCGCGACTATGATGCGACGATTGGGAGGTATGTGCAGAGTGATCCGATTGGGTTGAAGGGAGGGCCTAACACATATGCCTATGTGGGGGGGAATCCGATTAGCCGAACCGATTCGCTTGGACTCTGCGACGACCCTTGCCCAAGTATCAATCCTGGAGAAATGGGAACAATGGGTGAGGTGAAGACGGCGCTCGGACAGCCCGGGTGGAAGACGATCAGTGCCTATAGGTCAGCGCAAGCTTCGCTTACCGAAGCACAGGGGAGATTTGCGAGATCAGAGTTGTGGAATGGCTCTGGTGACGCCTGGAGGCACTTCCGTTGGAACTTCTCAATGACTCAGTCCATAGGGATTAAGTCAGCGACCGAATTTGCCAATGCCCACGAGGTCAGCAGTCCAAATTCTGCGGCTGAGCATGCGATGGATCTCTTCAACAATGCGATGGGTAGAGCATTCGCTACTGATCCCCGTTACTCAAATCTATCGCCTAGCCAAGCCGCGGACTTGGCTCTTCTTCTCAACTGCCTTCAAACTTCCAAGTGATGAGGATCAATGCGAACTAAACTTGTCATGGTAGCCACTGTGATTCTGTTTCTGTCTTCATGCGACTTGTTGCGCGGTAACAAGCTTGAAATAACCAATAAAACCGGACATGAGCTGAAAGATGTTCAGATATCTTTCGCTGATGCTAGTGCGCAACGGCGATCCCTTGCTCCTGGTGAGACGTTTTCATTTCGACCTTCACCAAGGAGTGATGGAGGAATCAGCGTCTCTTACTTGGAAAATGGGAAGAGGATTGAGCATAAACTTGGATATGCCGCTACACCCATTTCAACGAGGTGCGAATTTCAAATTACAAGCACCGATATTCTGGGTGACTGCCGTTAAGGATGGGCTGAACAAGCGACGTTGAGTGCTAGATTTCCGGCGCCGGAGTGATCCGGAGCCGCCAGAAGCAGAGAATCGCTTTTTTTCATCGCTCTGAAGGTGCCGCGCTGACTACTCAAGGCGAATCTATCCCTATGCCGGTAGTAACTGCCTATGCACCATCCATAGACTGGACAGCGCAAACAATGTCAGCACCTATGCCGTATTCTTGACCAAACGGATGCGGAACAGATCCGCCTACCGGTTCAAGTCGATATATCTGAACCCGTGAACAGATGACATGAAGATCATCTATGGGCTGGGCATCGCGTTCATGTGGATGCTCCCATTGAACGTCCTGCTGCTGACGACCGGTAAGCTGATATCTGGCGAGGCGCTTGGAGAGGAAGTGCTTGTTGGCCTGGGTATCGCAGTGTTGGGTGCAGTAGCGGGCGGGATTCTCTATCGTCGCCGTCCTCGGTAGCGTCGAGCTTGCTCGACTCTGCTGCAGGAAGCTTCGGTAGGTGGCACGGAAAGCCGGAAACTGCCCATGCGCGCGAAACATCGGTATTCGGTGGTAGTGCAGAGCGCAGAGAGAAACCTGAGGCCGGTAGTGCGTGCAAGAAGATCATGATTCAGCAGATGGCGGGATAGAGAGTGTAGGCGGCCAGTCGTCGAGCACTGGTCCATGCATTGCACACGGGGGAATGATGAAGATTCTACTTTGGGTACCTATTGTTGTATTTGCACTGCTGTCATTGGGAGCAATCGCTTTCGTCACCTATCAAGGGCTAATGGAGCTCCCTTCGAAGAAGAGGAAATCATTGCCGCTGGGATCGGATTGGTCTGCGGCTGGACCGCCTAGGTCATGCACAAGACCTTGATCAGACCATGGAGAAAGCAGTGACCCTGGTTTTGAGCCCGTGGTTTGGGGGCGAGCCCTGTCGGCACCGATTGGAACGAGGACGTCAGTTTCGGTCACACCGACCATCTTAGTTGGCCTGACCATGCAACCAACAAAGTGCAGCAGGTGGTGTGGAGGGCGTACATCTACGCTTACGGGCGAAGTGTCCTGAAGGACGATGCGGACAGATCGTTCTGAACAACCAATCCCTTGCTGAACTTGATCAAAGGCTGATGATCACGGCCTATGACGTCATCGTTCATGTAGTTCCTCACCCGAATCGTGAGTTGCGTGGAGCGTTCGGGAAAGGCCATCAGAGACTAGTCAATGAGGAAAATATTCGTACCAGAAGAGCACGCATCTCCGGGGAGTGCGGCTGCGCCAACCAGGCTGTTGATCGCGCTTTTCCTCGGACTGACCTGCAGTGCGTGCGCATCGCTTTCTGGAAGCCAGAGATCAAGCAGTATCTATGTCTCGAATGCCGACTCCGTCATGGCTGGCTGCGATAGGTCTGACTATAGGGAAGTTGCACTTGCGTGCCACCGGATTGTTGATGGCAACAATGTAGTTGTGGGATTGCGCGAGTACACAGCGACCAAGGTTGAGAATGAAAGATACAGGAAGCTGACATTGATCCTTCCCCCGAATCTGGCGGAGGGCGATGTCTTCAGTTTGTCGGAGGGTGATACCAGAGCGTTCTACAGCACCGGCCTTAGCCTGAGACCCGGCAGCACTGGATGCTACGGAAAGGCAGTTTCAGGTAGCGTCGAGATCCTCAGGAAATCCAATGATCTGATGCAGCTTCGCATCAACGCGCGCTTTGATCTCGACAGCCCCGCGGGCTGGCAGGACCACTGCAAGATGCGCGAGTTCAGCTATGAATTGAATGCCATCCGGAGGCCGCTGGGTCAGCTGGGTGCATGGGAAGGCGTGCCAGCACCTGGGGATTCTCTTATCAGCGAGGGCAGCCCGGGTAGTGGTCCGCCTTAGGAGATAGCACCACTGTTCGCACCACAGCACAGGATCTCGGGGGGCCAGCTCCATGATCCGGACAAGGTGCTTGGAACCTCGAGTGACCAGTTTGTATCACCCTCCCCCAAACAACTTCTGTGCACTCTGGAACAGGATCCAACTCGTCGCGATGAACTTGTCCCCACCCTGCGGTCGATTGCCACGATGGGTGTGGGTGAACGCCGTCGGGGCGATCAACAGACTGCCGGTACGCGGTGCGATCTTCCGCCCCTGGAACAGGAACTCGGTCTCGCCTTCGTCGAAGTCGTCGTTGAGATACAGCGTCCACAGCACGTGCCGATGCAGGGTCTCGGCCTGCGCATCCTTCGGGTACAACTCGCAGTGCCAGTACGGGTAGCCACCCTCGCCTGCCGCATACCACTGCAGGTTGATCGCGCCAGGGCGCAGGCAGGTGCGGGCCAGATCGGCCAGCTGCTGCTGCGGCATGTCGGGGAAGTCCTCGGCAGACAGGCGTCGCGGTTGGCCGTTGCTGTCCTGGATCTGCAACATCAGCGGCGCGATCAACGCCTGTGGATAACGGCGTAGATAAGTCAGCAGGCCATTGAATACCGCGATCTGCAGCTGCTGATCGACATCCTGCCAGCCGTCCAGGCCACTGATGCGCAGATCCTTGCTGTGCTTGAGTTCCGGGAACACGCCACTGCCTACGGCACCGGGCTGCAGGCCACGCGTGGCGCGCAGGCGTTCAACGATGGCCGCGCAGACCTCGCTGGGGACGGCGTTGTGGATGACTTCGATGAAATCGACCGGGCCCTGCTGGTGCATGCGTGCATTCCTTAGGCGGCAACGGCTTGATGGTGCCGTTTGCCGCCCTCGGTGTCACCCCACGGTCATGTCATCGATCTGCCATGACGGCCGTCAGGCAATGCCAATCAGCCCTGCGCGTCGTCGTGCGCGTGGTGATAGCGCACGGCTTCAGCCACTTCCTCGCGCGAACCCAGGAACACCGGCACGCGCTGGTGCAGCTGGTCGGGCTGGATGTCGAGGATGCGCTCGCGGCCGGTCCAGGCGGCGCCGCCGGCCTGTTCCACCAGCAGGCCCATCGGGTTGGCTTCGTACATCAGGCGCAGCTTGCCGGCCTTGGACGGGTCCTTCTTGTCCCACGGGTAGATGAAGATGCCGCCGCGGGTCAGGATGCGATGCACGTCGGCCACCATGCTGGCGATCCAGCGCATGTTGAAGTTCTTGCCGCGCGCGCCTTCCTTGCCCGCCAGCAGATCGCCGACGTAGGCCTGCATCGGCGCTTCCCAGTGACGCTGGTTGGACATGTTGATGGCGAACTCCTGGGTGGCCGCCGGAATCTGCATGTTCTCGGTGGTCAGCACGAACTCGCCCTTCTCGCGGTCGAGGGTGAAGGCGTGGGCACCGTGGCCGACGGTCAGCACCAGCTGGGTGCTGGGCCCGTAGATGCAGTAGCCGGCGGCGATCTGCTTGCTGCCCGGCTGCAGGAAGGCGTCATCGCCCGGCAGTTCGACGTTGGTCGGGCAGCGCAGCACGGAGAAGATGGTGCCGACGGAGACGTTGACGTCGATGTTGGAGCTGCCATCGAGGGGATCGAACAGCAGCAGGAAATCGCCGCGCGGGTAGATGTCCGGCACCGGCTGGCTGTGGTCCATTTCCTCCGAGGCACAGGCGGCGAGGTGGCCGCCCCAGGCGTTGGCTTCGAGCAGGATCTCGTTGCTGATGACGTCCAGCTTCTTCTGCGCTTCACCCTGCACGTTGCCGGTTCCGGCGTCGCCGAGCACGCCACCGAGGGCGCCCTTGCTGACGGCGATGGAGATGCTGGTGCAGGCGCGGGCGACGACCGCGATCAGCTGGCGCAGGTCGGCGTTGATGCGGCCGGCGTGCTGTTCCTGGATCAGGAAGCGGGTCAACGAAGTACGGGACATGAGCGGGCAGGTCTCGGCAGCGGGAAAACGCCTATTGTCGCCCGTATGGTGGGGCCGTGCGTGAGCGCGGGAAGGCGTAATCGTTTCCAGATGCGTTGCACTCGTGGCGCCTTCCTTCATGGAGGCACAGGGCGAGGTACACCGTGGCCAGGACACGCCGTAAACCCCCCTCCGGGGTCCGGCCCAGCCGCTGGCGGCAGGCCGTTCGGGCGCTTGCGAAGCAGTGCTTCGCAGGCAAAGCGCCCTCACCCATGGGGGCTCGGTCGGCACATCCATGCGCCTCACGGTCCTGTCCACGGTGTACCTCGCCCTGCGCTTCAGGGTTCGCCGCGAGCGCGGTGGGGATGGCAAAGGCAAGAGCAAGAGCAAAAAACAAAGGCGCCTTTCGGCGCCTTTGTTTTCAAGCCACTTGAGCGTTGCTTCAGCCCTTGGCGACGGTGGCCACGGCCTTGGCGACGTACTCCAGGTTGTTCTGGTTCAGCGCGGCCACGCAGATGCGGCCGGTGCCGACGGCGTAGATGCCGAACTCGTCGCGCAGGCGTTCGACCTGCTCACGGCTCAGGCCGGAGTAGGAGAACATGCCGGCCTGCTCGTTGATGAAGCCGAACTGCGGGGCACCGGCAGCGGCCAGCTTCTCCACCAGGCCCTGGCGCAGGGCGTGGATGCGCTCGCGCATCTCGGTCAGCTCCTGCTCCCACATCGCGCGCAGTTCCGGGTTGGTCAGCACGCCGGCCACCAGCGCAGCACCGTGGGTGGACGGGCTGGAGTAGATGGTGCGGATCACGCGCTTGACCTGTGACTGCACGGCCTTGGCGTCAGCGGCGGTCGGCGCCACCATCGACAGCGCACCCACGCGCTCGCCATACAGCGAGAACGACTTGGAGTACGAGTTGGCGACGATGAAGCTGTCGATGCCGGCTTCGGCGATGATGCGCACGGCGGCGCCGTCCTGCTCGATGCCCTTGTCGAAGCCCTGGTAGGCCATGTCGATGAAGGGGAACAGCTGCTTCTCCTTCAGCAGCTGCGCGACCTGCTTCCACTGGGTGACCGTGAGGTCGGCGCCGGTGGGGTTGTGGCAGCAGGCGTGCAGCAGCACCACGGTGCCGGCGTCCAGCTTGCCCAGGTCGGCCAGCAGGCCGTCGAAGTTGACGCCATGGGTGGTCGGGTCGAAATAGGTGTAGTCCACCACCTCGAAGCCGGCCGCGCTGAACACGGCGCGGTGGTTTTCCCAGCTGGGGTTGCTCAGCGCAACGGTGGCGTGCGGCAGCAGCTTCTTCAGCACGTCGGCGCCGACGCGCAGCGCACCGCTGCCACCGACGGTCTGTGCGGTGGTGACGCGGCCGGCGGCCAGCAGCGGCGAGTCCTTGCCGAACACCAGCTCGCGCGTGGCCTGCGTATACGCCGGCAGGCCATCGATCGGCAGGTAGCCGCGCGGTTTGGCTTCAGCGGCGAGCTGCTGCTCGATCTGCTTGACGGCGCGCAGCAGCGGAATACGGCCGCTCTCGTCGTAGTAGATGCCCACACCCAGGTTGACCTTGGTCGGGCGGCTGTCGGCGTTGTACGCCTCGGTCAGGCCCAGGATCGGGTCGCCTGGGACCAGTTCCACGTTTGCAAAGAAGGACACGGCGGTACTCGTTCGGTAGACGGAAAGGGGGAGGAAGTGCGCTACGCGGCTTGCGGCCTTCGGCCGGAAACAGCCCATCGTAACAAAGCCTGCCGGGGCTGGCCGCCACCATCGTCATCTGCCGCCCCGTACCATGGCGTGCGTTGCCGCCCGATCCATCAACCTGAATCATGAATCCTGCCGCACGCCGCCGTTGCCTGCCGTTGTCCGCCCTGCTGCTGTCGCCCTGGGCGGCGGTGGCCGAGCCTGCGCCCACCGCCCTGCCTGCGGTGCAGGTACAGGCCGCACGGGTGCCGGGCATCGACCCGTTCGCGCTGCCGGCCAGCCAGGACACGGTCTGGATCGACGCCGGCCGCGCGGGCACCGGCGCACAGCTGTCCGAGGCGTTGGCCGGGGTACCGGGGCTGCTGGCACGCGACCGGCAGAACTTCGCCCAGGACACCCAGCTGTCGATCCGTGGCTTCGGTGCGCGCTCGACCTTTGGAGTGCGCGGGGTTCGGGTGTTGATTGATGGGGTGCCGGCGACCATGCCCGATGGCCAGGGCCAGCTGTCGCACGCCAGCCTGCTCGGCGCCGAACGCATCGAGGTGCTGCGCGGGCCGTTCTCGGCGCTGTACGGCAATTCCTCTGGCGGCGTGCTGCAGGTCTGGAGCGCACAGGGCCAGGCCGGGGACCCGTGGCGTCTGCGGCTCAACGCGGGTGCCGACAACACGCTCAGCGTCGGCGCGCAACTGAAGGGTGCCAGCCGTGTTCTGGATTACAACATCGCCGCCAACCACTTCCGCACCGATGGCTGGCGCGATCACAGCCGTGCGCGCCGTGAATCGCTCAACGCACGCATTGGTGGTGATCTGGGCGGTGGGCGGCTGGAGCTGCTGCTCAATGCGCTGGACGCCCCCGATGCGCAGGATCCGCTGGGCCTGACGCGTGCCCAGGTGGCGGCTGATCCGCGCCAGGCCACGGCGGTGGCGCACCAGTACAACACCCGCAAATCGGTGCGCCAGCAGCAGGCCGGTCTGCGCTGGACCCGGGAAACCGGCGCGCAGCGCTGGCAGCTGATGGGCTATGCTGGCCAGCGCACGGTGACGCAATACCTGCCGATTCCGCCGACCGCCCAGGCGAACCCGCTGCACGCTGGCGGAGTGATCGATCTGGAGGGCGGCCATGGCGGCCTGGACGCGCGCTGGGGCTGGCACGGCGACCTCGCCGGCGGGCCGTTGGACCTGGTGGCCGGGCTCAGCGCAGACCGCCAGCGCCAGCACCGCACCGGCTACGAGAACTTCATCGGCAGTACATTGGGTGTGCGCGGGCGCCTGCGCCGTGACCAGATCGACGTCGTGCAGAATGTGGACCAGTTCGCCCAGGCCTGGTGGCAGTGGAGCCCGCGCTGGTCGTTGCTGGCGGGCGTGCGCCACAGCGCGGTGCGCTTCGCGTCCGACGACCGCTACATCGTCGGTGCGAACCCCGACGACAGTGGCCGCCGCCGCTACCAGGCGACCACGCCGGTGGCAGGCGTCAGCTTCGAGGCCAACCCGCAGTGGCGGCTGCACGCCGCCGTGGGACGTGGTTTCGAGACCCCCACCTTCAACGAACTGGGCTATCGCGCCGACGGCCAGGCGGGATTGGCACTGGATCTGGCGGCGGCACGCAGCCGCAGCCTCGAGGTAGGCAGCAAATGGCACGCACAGGATGGAACCCAGCTTGATATCAGCCTGTTCCGCGCAGATACCGACGATGAGCTGGCAGTTGCCAGCAATTCTGGTGGGCGCAGCACCTATCGCAACATCGGCCGCACCCGCCGCCAGGGTGTGGAACTGCAGTATCGCCAGCCGCTGGCCGAGCAGCTGGAGCTGCAGCTGGCGTGGACCTGGCTGCAGGCGCAGGTGCGCTCGCCGTACCTGACTTCGAATACCCTGGTTGCTGCCGGCAGCCGCCTTCCCGGGGTACCGCGCCAGCAGGCATTCGCCCGGCTGCAATGGTCACCGCGCGAGTGGCAGTGGGCGCTGGAGGCCTCCGCCAGCAGCGATACCGTGGTCAACGACGTGGCGACCGAACGCGCGCCCGGCTTCGCCCTGCTGCATCTGGAAGCCGGGCGTCGCTGGACCCTGCCGGGTGGCGAGCTGCGCGCCTTCGCCCGGCTGGAGAACGTGCTGGACCAGGCCTACATCGGCTCGGTGATCGTCAATGATGGCAATGGTCGCTTCTACGAGCCGGGACCGGGGCGGCGTGCCAACGTCGGCCTGCAATGGTCGTGGCGCTGAAGGGGTAGTGCCGGCCGCTGGCCGGCATCGCGCCGTGCAGGACGTCAGGAGGTTGCCGGCCAGCGGCCGGCACTACCCGTCAGTCGGGGGCCTTGGCCGGCACGAACGGTGAGGTCGGGTCGCTGGCCGGGAACGTCTCCTCCAGCGCCTCGTCCTGGTTGTCGCTGGCGCGCTGCTTGCGCTCACGCCGCTTGAGCGGGCTTTCCTGGCCGCCGCGATGGCGGTCACCGCCATCCTTGCGGTCCTGGGCGGCCTGTTCAGCCTCGTGCTTCACCGGCAGGTGGTCGTCACCATGCTCAGCGTCGAAGAACGGTGCACCGGTGCCGCGGTAGTCGGCATTGTCGGCATCGCGCTTGCCGCGCTGCTCGCCGGGAATGGGCGGGTGGTTTTCCCGCAGCGGGTCTCGTGAGGTCTCTCGGCTCATGGTCTGGTACCTGCGCTCGGGGGCTTCCACTACACCGCCCCGCAGGTAAAGCCGCCGCGAACCTGGCGTCATGAACATCTCGCTCACCCCCCGGTAACGGCACCGCGCGTATTCCTGCCCACCCGCCCCCGCTGCAGGAGCCGGCCATGCCCCGTCTTGAACGACCCGCACCGTCCGTGTTCAACGCCCTGCTCGATCCGCTCGGCCAACGCACCGCGCAGCGCCGCACGCGCCGCCATGAAGATCCGCAGGCGGTGGCGCAGGACTACCTGCAGTACATGCTCAGCGACTACGAGGAGAGGCGTGGCCAGAGCCACCGCAACTGGCGCGATCTGTGCCCGGTCTATGCCTTCGCGCTGACCACCCACGCTGCCGACTGGCCGCGCGGTGATGCCGCCGATACCTGCGAGGAACTGGCCGAGCACTGGGAACAGATGCGCGGGCAGTCGCGGCTGGGCTGGTCGCAGGCACGGCCGGTGGTGGAGGATGCATGGCGCGCGCTGGACCATATCCCGGCGGCGGCGGTGAGGCCGTTGTTGCAGTAGCGCTGGAGTTCCACGTACACGCGCAGGCGGGCTGCGGTTGCCGGCCAGCGGCCGGCACTACCGTTCCGTAGAAGCCACCTGCACGACATCGACACGGCCGGTTTACACCGCCCGGAACACGCTGGGCACCCTGCCCCATCAAAGGTGCGCCCATGGCCCGCCCGATCTGGACCGGCACGCTGTCGTTTGGCCTGCTCAATGTGCCGGTGTCGCTGATGTCCGGCGAACGCAAGGTCGATCTGCAGTTCCGCATGCTCGACTCCCGCGACCGCAAGCCGATCCGTTTCGAACGGGTCAACGCCGACACCGGCGAGGAAGTGCCGTGGAAGGACATCGTCAAAGCCTATGAGTACGACAAGGGCAGTTATGTCGTGCTGGAGGAAGGTGATATCCGTTCGGCCGCGCCGGAAAGCCACGAAGCGGTGGAGGTGGAATCGTTCGTGGATGCGGCGCAGATCGACCCGCGCTATTACGAGAAGCCGTATCTGCTGGTGCCCGGCAAGAAGGCCGAGAAGGGCTATGTGCTTCTGCGCGAAACATTGCGCAGCACCGGCAAGGTGGGCATCGCGCGGGTGGTGGTGCGCACGCGCGAATACCTGTGCGCGGTGATGCCGCATGAGGACGCGCTGGTGCTGATGATCCTGCGCTATCCGCAGGAACTGGTGGATCCGGAGGACTACAAGCTGCCCACCGGCAAGCTGTCCGACTACCGCATCACCAGCAAGGAAACGGCGATGGCCGAACAGTTGATCGAGTCGATGGCCGGCGATTGGGACCCATCCCAATACCACGACGAGTTCCGCGAGCGCCTGCAGCAGGTGTTGAACAAGCGCATCAAGTCCAAGGGCGGCACCACCCGGGTGGACGATGAGCCGGCACCGCGTGAGGATGCCAGCACCAACGTGGTCGACTTCATGGCGCTGTTGCAGAAGAGCCTGGATGCGAACAAGCGAACGCCAGCGAAGAAGGCCGCAACGCGCAAAGCAGCCGCCAAGTCGCCAGTGAAGAAGGCCGCAAAGAAGACAACGAAGAAGGCTGCAAAGAAGACCGCACCCCGACGCAAGGCGGGGTGAGCCATGTCGTTGCACCAGTATCGGCGCAAACGCCGGCTTGGCGGTGGCGCCGGACAGACGCCGGAGCCTGACGACGCGCGCCCCCCCGGTGACCCGAAACGGCGGCCGACCTTCGTCATCCAGCTGCACCATGCCAGCTCGCGCCACTACGACTTCCGCCTTGAAATGGACGGCGTGCTGAAGAGCTGGGCGGTGCCGAAAGGTCCTTCGCTCCGCGTCGGCGAGAAGCGGCTGGCCGTGGAAGTGGAAGATCACCCGCTGTCCTACGCCGGCTTCGAAGGTGACATTCCCGAAGGCCACTACGGCGCGGGTCACGTCGAGGTGTTCGATCACGGTACCTGGGCCTGCGAAGGTGATCCCCTGCGGGCACTGGCGGCTGGCAAGATCGACTTCGTGCTGCATGGACACCGCCTGGCCGGTGGCTGGAAGCTGGTGCGCACCGCGATGAAGGGACGCCAGGTGCAGTGGCTGCTGATCAAGCGCGACGACGTCGAAGCGCGCGACGCCGAGGCAGATGACCTGCTGACGGCCTCGATGCCGAAACGAGCGCCTGCGGCAAAGAAGCGTTCCACAGAGAAGGCGGCGCGCGATGCACCTGCCACACGCACGATCACACGCAAGGCCGATGCCCGCTGGCATGCACGCGCACTGCAGCTGCACGGCGCACGTGATACGCCCTATCCCCGCGGGTTCAAACCGCAGTTGACCGATCATCGCGACAGTGCCCCGGACGGCGAGCGCTGGCTGCATGAGATCAAGTGGGACGGCTATCGTCTGCTGGCGGATCTGCACGACGGCGAGGTGAAACTCCGCTCGCGCAACGGTCTGGACTGGACGTCCGATTTTCCCGAGGTCGTGCAGGCCGTGCAGGCGCTGCCGGTGCGCGATGCACGCCTGGATGGCGAGCTGGTGGTGCTGGACAAGGAAGGACGCAGTGACTTCGCAGCGTTGCAGCGGGTGATCGACGGCAGTTCGAAGCAACCGCTGCGCTACATCGTGTTCGATCTTCCGGGCGTGGCCAACGCGGACATCAGTCGTGCGCCATTGCTGGAACGCAAAGCGCTGCTGAAGGATCTCATCGGGCCCGTGCCCGGTACCCTGGCCTTCAGCGAGCATGTGATCGGCCATGGCCCGCAGGTGTTCGACGCCAGTGGCGAGGCGGGATTCGAGGGCATCGTCAGCAAGCAGGTGGATGCGCCGTATGTGAACACCCGCGCACGCAGCTGGGTGAAGGTGAAGCACGAAGACACCGACGAGTTCGTGATTGTCGGCTACACGGCCCCCAAGGGCTCACGGGTGGGTTTCGGATCATTGTTGCTGGCAACGCCGGACAAGGAGGGCCTGCGCTATGTCGGCCGCGTCGGTACCGGCTTCGACGACGAGAACCTGCGCGCGCTGCTCAGGGCGCTGCAGCCGTTGGCAGTGAAGACGCCCGTGCTGCAGCTTCCGGCGCATGTGCCGTTCCGCGCCGCCAGCGTGCGCTGGGTGAAGCCGGTGACGGTGGTGGAAGTGGCATTCCGTGGCCGGGGCAAGGAAGGCCTGCTGCGCCAGGCCAGTTTCAAGCGGCTGCGCAGCGACAAGCAGAAGGAGGACCTGGGAATGAGCACCGCAGATGCCGGGACTGGAGGCGAGGTCCAGATCACTCACCCGGAGCGGGTGGTGTTTCCAAAGCAGAAACTGAGCAAGGGCGACGTGGCCGACTACTACCAGCGCATGGCGCGCTGGATCCTGCCTGAAATCACCGGACGTCCGCTGTCACTGCTGCGCTGCCCGGACGGCGTGGGCAAGGCCTGCTTCTTCCAGAAGCACCATGGTCCTGGCCTGGGCGATGCCGTGCACGCGGTTCCGCTGCAACAGAAGAGCGGCCGCGAGGATTACGTCTACATCGACGACACGCGCGGTCTGCTGCAGCTGGTGCAGATGAACACCCTGGAACTGCATCCCTGGGGCGCGACCGTGGCCGACCCCGAGCATCCCGATCGCCTGGTGTTCGATCTTGATCCCGGCGACGGCGTCAGCTGGGCACAGGTGAAAGCCGGTGCACGCGATGTGCGTGACCGCCTGCAGCAGGTGGGTCTGGAGAGCTTCGTACGCCTGTCTGGCGGCAAGGGGGTACACGTGGTGGTGCCACTGCAGCCCAAGGCTGGCTGGGACGAAGCCAAGGCATTCTGCGAGGCGTTCGCACAGGCGATGGCGGAGCAGGCGCCGGACCGCTACGTGGCGACGATGAGCAAGGCGAAGCGCAATGGCGTCATCTTCATCGACTGGTTGCGCAACACACGCGGTGCGACCAGCGTGTGTTCGTGGTCGCTGCGCGCGCGCGAGGGTGCCGGCGTGGCGGTGCCGCTGCGCTGGGAAGAACTGGCGCGGATGAGCGCGGCCGACGCGTTTCCGATGGCCAAGGCGCTGGCGCGCGCGAAACGGCTGAAGGGTGACCCATGGCAGGGCATCGAACGGTTGAAGCAGACGCTGCCGTCGCTGAAGCGGTAGTGCCGGCCGCTGGCTGGCAACTGTGGGATGGCCGAGGTTGCCGGCCAGCGGCCGGCACTACCTGGATGCGCTCAGCGCGGATCGCGCGACGCGCGACGGCCGAACCACCAGCCGGCCAGCAGCTGCAGCGGTAGCGATGCCAGCAGCGAAATGACGAACCACAACGGGAAATCCGCGCCTGCGGTCCACATCGCGTAGCCGCAACCGAGCGCGATCAGTGACCAGATCGAGAACCCATGCGAACGCGGCCAGCACGGTGCGTAGTAGGTGGCGAAGGAAACGCCGGCGACGCCGCCGAGCACGCTGAAGGCCAGGTCCCACCCCAGCTGCACGCTGTTGTTGTCCGGCAACATGCCCACCAGCGGGGGCAGCCAGCTGGCGACGCTGCTGACCAGCGCAAGCGACAGCACGCCGCCGATCAGGGCGACGAGGGACAGGAACAGGGTCTTGAGCAGGCCAGGCATGCGCGCATTGTACGGCTGCGCGAAGTGCCTGGGGTTGCCGGCCAGCGGCCGGTACTACCGATGGATCGGCATGGCCGCCGCGTCCGTGGGAGAGGGGGACGGAGCGACGGCGGCCATGCACAGGCGGTCAGGCGGCGAAGTCGAGCACCACGCGGCCTTCGATGGTGCCCGCGTGCATGCGCGCGAACACGTCGTTGATGTTTTCCAGGCGGTCGGTGCTGACCGTGGCGGCAACCTTGCCTTCGGCAGCGAACTGCAACGACTCCTGCAGGTCCAGCCGGGTGCCGACGATCGAGCCACGCACGGTGATGCCGTTGAGCACCATGCCGAAGATATCCAGTGGGAAGTTGCCGGGCGGCAGGCCATTGAGCGAAACGGTACCGCCACGGCGGACCATGCCCAGTGCCTGCTCGAACGCCTTCGGCGACACCGCCGTGACCAGCGCGCCGTGCGCGCCGCCGATTTCCTTCTTCAGGAAGGCAGCAGGGTCAGTGGTGCGCGCGTTGACGGTGATCTGCGCGCCGAGCTGCCGGGCCAACGCCAGCTTGTTGTCGTCCACGTCCACCGCAGCCACGTTCAGGCCCATTGCGCGGGCGTACTGCACGGCCATGTGGCCCAGGCCGCCGATACCGGAAATCACCACCCAGTCCCCTGGCTTGGTATCGGTAACTTTCAGGCCCTTGTAGACGGTCACGCCGGCGCACAGCACCGGCGCGATCTCCACGAAGCCCACTTCCTTCGGAAGCAGGCCGATATAGTTGGCATCGGCCAGTGCGTACTCGGCGAAGCCGCCGTTGACCGAGTAACCGGTGTTGCGCTGTGTCTCGCACAGCGTTTCCCAGCCACCCAGGCAGTGTTCGCAATGGCCACACGCCGAGTACAACCAGGGGATGCCGACCCTGTCGCCTTCCTTGACGTGCCCTACCCCGCCTCCCACGGCCACGATGTGCCCCACGCCCTCGTGACCGGGGATGAACGGCGGGTTCGGTTTCACCGGCCAGTCGCCCTCGGCGGCGTGCAGGTCGGTGTGGCAGACGCCACAGGCCTCGATCTTGACCAGTACCTCGCCCGCCCCCGGGCGCGGTACCGAGACTTCCTCGATCACCAGTGGCTTGCCGAACTCACGCACGACAGCGGCCTTCATGGTCGAATTCATGTTCGGATCTCCGTAGTGCGCTTGCCCACAGAATGACGCCGGCTCGGGGCCGGCGCTTTGATCACGATCAAACCTTTGACGATTCGTGCAGCAGGTTCAGCCGGCCAGCACCGACGCCTCGCGGGCGAGGCGTTCGATGGCATCCCAATCACGGGTCTGCAGCAGCGCCGGGGTGGTCAGCCACGAGCCGCCCACGCACAGCACGTTGGGCAGGTGCAGGAACTGCGGCGCAGTCTGCGCGCTGATGCCGCCGGTCGGGCAGAAGCGCACATCGGCGAACGGGCCGTGCCAGGCCGCCAGCAGTGCAGCGCCGCCGGCCTGCACCGCCGGGAAGAACTTGAAGGTGTCGTGGCCGTGTTCCAGGCCCAGGATCAGGTCCGAGGCGGTGGCCGCACCAGGCAGGTACGGCAGGTCGGCATCGCGCGCGGCGGCATACAGCGCCGGCGTGGCACCGGGGGACACCGCAAAACGCGCACCGGCCTGCTTTGCCGCCTGCATCTGCGCGGCGTCGAGCACGGTGCCGGCGCCGATCACGGCATCGGGCACGGCCTCGACCATCGCCTTGATCGCATCCAGCGCCTGCGGCGTACGCAGCGTCACTTCGATCACCGGCAGGCCGCCGCGGAACAGCGCCTGGGCCACTTCGACCGCTTCATTCACATCTTCGGGGGTGTACACCGGAATCACCGGTGCCAGCTTCAACAGCGCGCGCAGGCGCGGATCAGCGCTGGACATCGTCTTGCTCCTTGCCCGACCGGGCATCGCGGATCGCCGCCGGGTCCGGCAGCGCAGCGGCGCATGATGCCACGTGGCTCACGAAGGTGCTGGCAGCGCCCTGCCCGTTCCCGGCTCAGGCCGGGTCGGCCTGCAATGCCTGGATGCGGCGCTGGTACCAGTCGCCACCGAGCGGATCGAACACCGCCGAGCGCTCCATCTGTGCCTCGTACACGTGTACCGAGATCGCCAGTGCTTCGTCGCTGGCGTTGCGCAGGGTGTGGTACTCGTGCGGCGGAATCAGGCTGCCGGCACTGCCGCAGCCCCCGCGCAGCACGGCGTGGCGGCGGAAACGCCAGCGCTCACCGGCACACTCCAGCAGTTCATAGCGGGTGATCTCCAGCTCGCCTGACCACACTCCCTCCACACACCACATGGCATCGTGGTCGTGCAGCGGCGTGCCCTGCCCTGGGCCCCAGCTCATGGCAATCACGCTGTAGCCGTGTTCGCGGCTGTGGTACAGCGGGCGTCGCGCGTAATGATCACTGACCGGACGGTGTACGCACTCGGGCAACTCGATGCGGCTGTCCGCGATGGCTTCCTGCAGCGCCAGCTGCAGGTCGGCGGTGATGCGCTCGGCATCACCGGAGGTCATCGCCGCGTCGACTGCGGCGATCAACCGGTCGCGGCCACGGAACGCCGGAAACGGAGAGGTCTGCAGGTCCATGCCCCCGACTGTAGCGGAGCCTGGTTAAGGGAATGTTGGCGTTCGCGCGCGTCGCGTCCGCATTCAGGGTGAACACGCGCGGAAGAACGGTTCAGATGCACATCCAGTAGAGCGATCACAATGGAACCTCGCGCAGCAGAAGCGGTCGAACACGACGCGATCCATCTTCGCTGCGACATTCCGCAACTTCGCGCCCCACGGGCGCAAGGCTAGACTTCTCCGACTTACCTGGTTCTATACATGTCAGTGCGAATTATTGGCGATGCCGCGTTGCCGGCATCGAAGGGCAAGGCTGCCACGATCAACGACATCGCACGGCTGTCGGGAGTTTCCAAGAAAACGGTTTCAAGAATCATCAACAACTCGCCGCTGGTGCGCAAAGACACCCGCGACAAGGTCGAGGCGTTGATGCGCGAGGTCGGTTACGTGCCCGACCCCCTGGCGCGCGGCCTCGCGTTCCGCCGCTCCTTCCTGATCGGCCTGGTGTATGACGACCCGGGCGCCCAATGCATCGTCGACCTGCAGCACGGCGCGCTGGAAGCGCTGCGCGGCACCGGCTATGAGCTGGTGGTGCATCCCTGCGACAGCCAGTCTCCGGACTGTGCGCACGGCGTGCGGCGCTTCGTGCAGCAGCAGAAGCTGCACGGCGTGATCCTGGGCCCGCGTGCCTCCGAGTCGGCTGCGTTGACGGAGATGCTCGACGGCATTGAATGCCGCTACGTCCGCATCAACGCGCATGTGTCGGATGACGAGGCACAGGCCGTGGTCACCCATGATCGCGACGGTGCAGCCGCGGCAGCGGGCTACCTGCTCTCGCTCGGCCACCGCGACATCGCGGTGATTGCCGGTCCGGGTGACCGCCGTACCGCACGCGAGCGGACCCATGGCTTCCTCGACCGGCTGGCGCAGGTGGGCCTGACCCTGCCGGGTGAACGCGTGCTGGAAGCGGGCGATACGTTCGAGTCGGGCGTGCATGCCGCCGAACGGCTGCTGATGGGCGGACAACGCCCCAGTGCGATCTTTGCCGGCAACGACGAAATGGCCGCCGGCGTGTACCAGGTGGCGTTGCGTGCGGGTATCGCGGTGCCGCAGCAGTTGTCGATCGTCAGCTACGACGACAGCCCGCTGGCGTCGCGGCTGTGGCCGCCGCTGACCTCGGTGCGCCGCCATGTGTCCGACATCGGACGCATGGCGGCGTCGATGCTGGTGCAGGCCGACGTGCCGGATGTGCCGACCGCAACCAGCGTGCATCCGCAATTGATGGTGCGCGGTTCCTGCCGGGCCGTGGACGCCTGATTGCCCTGCCCTCGCCTGCACCGCCGTAACGGTGCAGGCAGGCAGCAACGAAAACGGCGCATCCAGGTGCGCCGTTTTCAGTGCGAAGCGGTGTGCGCCGTGCGCTTACACGTCGCCGCCGTCGGCCCAGCCTTCGCCGGTGCCGGCCTGGAACACGCGGTCATCGTCCTGCACATCGCCTGCCGGCAGATGCGCCTGGTCTGACAGTGCCGCGTAGATCGGAGTGAAGTCCGGCGACGTTGCCTGCATCAGCTGTTCGAAGCTGTCGATGACGAAGTAGGTCTTCTGGAAGGTGTCTATGCGGTACTTCGTGCGCATGATCCGCTGCAGGTCGAAACCGATGCGGTTGGGCGCGGCCGATTCCAGCGAGTACAGCGACTCGCCCTTCGAAGAAACGATGCCGGCGCCGTAGATGCGCAGGCCGTCGGGCGTATCGATCAGGCCGAACTCCACCGTGTACCAGTACAGGCGGGTCAGGTTCTGCAGCGCATCCGGGCCGATCGCGTGGGCTTTGACGCCGCCACGGCCGTACGCCTCCATGTAGTCGGCGAACACCGGGTTCATCAGCAGCGGCACATGGCCGAACAGATCGTGGAACAGGTCCGGTTCGGCGATGTAGTCGATCTGGTCCGGGCGGCGGATCCACCAGGTCACCGGGAATCGGCGGTTGGCCAGATGGTCGAAGAAATCCAGTTCCGGCAACAGGCCTTCCACGCCGACCAGGGTCCAGCCGGTGGCCGCGCCCAGTACCTCGTTGAGCTGGTCGAAGCGCGGAATCATGTGCGCGTTCATGCCCATCTCGTCCTGTGCATCCAGGAATTCCTGGCAGGCGCGGCCGACCAGAAGTTCGCGCTGGCGCTGGTACAGCGTGCTCCAGGTGGCGTGGTCGTCGGCGCTGTAGGTGTCCCACGGCTGCTCGACGAGCGCGGTGGTATACACCGGCACGTAGCCCTTGTCGGTCTGCTGGTGTTCGACGCGGCGGGGCTGGGCGAGGTCCATGGGGCACTCCGGGATGAGATACCCACGATGCTAGGGCAGGGCGCGCGCAACAGGGTTGCAAAAGTTGCGCCGATTGGCCTTGTTGGCGCAATATCCTTGCGTACTCACCATGTTGCGGGGCAACAATGGCCGGAGAAGTCCAGTTCGATCGCACGGATATACGTCTGCTGGCTGAAATCCAGCGGGATGGGCGCGCCACCAACGCCGAGCTGGCGACGCGGGTGAACCTCTCACCCTCGGCCTGCCTGCGCCGCCTGCAGCGGCTGGAAAGCGAGGGCGTGATCGTCGGCTATGGCGCGCGGCTGGAACCGCGCCAGTTGCGCCTGGGCCTGCAGGCCTTCGTGCGCGTGCAGCTGGAAAAGCACGACCAGGCCGCCATCGGCCACTTCGTGGACAGCGTGCAGGGTTGGGATGAAGTGGTGGCCTGCCACGCGCTGACCGGTGACATGGACTACCTGCTGCACGTCTACGTGCGTGACCTGGAGCATTTCTCGCACTTCCTGCTGGACCGGCTGCTCAATGCTGGCGGCGTGGCCGATGCCAATTCCAGCTTCGTGCTGCGCACGGTAAAGGGCTTCCAGGCATTGCCGCTTTCGCAGCTGGAATAAGCGCACCGCTGCGATTTGACGGCGCCGGGCGGGTAGCCGAGCATCTCCGCCCTGCGCGCGTCGCAGCGTTCCTTTCCGGTTCCACGCATGTCCGAATTCCAGCACCCGCTGCCCACCACCACGTTCCTGCCGCTGCAGCGCAAGTCGCTGGCGCGCTACGTCGCCCATGGCACGCCACCGCAGACCGCAGTGGAGCAGGCCGGGCTGATGGCCGCGCAGCTGTGCCGGACGCGCCTGCATCCAGCGGCTGAGATCGAGCGCCTGCTGCATGATGCCTGCGCGTTGTTTGCCGGCAACGAAGGCGCGGCTGCACAGCTGGCCGGGCCCGGTGGCGGTGGCCAGCCGGAACTGGATGCCTGGCTGAGCGCATTGGCCGGCCACGGCGTGCTGCTGGCACCGGCGGAGATCCTGCAGGACTTCATCGTGCAGTCGCCCAGCGAGTACCCCGGCCTGGCCCTGCAGCAGGCCTGCCAGGAAACCCTGGTCGAACATGAGATCCGCTTTCCCGCCACCTTTTCCAGTGACGATGACGAGGCCACGCAGGATGAGGTTGTCGCCGAGGATGCGCGGTCGGTCGAACACCATGGCCTGTACACCTCCGAGCAGGCCCGCGTGCTGCGCGCCATCGCCGCCAACCCCGATGAGCTGATCGACCTCGATGGCTATGCCGGCACCGGCAAGGGCCACCTGGTGCTGGCGCTGATGGAGGCGCGGCCGGGCCGCTACACCTACGTGGCGCCCTCGCGTGGGCAGGTGGAAGCTTTCCGCGCCCGCGTGCCGGCCAGCACCGCGGTGCGCCTGCTGACCCAGATCGAATTCGCCAACCGCGTGGCCCAGCACGCCGCACGCAGCGGCCAGACCGGTGGCTTCGTCGCCAGCTACCGGCGCAGCACCCGTACGCCGCGCGAGATTGCCGGCCGCATCGGCCTGCAGGGCATCGGTGGGCGCAGCCCGGAGCAGGTGCTGCTGACCGCGTTCGAGGCCATCAACCGTTGGTGCGCATCGTCGGCCCCGGGCTTGGCGTTCCAGCATTTCGACCGTTCGGTGCCCGCCGCGATGCTCGATGTGTCGCCGTACATGGCGGCCGCCGAGCACGTCTGGCGCTGCATGTTCGACGCCGAGCTGCAGCGGGGCACGCTGCTGAGCCTCAGCCCGGCGCACATCGGCAAGTGGTTGGTGCTGCGCGGCGTCACCCCGCCGCAGGACATGGGCATGCTGCTGGTGGACGAGGCGCATGACCTGAGCCCGTCGTGGAAGCAGTTGCTGGCCGGCCATGCGCCTGGCGTGGTCAGCCTGGGTGATCCGCACCAGTGCCTGACCGGTACGGTGCCGCGCTGGGCCGCGTCGAAGGTGCTGGAAATGCACCAGTCGGTGCGCCAGGGCAACCAGGTCGAGGGCCTGGTCAACCAGACCCTGGCACTGGATGGACTGGGCCAGGAAAGTGGGCCGTTCGTCGGTGCCGCCGACCGCGCCACCGGTGTGCTGCATTACCGCGACTGGGCGCAGGTGCCGAGCGAGGGCCTGCGCATCCATGGAAGCGTCGTCGATCTGGCCCTGGATGCGGCACAGCTGCACGCACTCGGGTTGCGGCCCTACCTGCATCCGGCATCGCTGCGCGCGCTGCGCAGCGTGCTGCAGCGGCCGCTGGATGCGTGGCGCCGGCGCCGCGACAGCGCATCGGACCAGGAATGGGAGCGCTTCCTCGCCACCCAGGCCGACGACGGGCAGGGCGCGCTGGTCGAACTGTTCGCGTCTGCCGATCGGGTGCAGTCACTGCTGCAGGCGCTCGACGATCAGGACACGCCCGCAGAAGGGCGTGTGGCGCTGTGCCTGGCCGAGCACGCGAAGAACCTGCAGTTCGACGTGGTCTCGCTGTCACCCGGTTGCTTCAGTGCGGGGCAGGGCGGGCGCATCTGGCACAACCCGGTGCGTGCGGTCTATCTGGCACTCACCCGTGCGCGACGCCAGCTGCATGTGCCGGCCGATGGCATGGAACAGCTGCAGCACACGGCGACACTGCAGGAACAGGCGCGCCAGAGGCACAGGCGCGAGCGGCAGCAGGCCAGCGGTTACCGGCCCGCGCGCTAGAACGCGCGTCGCTGTCTGGCAGCGCCACGCTGGCTCGGGTCAGCACTTGTCCTTGCGGCCCATCAGCTTGCCCAGGCGCGAGGCTTCCTCGCACTTCGGCGCGGCCACCGGTGCCGGTGCCGCTGCGGCGGCGCGTGCACGCTGCAGCTGCTGGATCTTGGCGCGGATCTGCGGCATCGCGGCCATCGCGGCCTTCTCGCCTTCCAGGATCGCGGTGCCACGCTGGCTGAAGTCGGCGGCGCCGATGTCCAGCACCTTCGGGCGGATGACGATGTCGGCGCGTGCCAGTTCCTGTTCGCCCAGGCGCTGGCCCATGATCGAGATCGACTGGTTGACGATGCCCAGCATGTCGGTCGGCGCCTTGCCGCTGGCCTTGCTGGAGATGTCCACGGCGATCACGAAGTCGGCGCCGAGCTGGCGCGCGGCATCCACCGGCACCGGGCTGACCACGCCACCGTCGATGTAGTTGCGGCCACCGATCTTCACCGGCTCGAACACACCGGGAATGCTGCTGGACGCGCGCACCGCCTGGCCGACGTTGCCGCGCACGAAGATCGCACGCTCGCCGGTCTCCAGCTGGGTGGCAACGGCGGCGAACGGCTTCTTCAGTCGCTCGGCGGGACGGTTGGCAACCTGCTCGTTGACGTAGTCCTGCAGCTTCTGGCCCTGCACCAGGCCACCGGAGAACAGGCGCACGTCGCGGATGCTGGCTTCGTCCAGTGCCACCGCCTTGCTCTGCATCTGGAACGCGTCCATGCCGCTGGCATACAGCGCGCCGACCACGCTGCCGGCGCTGGTGCCGGACACCACGGCCGGCTCGAAGCCATTGGCCTCCAGCATCTTGATCACGCCGATGTGGGCGAAGCCCTTGGCCGCGCCGCCTCCGAGGGCGATGCCGATCTTCACCGGCTTGGCCTGCGGCACCACGGTGGGTGCCGGCGGCGGCGTGGGACGGACCGGATCGCCACCGCAGCCGGCCAGCAGGCCGATCAGGGCGACGGACAGCAGCATGCGGGGGCGGAACAGGCTCATCGGCAGTGCGCTCGCGGCGCCGGATTCAGGAAAGGGCGCCAGCATACCGAAGCCGTGGCGGGGCGGGCAGGGTAGGAAACATCGCCCATTCATAAAGGTAGTGCCGGCCGCTGGCCGGCAATCATTGGGAACCTGGCAGCGGTTCATGAGGCTGCCGGCCAGCGGCCGGCACGACCGGGGGCGGTCAGAACCGGTTGTCGCCGTCCAGCATCCGGCCCAGGCCGCCCAGCACCGAGCCTTCGCCGCGGTTCTGACCACCGCCCTGCGGCGCGGCCATCCACATGCGGCCGGCCAGACGCGAGAACGGCAGCGACTGCAGCCAGACCTTGCCCGGACCGGTCAGCGTGGCCAGGAAAACGCCTTCGCCACCGAACAGCATGCTCTTGATGCCGGCCACCCGGCGCACATCCATGTCCACGGTCGGGTGGTAGGCCACCACGCAGCCGGTATCCACATCCAGCCGCTCGCCCGCGGCCAGCTCGCGCTCCACCACGCAACCGCCGGCATGGATGAACACCCAGCCGTCGCCTTCCAGCTTCTGCATGATGAAGCCTTCGCCACCGAACAGGCCGGTCATGATCTTGCGCTGGAACTGCACGCCGATCTGCACGCCGCGCGCGCCGGCCAGGAAGCTGTCCTTCTGGCAGATCAGGCGGCCGCCATGCTGGTCCAGCTTCATTGCCAGTACGGTTCCGGGGTAGGGGGCGGCGAAGGCGACCTTGCCCTTGCCGTGGCCGCTCTGGGTGTAGACGGTGGCAAACAGGCTCTCGCCGGTCAGCACGCGCTTGCCGGCGGCCATCACCTTGCCCATGAAGCCGCCGCCCTGGTCGCCGTTGGCGGCGCCGAACACCGTATCCATCTGCACGGTGGCGTCCTTGAACATCAATGCGCCGGCCTCGGCAATGGCGCTCTCACCGGGGTCGAGCTCGATTTCCACGAACTGCATTTCATGGCCGACGATGCGGAACTCGATGTCGTCGGCGCGGCTGCTGGCAGCGGCGGGGACCGGCGGCGGGGTGTTCGGCATGCCCGGGGCCGCGGACTGCAGTTCGGGCACCTCGGCGATCGAGGTCCACCCGCTCATGCCCTGGCACCAGGCCAGGGAGCGCGGGTTGGCCTGGGCGTAGCGGCGCGCGGCCTCGTCATCAAGCGGGCCGATACGCTCGGCCTGGGCGGAGGCATGGAAGTACCACTGGGTCATCGCGGCGGCTCCGCAGGGCTGGTAAACCGCGAGTCTAGCGAGCACGCGGGGGGCCGGGGCGACGGGGCCATGAACGGCAGGCATTTGCGGGGCAGGTGCTGTATTGCAACAATTATCTGGTAGCGCCGTTTTACCACCCCTCCAAACACAGCCTACCGCCATGTCCCCGACCCGCACTTCCCGTGGCCGCCTTCCGGTCGCGCGCCCCCTCGTTGCCGCTCTTTCCGCCCTGTTGCCGCTGGTAGCAGCCGCCCAGGAAACTCCCGCTGCCAAGGATCCGGTTGCCCTCGATGCCCTGCAGGTGACCGCGCAGCGGCGCGTTGAGAACGCCAAGGACGTGCCGGTCGCGATCAGCGCGATCCAGGGCGAGAAGCTCGATGTGCTGGGTTCGGCGGGCGATGACATCCGCTTCCTGGCCGCGCGCGTGCCCAGCCTCAACATCGAGTCGTCCTACGGCCGTGCCTTCCCGCGCTTCTACATCCGTGGCCTGGGCAACACCGACTTCGACCTCAATGCGTCGCAGCCGGTGTCGCTGGTGTACGACGACGTGGTGCAGGAAAGCCCGCTGCTGAAGGGCTTCCCGCTGTTCGACCTGGCCAACGTGGAAGTGCTGCGTGGCCCGCAGGGCACGCTGTTCGGCCGCAACACCCCGGCCGGCGTGGTCAAGTTCGATTCGGCGCGTCCGTCGCAGGATGCCGATGGCTACATCCGCGTCGGCTACGGCAGCTACAACAGCTGGAACGTGCAGGGCGCGTACGGCGGTCCGCTGACCGACCGCTGGTCGGCACGTGTCTCGGCCATCTACCAGCGCCGCGACGACTGGGTCGACAACACCCGCGTTGGCGCCCCCAACAGCGGTTTCGAAGGCTATGACGAAGCCGCCGGCCGCGTGCAGTTCCTGTACGAGGGCGACGACTTCGAAGCGCTGTTCAACCTGCACAAGCGCAAGCTCAACGGCACCGCGCGCCTGTTCCGCGCCAACATCATCCAGAAGGGTGGCAATTCACTGGTCGAGAACTTCGATCGCGACAAGGTTGCCAACGATGGCGTCAACTTCTCCGACCTGGAGACCTGGGGCGGCAGTGCGCGCCTGCAGTGGAACCTCGGTTCGGTGACCCTGCACTCGATCACCGGTTATGAAACCGCCGAATCGCTCAATCGTGGTGACATCGACGGTGGCTACGGCGACGCATCGCTGGGCGCTGGCAACTATGGGCCGGGCTTCATCCCGTTCTCGTCGGAGTCGGCCGACGGCCTGCCGCACCATCGCCAGTGGACGCAGGAGTTCCGCGTCGAATCCAACGAATGGGGCCGCTTCGACTGGCAGGCCGGCGTCTTCTATTTCGACGAAGACGTGACCATCAACAACTTCAACTACAACTCGTTGAAGCCGGGCAACCCGCAGACCGGCCATGTGGTGCAGAACCAGCGCAACAAGGCATGGGCGGTGTTCGCCTCGGGTGACTTCGATGTCACCGAGCGCTTCAAGCTGCGCGCCGGCGTGCGCTACACCCAGGACAAGAAGGACTTCAACGCCAGCGTGCTGCAGGCCGTCCTTCCGTTCGGCACCCCGGTCAGTGGCCCGTACCTGGCCAACACCGACGTCAACGACGTCAGCTGGGATGTCAGCGGCGTGTACAAGCTGACCGACAACGTGAATGCCTACGCCCGCGTGGCCAAGGGCTTCCGTGCGCCGTCGATCCAGGGCCGCCTGGCCTTCGCGCCGGGCCTGTCGCAGGCCGATTCGGAGAAGGTGATCTCGTACGAAGCCGGCATCAAGGCCGACCTGTTCGAGCGCCGCGCGCGCCTGGGCCTGAGCGTGTTCCGCTACAACGTTGACGGCCAGCAGTTGATCGCGGTGGGCGGCACCAACAACACCGCCACCCTGCTCAACGCTGACAAGACCATCGGCCAGGGCGTGGAGCTGGACCTGGAAGCCTATCTGGCTGACAACGTGCTGCTGACCTTCGGCAGCAGCTACAACGACACCGAGATCAAGGACAAGGATCTGGCGGTAGCGATCTGCGGCGGTGGCTGCACCATCAACGACCCGACCACCGTCATCAACGGTGGCACCTATGCGCTGGTGAACGGCAACCCGCTGCCGCAGGCGCCGAAGTGGATCCACAACGCGACCCTGCGTGTCGGCTTCCCGCTCAGCGATGGCAGCGAGCTGTATGCCTACACCGACTGGGCCTACCGCAGCGCGGTGAACTTCTTCATCTACGAGTCGCCGGAATTCCGCGGCCGTAGTTCGCTGGAAGGCGGCCTGCGCCTGGGCTACAACTGGGATTACGGCCAGTACGACGTGGCCGTGTTCGGCCGCAACCTGACCAACCAGACCCGCGTGGTCGGCGCGATCGACTTCAACAACCTGACCGGCTTCCTCAACGAGCCGCGTACCTGGGGCGTGGAGTTCACCGCGAAGTTCTGATGCGGTGACCGCGTTGATGCAATGAAGAAGGGCCGGCGCAATGCCGGCCCTTCTGCTTTACACCGATCGTTGCCGAATGGGGTCAGAGCCCTTTCCAGCGGAAAGGGATCCGACCCCGATGGCATCGGCATTCCGCGCTGGGGTCAGATCCCTTTCCGAAGGGAGGGGCTCTGACCCCGGATCGCCGTTTACAGCGCGCTCTGCGGGCGCACCTTCAGTACCGCATTCTCGGCTGCGCAGTCGCGGCTGGAGTGCAGGCCAGCCTTGCGCGCGGCAGCGATCTCCTTGCGTGCGGCCAGCAGGTCCTTGTTGAACGCGGCGTTGTCGTGCAGGCGGGCCACGGCGGCGGCGCCCATGAAGCGGCCTTCCAGGATGTCGCTCTGCCAGTGCACGTTGCACACCAGACGGCTCTCGCCGTAGTTGCGGCCGCGCGCCTGGATCGCATCGGCGCGATCCGGTGCGATCTCCGACAGGATCAGGGCCCAGGCCCAGCCGATCGAGGTGTGGCCGGACGGGTACGAGCCGTTCTTGCGCAGGCCTTCTTCGTCCTTCGGCGAGCAGGTCGGTTCACCATTGACCATGAACGGGCGCGGGCGCTGGTAGTGGTTCTTGGCGGCCTTGGTGGCGGCGCTGGCGTCGATCCGGCTGCGCTCGAGCAGGCGGTACAGCGCCGGGGTCTTCACCGCATCGACGTCGATGTCGGCGGCGCAGGAGAAGTGGTTGGCGCCTTCGGGGAAACCGAGTTCCGCATCGACACCGGCCTGGGCGAAGCGCGGGCTGCCACGCAGCGCGCGGGCTTCACGGCTGACCTGTTCGTCGAGGGCAAGGGCGGCCGAACCGGCCACCGGCGGTGCTGGCACCAGGTCGAGGCTGGCCGGTACCGCGCTCTTGTCCAGATAGCCCACCGCCTTGGTGGTGATGTTGGCTTCAACGGCGGTCGGCTTGGCGGCGGTGGCGGCACAACCAGCCAGGGCCGCAACGACGGCAAGGCCGAGCAGCGGGCGGGCAGGGTGGGAAATCAGCGACATGGACGGGCTCCGGAGGAAAAACATCGCGCCATGATCGCAGCCCGTATACGACACCGCAGTGGCCATCGGTCATACGGCCAGACCCGGCATGGTCATCCCGGCGATATGAAAAGCGTCATCGAGTGTCGTCAGTCTCGTGAATCCGGGCGCAGCGCACGGACTTTCACGCGGCCGCGCCGTGAGCATCGGCACAACGGTGATCGAGACGCCGTCCAGTTCCAGCCGGGTCGGGGGGATCCGCTGACAGAGGGAGAGAAAGCGATGCGCAGCACCGCAACAGGAAGTACCGTCCTGGCCCTGCTCCTCGGGCTGGCAACCGCTCAGGCGCAGGCGGCCGACGTGGTCGGTGTGGCCTTCGTGCATGGCACCGGCGCACAGACCAACGCCACCCAGGACTACTGGCAGCCGGCGATCATCGACACCGTGCGCCAGGGCCTGCCGAACAGCAGCAACTATGTGGTCATCAACTGTGACTTCAACCAGTACATGTGGAAGCCGGAAGCCGCCGGCTGCCTGGCCAACCAGCTGACCGGCTTCATCGACAGCCGTGGCATCACCCAGCTGGTGGTGATCACCCACTCCAACGGCGGCAACGTGATGCGCTGGATCCTGTCCAACCCGACCTACGACAGCCGCTATCCGAAGATCATCCGCACGGTGCGCAAGGTCAACGCGCTGGCGCCGTCTTCGGCGGGTACGCCGCTGGCCGATGCCGTGCTCAACGGCAACACCTTCGAAACCTCGCTGGGCTGGCTGCTGGGTTACAAGAACGACGCGGTGCGCCAGCAGCAGGTGGCGAGCATGGCCACCTACAACGCGCAGAACCTGTACGGCACCGCCGGTCGTCCTGCGCTGCCCAAGCCGTTCCGCGCGGTGGTGGGCAGCGACGTGGAGTCGGCGGTGTGGGACAGCAACAGCTACTGCGGTGGCTATGCCGCCAACGTCGGCCTGGAGTTCACCCAGAACTGGCTGTCGTCCTGCTCCGACGGCTTCCTGGAGTGCAGCAGCCAGAAGGCCGCCGGCACCACCTGGTTCACCGACAAGCAGCGCACCAAGGATGCGGAGCCGCTCAGCCACAACCAGAGCCGCCGCGAGTGCTTCGGCCTCGGCACGATCCTGCGCAACGACCTGGCCCAGTGAGGGAGATGACCATGACGATCCATTCCACCCTGCTGGCCAGCGCCGTGCTGGCAGTGCTGTCCCTTTCCGCCGCGCAGGCCGCGCAGCCGCTGCAGGCTGCCCGTGCGGGCGATCAGGTGCCTGCCGCCTTGGTGGCCGCGCCGCTGCCGGCTGATGAAAGCGAACACGCGCCACTGGCCTTTGCCTGGGCGCTGAACCCGGCACAGCCGCTGCAGGCGGCCACGCCGTATGCCTCGGTCAGCCGCAGCTACTGGCAGCAGGTCGATGGCACGCAGCTGCAGCGCGGCCTTGACCTGCCGCTGACGGCACCGGATGCGGTGATCCAGCTGAGCCCGGCCGACGGTGCCCGCGCGCTGCCGGCCAACACCCTGCAGGTGCGCGACCCGGCCGGCCGCAGCAGCGTGGCGCGCAGTGTCGATGCGCGCGCGCTGCAGGAAGCCGGCATGCCGGTGGGTGATGGCAGCAGCATGCTGCGCACCGGCGCGACCAGTGCGGCCGGTGCGTACACGCTGCAGAGCGCGCAGGCACAGGGCCGCTACGTGGTGCAGGTGCTGGAGCCGAACAGCCCGCTGCGGCTGGAAGTGCAGGCCAACCAGGCGCAGGTGCTGGCCGGTGGCAACGTGCAGCTGCAGGCACGCCTGCTGGAAGACGGTGCCACCACCGCGCAGCTGGCATCGCGTCGTGGCGGCCTGGGCGGCGAAGCCCTGCTGGTTGCTCCGGATGGTCGCAGCTGGCCGCAGCGGTTGCTGCGCACCACCGATGGCAGCCTGCGCGCGCAGGTGCGGATCCCGGCCGATGTCGGCAGCGTGCAGGGGCTATGGGAGCTGCAGGTGTTCGCCCAGGCCGATGGCCTGCTACGCGATGGCAAGGTGGCCTTCGCGGTGGCACGATCGACCGCACGCTTCAGTGGCCAGGCGGCACCGGACCCGGCCAGCCGCCAGGTGGCACTGCCGCTGCAGGTGGCTGCGGCCGGCCGCTACGAAGCACGCGGCACGCTGTATGCCACGGCCCGCGATGGCCAGCTGAAGCCGGTCGCGCAGGCACATGCGGCCGCGTGGTTCGATGGCCCGGGCGCAGGCCAGCTGGTGCTGCCCTTCGATCAGGCCGCGTTGCCGGTCGGGTTCGGTGCGCCGTACGAGTTGCGCGACCTGCAGCTGCAGGATCAGAGCCGGATGGCACCGATCGAGTCACGCGCGCTGGCGTTGCGGTTCTGAGGAACTGCGGCGGGCCGGACTTTCCGGCCCGCTGCATTGCTTCCTGTAGAGCCAAGCCCATGCTCGGCTGCCGTTTGCCGTGATCACGAGCAGCCGAGCGTGGGCTCGGCGCTACAACGGCATGTCGATTACCCCGCGTACGCGGTCAAGCGGCCTTCCTGCTCGACCACCGTAATCGTGCCGCCGAACACCGCCGACAGCGGTTCGTTGCGCAGCAGCTCGGCACGGGTGCCATCGGCCAGTACGCGGCCGTCGCGCAGCAGCACCACCCGCTCGATTTCGGGAATGATCTCTTCGATGTGGTGGGTCACCAGCACCAGGGTGATGCCCTGCTGCGCCAGTACCCGCATGGTCGCTACCAGTTGCTCGCGGGCCACCAGGTCCAGCCCGGTGGAGGGTTCGTCCAGCAGCAGTGCCTGCGGCCGATTGACCAGCGCGCGGGCGATCAGCACGCGGCGGGTCTCGCCGGCGGACAGCTCGGCGTAGGCGCGCTCGCGCAGCGACAGGGCGCCGGTCATCGCCAGTGTCTCGCCGACGCGCGCGAGCATGTCGGCGGTCACTTCGCGGAAGGCCGGCACCACGTAGCTGGCGAAGAAGCCGGACAGCACCGCCTGCTCCACGGTCAGCCCGGGCATGTCGGCCAGGTTGCTGCTGAGGTCGCCGGTGACGATGCCCAGCTGCGAGCGCAGCCGGTCCACCTGCCAGCGGTTCTGGCCCAGCACCTTCACCGCCACCGTGCCGTCGCCCTGGGCCAGCGGGTACAGCTCGCGGGTGATCAGCTTGATGAAGGTGGACTTGCCGCAGCCGTTGGGGCCGAGCAGGGCGGTGTGCTGGCCCTGCGCAATGCGCAGGCTGAGCCCGTGCAGCACCTTCACCTGGCCGCGCACCACGGTGGCGCGGTCCAGTTCGATCAAGGGGGGCAGCTCCGCCAGGGGCGGGGCGGCGGTCATGGCGCTGGCGCGTGGATCAAGGCTCGACAACTCAGGTCCCCAACTGTGAACGGTGCCACGGAAGGCGGTGGCAGTCACCGCCGCAGGGATGCAGTTTGCAACGCAAGCGCCCATCATGTCTGCCATCCCCGCGTCGATCCGGAGAGCTGCCATGCCTGATGCCCTGATGTCCCTGTTGACCGGTGGTGTGCTCGGCCTGGGCTGGTGGGCCATGCTGGCAGTGCTGCTGGTCTTCACCCAGATCACCATCTTCTCGGTGACCCTGTACCTGCACCGCAGCCAGGCCCATCGCGGGGTCGATTTCCACCCGGCGCTGGCCCACGTGTTCCGCTTCTGGCTGTGGCTGACCACCTCGATGATCACCCGCGAGTGGGTAGCCATCCACCGCAAGCACCACGCCAAGGTGGAGACCGAGGACGACCCGCACAGCCCGGTCACCCGCGGCATCGGCAAGGTGTTCTGGCACGGCGTGGAGCTGTACCGGGAAGCTCGGGGCCAGCGCGCGGACATCGAGCAGTACGGGCGCGGCACCCCCGATGATGCGATCGAGCGCCGCCTGTATACCCCGCATGCCACGTTGGGGCCGGTGCTGCTGTTCGCGATCAATACCGTGTTGTTTGGCCTGCCCGGCGTGGCCCTGTGGGCGATCCAGATGGCGTGGATCCCGTTCTGGGCGGCCGGCGTGGTCAATGGCCTGGGCCACTGGTGGGGCTACCGCAACTACGAGTCCGCCGATACCTCCACCAATCTCACGCCGTGGGGGTTCTGGATCGGTGGCGAGGAGCTGCACAACAATCACCATGCCTTCCCCAGCTCGGCGCGCTTCGCGATGCGGCGCTGGGAGTTCGACATCGGCTGGAGTGCGATCCGCCTGCTGCAGGCGTTGCGCCTGGCCAGGGTGCTGCGGGTGGCACCGGCCATGGACGTGCGCCCGAACATCGCCGTGCCCGACGCCGAGACCCTGAAGGCACTGCTGTCGCACCGCTTCCAGGCGATGACCGACTACCAGCGCAATGTGTTCATGCCGGCTCTGCGCGAGGAAGCGGCACAGGCCGGGGCCAAGCTGCGCCGCCTGCTGCCGCGCCGGCTGCGCCGTGGCCTGGTCAACGATGGCCGCTGGCTGAAGCCGGACAGTCGTGCCCAGCTCAGCGAATGGGTGGCGCAGCGCCCGCGCATCCGCACACTGGTCGAGTACCGCGCGCGGCTGGCGGCGCTGCTCGAGGCCCGCGGCCACGACGCCGCCGAGCGCCTGCACCAGCTGCAGGCCTGGTGCCGCGAGGCCGAGGAAAGCGGAATCGCCGCGTTGCAGGCCTACGCCGCACGGCTGAAGGGCTACAGCCTGGTGGGCGCGTGAGGGCGGGGTACGGGCTTCTGCTGGCGGCGCTGCTGCCGGGCGTGGCGCTGGCCCAGGTCACCGACACCACCAGCTACCTGCAGCGGATGGACAGCGATGGCGACGGCCGGGTGAGTGAATCCGAGTACGTGCAGTGGATGCTGTATGCCTTCGACCGCATGGACCGCAATGGCGATGGTGTGCTGAGCGCAGACGAGCTGCCCGGCGGCAAGGGCAGGGCGATCGGCCGCGAACAGCAGCGGCAGGTGATCGTGCAGCGTTTCCACAAGCAGGATGCCAACGGTGATGGCGTCCTGGATGCCCGTGAACTGGCGGCACCGCCACGCTGAGCGGGCGTAGAATCGGTTCATGCCTGAACTGCCCGAAGTCGAAACCACCCGCCGCGGCCTGGCGCCGCACCTGCAGGGTCGCCGCGTGCATGGCGTGATCCTGCGTCGCGCCGACCTGCGCTGGCCGATTCCGCCGGAAGTGGCCGAGCTGCTGCCGGGGCAGCGCATCGAGGAGATCCGTCGGCGCGCCAAGTACCTGCTGCTGGATACCGCCATCGGCAGCGCGGTGCTGCACCTGGGCATGTCCGGCAGCCTGCGCGTGCTGCCCGGTGATACGCCGGTGCGCGCCCACGACCACGTCGACATCAGCCTGGACAACGGCCGCCTGCTGCGCTTCAACGACCCGCGCCGCTTCGGCAGCCTGCTGTGGCAGCCCGCCGGTGAGATCCATCCGCTGCTGCAGGGGTTGGGCCCGGAGCCGCTGGACGACGCGTTCGACGGCGACTACCTGTTCGCCCGCAGCCGTGGCCGCAGCGCGCCGGTGAAGACCTTCCTGATGGACCAGGCGGTGGTGGTGGGCGTGGGCAACATCTACGCCGCCGAGAGCCTGTTCAAGGCCGGTATCAGCCCGCTGCGCGAGGCCGGCAAGATCTCGCGCGTGCGCTACCAGCGGCTGGCCGACGCGGTGAAGGAAATCCTCGGCTACGCGATCACCCGTGGCGGCACCACCCTGCGCGATTTCATCAGCCCTGACGGCGCACCGGGCTACTTCGAACAGGAACTGCTGGTGTACGGCCGTGACGGGCTGCCCTGCCCGAACTGTGGCCGCGCGCTGAAGCACGCCACCATCGGCCAGCGCGCCAGCGTCTGGTGCAGCCACTGCCAGCGCTGAGCCGGGCGGCCAGCGGCAGCTGAACGGGCAGGGTACGTCTCCGCTGCCCGTTAACGTTTGTCTGCCTATGATGGCCGACCTTCCCTCTGTGCCTGACGCGCCTGCATGCAACGACGCGACTTCATCCGCAATGCCTCCCTCGCCCTGGCTGCATTCGGCCTGCCGTCCCTGCCCGCGTGCGCGGCCAGCAAGAGCGGCCAGATGGGCCTGCGCCGCCTCGGCCAGCCGCAGCCGTTCGACTTCGCCACCCTGAAGGGCCAGGCGCGCGCGCTGGCACAGGCACCCTACAAGAGCCACAAGCGGGTGCTGCCGGGCCGCCTGGAAGGCCTGGACTGGGACCAGTACCAGTCGATCGGCTACCGCCAGGACCATGCGCTGTGGGCTGACCAGCCGGGCAAGTTCCAGGCCAAGTTCTTCCACCTGGGCCTGTACTTCCACTCGCCGGTGCGCATGTTCGACGTGGTCGACGGCAAGGCGCAGGAGCTGGCCTATGACGGCGCGGCGTTCAACTACGGCAAGAGCGGCATCAAGGACGGCGAGCTGCCGGCCGATCTGGGCTTCGCCGGCTTCCGCCTGAACACCCGCAAGGACACCGACCGCGACTTCGCGGCCTTCCTCGGCGCCAGCTACTTCCGCGCGGTCGGCAAGGAAGGCCAGTACGGCCAGTCCGCGCGCGGCCTGGCGATCGACACCGGCATGGGCAAGCCGGAGGAATTCCCGGACTTCATCGCCTACTACCTGGAGCAGCCGTCGGCCGATTCGGAGACGATCGTGGTCTACGGCCTGCTGGATTCGCCCAGCGTGGCCGGTGCCTACCGCTTCGCGATCACCAATGGCGACGTGCTGTTGATGGACATCGACAGCGCGCTTTACCCGCGCAAGGCGATCGAGCGGCTGGGCATCGCCCCGTGCACCAGCATGTACCAGGTGGGCGAGAACGACCGCCGCATGGCATGGGACTGGCGCCCGGAGATCCACGACACCGATGGCCTGTCGCTGTGGACCGGTGCCGGCGAATGGATCTGGCGCCCGCTGCTGAACCCGCGCAACCTGCGCTTCAACATGTTCGTGGACCGCAACCCGCGTGGTTTCGGCCTGCTGCAGCGCGACCGCAATTTCGACCATTACCAGGACGACGGCGTGTTCTACGAGAAGCGCCCGTGCCTGTGGGTGGAGCCGAAGGGCGAATGGGGCGAGGGCTCGGTGCAGCTGGTGGAGATTCCCACCGTGGACGAGACCTTCGACAACATCGTCGCGTTCTGGAACCCGAAGGAAAAGCCGCAGCCGGGCCAGGAGCTGCTGGTCGGCTATCGCCTGTACTGGGGCGCCGAACCGCCGGCACGGCCGCCGCTGGCGCACTGCGTGGCCAGCCGCACCGGCCTGGGTGGCGTGGTCGGCAAGAAGCGCGAGTATTTCAGCTGGCGCTTCGCGGTGGACTTCGAAGGCGGCGAACTGGCCAGGCTGATTGACAAGGGCGAGGTTGAAGCCGTGGTGGAAGCCAGCCGTGGCCGGGTCGAGATCGTGTCGGCGCGCCCGCTGCGCGAGATCAACGGCTACCGCGCGATGTTCGACCTGGTGCCGCCGGAAGGCAGCACCGAGCAGATCGACATCCGACTGTTCCTGCGCAGTGGCGGCAAGACGCTTACGGAAACCTGGCTGTACCAGTACACCCCGCCGCCGGCGGGCGCGCCGGAGCGCACGCTGTACTAAGAGGGGGGGAGGTTTGCAGGGCTTGCAGCCCTGCACCTGCTGACGTCAACGTCAACGTCAAAAACGGGCATTCCGTGGGATGGCGGGGTGGGTCCGGTTGAGGGGGACGGCGTAAATACGTCCATGTAGCCTCGGTCGCGCCATCCATGGCGCTCACGCCCCCTCAACCGGACCCACCCCGCCTTCGACAGTTTTGCGCGATCTGTTGGAACAGCTCGTGGGGTCAGATCTGTTTTCCGAAGGAAAACGGATCTGACCCCACGGAATTTCATTCGATATCTGACAACAGATGTGTCGGCCAAGGTCGACACCTACCAACAGCCGCAGAAATCTGTCAGAGGTGGGGTGGTGTCGGAGTGCGGGGTGTCAGCCGCATGGATGCGGCTGCCAAGCTTACAGGGACGTACTTGCAGCGTCCCCGCACTCCGACACCGCCCCGCCATCCCACGGAATGCCCGCTGTTGCCGTTGCTTCGGCTTGAAGCAGGTGCAGGGCTGCAAGCCCTGCAAAAGAACACCCCTTACAGCGGCAGGGGCGCCTGCGCCGGATCGATCCGGCCTTCGCCGCGGGTGATCTTCTTGAACTCCGCGCGGCTGACCGACACGTAGCGGTCGTTGCCGCCGATCTCCACCTGCGGGCCGTCCTGCACCGCGTGCCCATGCTCGTCCACACGCACCGTCATCGTCGCCTTCTTGCCGCTGTGGCAGATGGTCTTGATCTCCTGCATCTCGTCGGCCCAGGCCAGCAGGTACTGGCTGCCTTCGAACAGCTCGCCGCGGAAGTCGGTACGCAGGCCGTAGCACAGCACCGGAATGCGCAGCTGGTCGACCACTTCGCTGAGCTGCCAGACCTGGGCGCGGGTCAGGAACTGCGCCTCGTCCACCAGCACGCAGCCCATCGGCCCGTTCGCGGCCAGGTCCTGCTCGACCCAGCGCTGTAGATCGGTGTCACGGTCGAAGGCCATGCCATCGGCACGCAGGCCGATCCGCGAAGCGACCACGCCGGCGCCGGCACGATCGTCCAGGCGCGGGGTCAGGATCGCCACCCGCATGCCGCGCTCGCGGTAGTTGTGGGCGCTCTGCAGCAGGGTGGTGGTCTTGCCGGCGTTCATCGCCGAATAGTAGAAGTAGAGCTTGGCCATCGACGGATTGTACGCCGCGGCCCCGCTTCGCCGAAGCCGTTCAGCAACCCCGCCGGCAGGCCGCTGTGGTCGTCACCCCGCCCCGCTACAATCCCCATCCCATGCACGGTCTCAATCCCCCCCAAGCCGCCGCCGTCCTGCACATCGAAGGTCCGCTGCTGGTGCTCGCCGGCGCGGGCAGCGGCAAGACGCGCGTGATCGTGGAAAAGATCGCCCACCTGATCAGCTGTGGCCGCTACCCGGCACGCCGCATCGCGGCGATCACCTTCACCAACAAGTCGGCCAAGGAAATGCGCGAGCGTGTGGCCAAGCGCCTGCGCGAGCAGGATGCCGACGAGGTGACGATCTGCACCTTCCATGCGCTGGGCCTGAAGTTCCTGCAGATCGAGCACGCGGCGGTGGGCCTGAAGCGTGGATTCTCGATCTTCGACGCCGACGATGCCGCTGCGCAGATCAAGGACCTGATGCACGGGGCCAAGCCCGACGACATCGAGGACATGAAGAACCTGGTGTCGCGCGCGAAGAACGCCGGCCTGTCGCCCGAACAGGCGATGGCCGCCGCACGCAGCAACCGCGAGAAGGAAGCGGCCAGCGTCTACGAGCGATACCAGCTGCGCCTGACCGCGTTCAACGCGGTCGACTTCGATGACCTGATCCGTCTGCCGGTGCAGATCCTGGAAGAGAACCCGGAGATCGCGCTGGCCTGGCGCGAGCGCATCGGCTACCTGCTGGTGGACGAATGCCAGGACACCAACGACGCGCAGTACCGCCTGCTCAAGCAGCTGGCCGGTGACAAGGGCAATTTCACCTGCGTGGGCGACGATGACCAGTCGATCTACGCCTGGCGCGGCGCCAACCCGGAAAACCTGCAGCAGATGGGGCGTGATTACCCCGCGCTGGAGATCATCAAGCTGGAGCAGAACTACCGCTGCTCGAACCGCGTGCTGCGCGCGGCCAATGCGCTGATCGCCAACAACCCGCACGAACACCTGAAGAAGCTGTGGAGTGACCAGGCTGACGGCGAGCGTATCCGCGTGTGGGAGTGTCGCAACAGCGAACACGAAGCGGAGAAGGTCGCTGCGGAGATTGCCTTCGTCGCGCAGTCGCGCAACGTGCCGTGGAGCGACTTCTGCATCCTGTTCCGCGGCAACTTCCAGTCGCGCCCGCTGGAAAAGGCGATGCAGCTGCTGCGCATTCCCTACCACCTGACCGGCGGCACCATGTTCCTGGAACGCCAGGAAGTGAAGGACACCTTGGCCTGGCTACGCCTGCTGGTGAACCCGGATGACGACACCGCGTTCATGCGTGCGGTGCAGTCGCCCAAGCGCGACGTCGGTGCCGGCACGCTGGCCAAGCTGGCCGAGCTGGCCCAGGAAAAGGACATGCCGATGGCGCATGTGGCAGAAACCATCGGTGCCCTGCAGCAGCTCCCACCGCGCGCGGCCAACAGCCTGGCGCGCTTCACCGACATCCTGCGCGACCTGCGTGCACAGATGCGCCAGGTGACGTCCGGCGACATGATCCGCAAGGTCGCCAAGGAATCCGGCCTGCTCAGCGAACTGCGCCAGCAGGCCAAGGAAGAGGCCAGTTACCAGCGCCGCGCCAACAACATCGAGGAACTGGCGCAGTGGTTCGAGGGTGGCCCACGTGGTGCTACCGCCGCCGACCTGGCCGGCCAGCTGGCGCTGCTGTCGCGCAGCGACAAGGACGAGGGCGGCAACCAGGTGCGCATGATGACCATGCACGCTTCCAAGGGCCTGGAGTTCCCGTACGTGTTCATCGTGGGCTGCGAAGACGGCGTGCTGCCGCACCAGGTCAGCCTGGACGAAGGCAATCTGCAGGAAGAACGGCGACTGCTGTACGTGGGCATCACCCGCGCCAAGATCCAGCTGTGGATGAGCTATAGCAAGCTGACGCGCAAGTTCGGTGAGCATGTGCGGCTGAAGCCGAGCCGGTTCTTCGAGGAGATTCCGGCCGAGGAGATCCAGCGCGATGGTGCTGATCCGGTGGCGGATGCGGTGCGCAAGAAGGAACGGGCGAGTGCGGGGTTGGCGGCGATCGAGGCGTTGTTCGATTGACCGGCGAACGGCGCAGCCCCTCGTGGCTGGCGTCGTCCGCAGTGCATTCGTGAGCGGGCCAGGCGGGTGGGCTGGGCGGGACACGCCGTAAACCCGTCCTTGGGGGCTCGGCCGCGGCTTGCTCGTGTGCGCTGTCCTGCGCACACGGCAAGACCGGGGTTGGGCGTCCTGCCCAACCCGCCCGAGGCATGCCTCGGGCCCATGCCGCGGACGGTCCCGCCCAGCCCACCCGCCCGGCCTCTGACAGGTTCCGTGCGCACCAGCCACGGAAAAGAAAGAAGAAAATCAAAAGCAACAACAGCAGCCGGGGGCTGAGGCAGAATCGGGGTTTCGGCTGGAGGTCTGCGCGTGCATCCGATTGAAAGTGAACGCCTGCGCCTGCGTGCGATCGAGCCTGATCGCGATGCGGTGCCGATGCTGGCGCTGTTGAATGATCCGGGCTTCGTGCGCTTCATCGGTGACCGGGGCGTGCGCACGGAGCAGGAGGCGCGCGACTACGCGGCGATGCGGGTGTTGCCGGCCTATGCGCTGCACGGCTACGGGATGTATGCCATCGAGCGGTTGTCCGATGGTGCCTGGCTGGGCAATGCCGGGCTGGTGCGGCGGGATGGCTTGCCGGGGCCGGACATCGGCTATGCGGTGCTGTCGGAATTCGCCGGGCAGGGCTATGCCGGTGAGGCGGCGCGGGCGGTGTTTGCCTATGCGCGTGCGGAGCTGGGCCTGCACGATCTGTATGGCATTACCGATCTGGACAACGTGGTGTCCGGGAAGATCCTGCTGGGCCTGGGCATGCAGGAGCGCGGGGTGATCCAGTTGCCGGGCGTGGACAGCCCGAGCCGGTTGTATGCCACGCCGGGGGCGGCAGAGGTCGGGTAGTGCCGGCCGCTGGCCGGCAACCCGAGGTGGCGATGGGGTCAGAGCCCGCGGTGCGGGATCCGACCCCGGTCGGCACCCACCCCCTCAACCGCGCAGTTCGGCCAACTGTGCCTGCAGTTCGGCCACCGCCGCTTCCAGCTGGGCCACGCGCTCGGCCAGGCCCGGGTCGGCCGCATCGCTGCTGCCCCCGCCGCTGCTGGCGTACTTCGCCGCCAGCGCCGCGCCGTCCACTTCACCGCACAGCAGGTGCATGTAGCGGTCTTCGCGCTGGCCGCTGGCGCGCGGCAGCACCACCAGCAGCGCGCGCTGCTGCAGGCGATCGATGGCGTGGCGGGCCTCGTCGGTGTCGGCGAAGCGGTGCAGGCGTTCGCTGCGCGTGACCAGCTCGCCCAGCGTCTGCGGCCCACGCAGCAGCAGCAGCGCCAGCAGCACGGTCTGCTGCCGGGTCAGGTCCAGCGCGGCCTGCAGGCGGTGCTCGTAGCGGTCGGCGCGCGAGGAGAAGTGCTGGCGGGCCAGGCCCAGCGTCTCCAGCTGGCGCAGGGCGTGCTGCACGCTGCCGGCATCGACGTTCATCACCGGCTCGCGGGCGGTCTTCTGGTTGGCGGCCGATTGGGCGGCGTTGACCGTCAGTGGATAGGTGTCCGGGGTGGTTGCCTCCTTTTCCACCAGGCAGCCCAGCAGGCGGGCCTGCACGGCGTCGAGCAGGGGGACGTCGGGGGTCTGGGTGGAATCGGTCATGGCGGCCTCCGGAAGGGCAACGGGTCAACCGCCAAGCATAGCCGTCCCAGGACCGCCTTTGCCGGTAAAATGCGCCGGTATATCTGATTGCCGGTGAATCCATGCGTCGTCCTGTTTCCCTGTCCCTGACCCTGCTCGCTACCGCGGCGCTGGGCCTGTCCGCCTGCAAGCGCGTGGATGCGCCTGCCGCTGAAGCCGCAACCCCGGAGGCCCCGGCCGCCGCTGCCAAGGCCGGTGGCGCGCTCGATGCCACTGCCAACGACAACCTCAATGCGGTGCTGTGGATGCAGCGTGCGCAGGAGTACAAGGCGATCACCGAGCAGACCTACCGTGCCGCCGCCGACCACCTGGATGCCGCGCTGAAGGAAGCCCACTGGGATGCGCTGGTGCCGGAAGAACGCGGCAACGAGGCCAAGGGCCTGAAGCCGGCCGTGGTGCTGGACGTGGATGAGACCGTGCTGGACAACTCGCCCTACCAGGCGCGCCTGGTCCGCGACGGCAAGGAATACGATGAAATGACCTGGGACCAGTGGGTGGCCGAAAAGAAGGCCAAGGCCATTCCGGGCGTGGTCGATTTCGCCAAGGCTGCCAATGCCAAGGGCGTGACCCTGCTGTACATCTCCAACCGCGCCGTGCACCTGAAGGACGCGACCCTGGCCAACCTGCGCGAGCAGGGCCTGCCGGTGGCCGACGACAGCGTGTTCCTCGGCCTGGGCACCGTGGTCGAAGGCTGCGAGCAGGCCGGCAGCGAGAAGAACTGCCGCCGCCGCCTGGCCGGGCAGAAGTACCGCGTGCTGATGCAGTTCGGCGACCAGCTGGGTGACTTCGTCGAAGTAACCGCCAACACCAACGACGGCCGCGACGCGCTGTTGCAGCAGTACCACGACTGGTTCGGCGAGCGCTGGTGGATGCTGCCGAACCCGACCTACGGCGGCTTCGAGCCGGCGCAGTTCAACAACGACTACAGCCAGTCGCGCCAGGCCCGCCACGACGCCAAGCGCGCCGCCCTGGACTACGCACCGTGAGCCGCGCGCCGCTGCCGCTGCGCGACGACGAGCGCCTGATCTTCGCGCTGGACGTACCCGACCGCGTGCAGGCACTGGAGTGGGTCGATCGCCTCGGCGACAGCGTGGCGTTCTACAAGATCGGCATGGAACTGCTCGCCTCCGGCGAGTACTTCCAGGTGCTCGATGCGCTGGCCCGCCGCGACAAGCGCGTGTTCGTCGACCTGAAGTTCTTCGACATCCCGGCCACCGCTGCGGCGGTGATCAAGCGCCTGTCGCAGTGGCCGGTCAGCTACGCCACCATCCACGGCTGGCATCCGGCCATGATGGAGGCCTGCGCAGCCGCCAACAGCAGCGACATGCGGCTGCTGGCAGTGACCGTGCTGACCTCGATGGGCCGCCCCGACCTGGCGCAGATGGGTATCGACCGCGAGCCGGTGGACGTGGTGGTCGAGCGCGCGCTGGCCGCCCAGGCCGCCGGCATCGACGGGGTGATCGCCTCGGGCCAGGAAGCCGGCCCGATCCGTGCCGCCACCGGCAGTGGGTTCTCGATCGTCTGCCCGGGCATCCGCCCCGGCGGCCCGGTCGGTGATGACCAGAAGCGTACCGTTGGCGTGGACCAGGCCTTTGCCGATGGCGCCGATGCCATCGTGGTCGGCCGCCCGATCCGCCTGGCCGCCGATCCGCAGGCCGCGGCCCGGGCGATCCAGCAGGAAATCGCGTCGGCGCTGGCCGCGCGCTGAGATTCCCGCGCTGAGATTCCACTGCCAGGACTGCAAGCGCTAACGCCATCCCGACCCGCGCGGGATGGCGTTTTTGCATCCGGCCGGGGAGCGGTTGTGCCCGAATCGCCGCAAAACCTGCCGTAGATTTCCTGACCCTGGCCCCAAACACCAGGTGATTCAATAAAATCAATGATTTATGCGGAACTACGTGAAGTGTTGCCTTAACTTGAGCGGCAGCGTAGGATCGCCGCCATCCGGTCCTCGGACCGGACATGTGCCACAACACTGTCCACCGGCCCTGCGCCGGCTTGAAGAGCCTGTGATCCCCGTGATCCCGGCTCTTTTTTTATGCCGGTGGCGGTTCTGGGGTCAGATCCCTTGTGCCTGCGGCACAAGGGATCTGACCCCATTGGTTGGAAACCGTGACCGCGCGGCTTGCCGCTGTCACGTCGCAGGCCGCAAGATGCGGACCGGTCCGGGGAGTCCGAGTGCATGAGCGTGGCAGTGCGAGGAAGGTCTGCGCGTGGATGGGGGCTGGCAGCCATGCTGCTGCTGGCCGTGGCCGCGTGCCGTGAACCGGCCAACGATCCGGCCAGGCCGGCAGCCGAACCGGTGGCGGCGGTGCAGGCGATGGCCCTGCGCCTGGCCGAGGACGATCTGGTCGGCTATGCAAAGCTGTCGGTTCCACCCAGCCAGTACCAGCGCCTGCAGCAGGCCTGGGCCGAGGGCCACAGCCAGTGGCCGCTGACCGAGCTGCCACTGGGCGACCAGCTGCTGCCGATGCTGGCCGCACTGCGCACGCCCAATGCCAGCGTCGAACTGCAACGCAGCTTCGACCGCCAGCTGGCCGGCCAGGCCGGTGCCGTGCGCCAGGCCGCGCAGTCGATGGGCAACTTCGGCGTGCAGTACCTGCGCCACCAGAAGGGCTATACGCCCGGCCAGCAGGCCCATTACATCGCCCTGGTGGAAACCCTTGCCAGCTGGGCGCAGGGTGCACCGATCAGTGACCGCGCCCGCGCGCGCAGCACCATCGCCGCGCTGGTCGGCGCGGCGGGCAAGGTCGGCTTCGACGATGAGGCCGGCCTGCAGGCCGCCGGCATGGAAGGCAGCCTGCAGCAGCTGGCGCCCTTCATCCATACCCTCAAGGCGGTGCTGGGCAGCTACGGGCTGGGCGTGGACGACGCGCTGCGCAGCGTGCGCGGCGAACTGCTTTCGGTGGAGGGCGACAATGCGCTGGTACGCCTGCACTACGACCTGGCTGGCCGCGAAATGACCCTGCAGCTGCCGCTGAGCCGGCGCGAGGGCCACTGGTACCTGACCCGTACCCTGGCTGACACCGACGCGCTGCTGCGCAAGGCCGACGTGGCCCGCGCTGCGGCGTCGCCGTCACTGGCTGAAGCCCCCGCCGAGGGTGGGGAAGCGGCAACGCCGCCGCCTAAGCCATAATGGCGCCGATGTCGAAACAGAACCCGCTGCCGTTCCCCGGCGAAGAATCCCAGTCGACGCCCGCCGATACGGTGCCGGCGTCCCCCTCGACCGGTACCGGCCCGAACCCGGTACCGCCGCCCGCGCACGCGCGTCCGGCTGGCCGACGCCCGCTGTGGGCACGGTTGCTGGGCCGCCTGGTCGAGCCGTGGCTGTCGCTGAAGATCGAACCGGAAGACCCGGGCCAGTACAACGATGGCCGCCCGGTCATGTACGTGCTGGAAGACTACGGCCTGTCCAACGCGCTGATCCTGGACAAGGCCTGCCGCCAGGCCGGCCTGCCATCGCCGCTGGTGCCGCTGGCCGGTGACCCGACCGGCCGCAAGCGCGCCTACCTGGCCCTGTCGCGGCGCAGCTCCAGCAACTCGCTGATTCCCGAGCAGCGCGGCGCCAAGACCCACTCCGACTCGCTGGCCAAGGTCCTGCAGGCACACCGCGTGCGCGATGACCTGGACGTGCACCTGGTGCCGGTGTCGATCTTCGTCGGTCGCGCGCCGGACAAGCAGAGCGGTTGGTTCGCGGTGCTGTTCTCGGAAAACTGGGCGCTGGTCGGCCGCTTCCGCCGCCTGCTGGCGGTGTTGCTCAACGGCCGCAGCACCATCGTCCGCTTCGCCCCGCCGATCTCGCTGCGCAGCACCGTGGATGAGGGCTTGGAGCCGGAGCGCACGGTGCGCAAGCTGCAGCGCGTGCTGCGTACGCACTTCCGACGCATCCGTGAATCGGTGATCGGTCCCGACCTGTCGACCCGGCGCCTGCTGGTGGACCAGGTGCTGGCCGCCGACCCGGTACGCGAAGCGATCGCCGCACAGGCCAAGCGCGACAATTCGAAGCCGGCCGATGCCTGGAAGAAGGCGCACGCCTATGCCTGGGAAATCGCCGCGGACTATTCCAGCCCGGTGGTGCGCTCGGCCAGCTTCATGCTCAGCCACGTGTGGAACCGCATCTATGCGGGCGTGCTGGTGCACCACCTGGACAAGTTCAAGGCCGCCGCGCCGGGCCATGAAGTGGTCTACGTGCCCAGCCACCGCAGCCACATGGACTACCTGCTGCTGTCGTACCTGCTGTACGACCGTGGCATCGTGCCGCCGCACATCGTGGCCGGCATCAACCTGAACCTGCCGGTGGTCGGCACCCTGCTGCGCAAGGGCGGTGCGTTCTTCATCCGCCGCTCGATCCGTGGCAACGCGCTGTACTCGGCGGTGCTCAGTGAGTACGTCGCGCAGTTGGTGGCCGGTGGCTACTCGCTGGAGTACTTCGTCGAGGGTGGCCGCTCGCGTACCGGCCGGCTGCTGCAGCCCAAGGGCGGCATGATCTCGATGACGCTGCGCGCGTTCCTGCGCCAGCCGCGCAAGCCGGTGCTGTTCCAGCCCATCTATATCGGCTACGAGAAGCTGATGGAAGGTGGCAGCTACCTGGACGAACTGTCTGGCCGGCCGAAGGAAAAGGAATCGATCTGGTCGCTGCTGTGGGGCATCCCCAAGGTACTCAAGCAGAACTACGGCCAGGTGGTGGTGAACTTCGGCGAACCGATCGCACTGAACGATGTGCTCGCCGAGAAGGCGCCGGAGTGGAAGGGCGAGGCGGTCTCCGAGGACGAGAAGCCGGCGTGGCTGTCGACCACGGTGGATACGCTGGCCGAACGCATCCAGGTGCGTATCAACGGCGCCGCCGACGTCAACCCGATCAATCTGCTGGCGCTGGCCCTGCTGTCCACGCCGAAGCACGCGATGGGCGAGGCCGACCTGATCGCGCAGATCGAGCTGTGCAAGACGCTGCTGGTCGAGATGCCGTACTCGGACCGGGTGACGGTGACCCCGCACTCGCCGGAGCGGATCATCGCCCATGCCGAGGAAATCAACGTCCTCACCCGCATCAAGCACCCGCTGGGTGACGTGCTCAGCGTCAGCGGCGACACCGCGGTGCTGCTGAGCTACTTCCGCAACAATGTGGTGCACCTGTTCACCGCCTCGTCGTGGGTGGCCTGCTGCTTCCAGAACAACCGCCGCATGAGCCGCACCGGCCTGGTCCAGCTGGGGCGTACGGTGTACCCGTTCCTGCAGGCCGAGCTGTTCCTGCCGTGGAGCGAGGACGAGTTCGCCCAGCGCATCGACCGGACCATCGACGTGTTCGTGCGCGAAGGCCTGCTGCAGAACGTCAACGATGACGACGGCGGCATCCTGGCGCGCAATACGGGACAGACCGACGAGGTGTTCCGCCTGCGTGCGATCGGCCATTCGCTGCAGCAGGCGTTCGAGCGCTATTACATCGCCATCTCGGTGCTGGTGAAGAACGGCCCCGGCGTGCTCGGCGCCGCCGAGCTGGAAAGCCTGTGCCAGCAGGCGGCGCAACGCCTGAGCCTGCTGTATGCACCGGCGGCACCAGAGTTCTTCGACAAGTCCCTGTTCCGCGGCTTCATCCAGAAGCTGCGCGAGCTGCGCCTGGTGTGGCCGGACGAGAACAGCAAGCTGCTGTTCGACGAACGCCTCGATGCCTGGGCCAAGGACGCCAAGTTCATCCTGGGCCGCGAGCTGCGCCACACCATCGAACGGGTCAGCCCGGAAGCGGCACGCCCGGACGAGGCGGCGCCGCAGGATTGAAGGTAGTGCCGGGCGATGCGGTGGGTGTGGACCTTGGTCCACACCTTCCAGCCGTGCCAACCAAGGTTGGCACCTACCAGAGCAGGAGGCCAACCAAGGTTGGCAGCTACCGCAAGCAAAGGTACCAACCAAGGTTGGCACGCACCAGGGCCGTCTTTAGGCCGGCTCGTCGGGAATCTGCAGGCTTTCCAGCCTGGCGATGCAGTCCTTCAGCTGCAGCTTGCGCCGCTTCAGGCGCTTGGCTTCCAGTTCGTCCTCGCCGTTGGCGGCCATGCGGGTGATCTGTTCATCCAGCAGGCGGTGCTCGGCGCGCAGGGCGGCGAGGTGCTCGACGATCTCGGCGGGGCTGTAGGTGTCCACAGCCTCCGAGCATACACAGCGTTGATGACTGCCGGGAGAGGGGAATCCCGACCCCCGGCCGTGGCCGCTCCGAGCCGTTAGAATGGAACCCATGAGTGCCGTGATTTCCCTCCCCGATCCCCAGCCGCGCGCCGCCCGCGATCCGCGCGTGGCCGAGCGCGAGCAGCACAAGCTGGCCAAGCGCCTGCGCCGCCAGGTCGGCGAGGCGATTGCCGACTTCGGCATGATCGAGGCCGGCGACAAGGTCATGGTCTGCCTGTCCGGCGGCAAGGACAGCTACACCCTGCTGGACGTGCTGCTGCAGCTGCAGAAGAAGGCGCCGGTACCGTTCGAGCTGGTGGCGGTGAACCTGGACCAGAAGCAGCCGGGCTTCCCCGAGCACGTGCTGCCGGAATACCTGGCAGGCCTGGGCGTGCCGTACCACATCATCGAGCAGGACACCTATTCGGTGGTCAGCCGGGTCATTCCGGAAGGCAAGACGATGTGCTCGCTGTGCTCGCGCCTGCGTCGTGGTGCGCTGTACAACTACGCCGAAATCCATGGCTTCACCAAGATCGCGCTGGGCCACCACCGCGACGACATGGTGGCCACGTTCTTCATGAACCTGTTCCACCACGCCAAGCTGTCGGGCATGCCGCCGAAGCTGCGCAGCGACGACGGCAAGCATGTGGTGATCCGGCCGCTGGCCTACGTGCGCGAAAGTGACATCGTCGAGTACGCACAGGCACGCCAGTTCCCGATCATTCCCTGCAACCTGTGCGGCAGCCAGGAGAACCTGCAGCGCCGCCAGGTCGGCCTGATGCTGAAGCAGTGGGAAAAGGACCACCCGGGCCGCATCGAGCAGATCGCGCGTGCCATGGGCGAAGTCCGGCCCTCGCAGCTGGCCGACACCACCCTGTTCGACTTCATGGCGCTGGGCCGTCGCGACGACGCGCCGCTGCCCGACGCCCATGCCTGGCTGGCCGGCTCCCCGGCCGACGCCGACGCAGATCCCGAGACGCCCACCGTTTAAGGTCGGTCGCCCTTCCTCTTTGCCATCCGGAATTCCATGTTCTTTCGCAACCTGACGTTCTTCCGCTTCCCGACCACCACCGATTTTTCCGAAGTCGACACCCTGCTGCCGCACGCCCTGCTGAAGCCGGTCGGCGCGCTGGAAATGAATTCGCGCGGCTTCATCTCGCCGTTCGGCCGCGAGGAGAAGGAACTGCTCTCCCACCGTATCGCCGAACACCTGTGGCTGACCGTGGGCGGCGAGGACAAGATCCTGCCGGCAGCGGTGGTCAACGACCTGCTCGAGCGCAAGCTGGAGGAGATCGAGGAGAAGGAAGGCCGCCGCCCGGGTGGCCGTGAGCGCAAGCGCATGAAGGACGACCTGCTGCATGAACTGCTGCCGCGCGCCTTCGTGAAGTCCTCGCGCAACGACGCCTTCATCGACCTGCAGCACGGCTACGTGGCGGTGGATACCTCCAGCCGCAAGACCGGCGAGTACTTCATGTCCGACATCCGCGGCCTGCTCGGCAGCTTCCCGGCGATGCCGCTGAATGCCGAAGTCGCGCCGCGCTCGATCCTGACCGGCTGGATCGCCGGCGAGCCGCTGCCGACCGGGCTGAGCCTGGGCGAAGAGTGCGAGATGAAGGACCCGGTGGAAGGTGGCGCGGTGGTCAAGTGCCAGCACCAGGAACTGCGCTGCGACGAGATCGACAAGCACCTGGACGCCGGCAAGCAGGTGACCAAGCTGGCGCTGATCTTCGAGGACAACCTGTCCTTCGTCATCGGCGACGACCTGATCGTGCGCAAGCTGAAGTTCCTCGACGGTGCGCTGGACCAGCTGGAGCATGCCGACGAAGACGGCCGCCGCGCCGAGTTCGACGCCCGCTTCGCCCTGCAGAGCGCCGAGATCCGCCGCCTGTTCCTGTTGCTGGAAGAAGCCTTCAAGCTCAGCAAGGCTGACTGAACAGGCAGCCCGACGGCCGCCGGTCATCCGGCGGCCCGAAGCGGCGCTATGCTGGGCGCATGAGCCGTCTGCTGCGCCGCCTGATCAGCCCGACCCCGCCCGCCACCGTACAGCGCGACACCGTTCGCCTGCGCCTGGAGGATGCCGAGATCGAGGTACTGCGCGTGCGCGATCCGCGTGCGCGCCGCATCAAGCTGAGCGTGGACGAACGCGGCGCACGCTTGACCCTGCCGCCGCGCGCAAGCCTGGTGATGGGCGAACGCTTTCTGGAACAGCACCGCGACTGGCTGGCGCTGCAGCTGCGCCAGTATCGGGGCCAGGGCCTGCCGGCACCGCTGCAGCCGGGCGAAGACGGTGTGCTGCCCCTGCGCGGCGAACTGCTGCCGCTGCGCTGGCAGGAAGGCCGCTACGCGCGCCTGGAGATCGACGCGCACGGCGCCTGCGTGCAGTGGCCTACCCGCGGCGGTGACGCCACGCTGCGCCGTCTGCTACGCGAGTTCTACGAAGCCCAGACCCGCGCCGACGTCGGCCGATGGTTGCCGAAGTACCTGCCCACCCTGCCGCGCGCACCCAGCCGCCTGCGCCTGAAGGTGATGTCCTCGCAATGGGGCTCGCTGGCGCCCGACGGCAGCATGGCATTGGACCTGGCCCTGGTGCTGGGCCGCTCCGACGCGTTCGAGTACGTGCTGGTGCACGAACTCTGCCACCTGATCCAGCCGAATCACTCGCCCGCGTTCTGGCACGAAGTGGAGCAACGCTTTCCCGCCTGGCGCGAACAGCGCGATTACTTCCAGCTGGAAGGCCGCCGACTGAAGGCGATGCTGCGGCAACTGCTGTAGCGCCAGCGCTACAGCAGTTGCCCGCGCATTCTTCCTCTACCCCCGCCTTCGGCGCGCCCCTTCAACAAGAAGGGGCTTCACTCCAGAGCGTGAGCTGAGCAGTCGAGCAAGCTCGACTCTACAGAAGCGCACACAGCGCGCGACCCGCTTCCGCTCTTGCTCTTCTTTCTCTCTTCCGTGGCTGGACACGCACGGAAACTGTCTGAGGCCGGGCGGGTGAGCCATGCAGGGGCGTTGGCGCCATGGATGGCACCATCGAGCTTACAGGGGTGAAGGCGCTTTGCTTGCGAAGCACTGCTTCGCAAGCGCCTGAACGCACAGCCGCCAGCGGCTGGGCCGGGCCCCGGAGGGGGACTTGCAGCGTCCCCTGCATGGCTCACCCGCCCGGCCAAGCACGGCTTTGCCGTCGGATGCCACCCACCACGAGGGGCTCAGCCGTTGGCCGAAATCCTCACCTCGCCCGCAACGCCGCCGCCGCCGCCCACCGCGCCGCCACCCGCGGCGCCGTAATGCACACCGCCTGGTCGGTCACCGTCGTCACCGCGCGCTCCAGCAGCTGGATATCCGCCTCATGCTGGCGCGCCACATGCGGATCCTCGAAGAAGATCGCGCGCTGGCAACGCCCCTCCAGCACCCGGTCGGCAATCTGCGCATCACCGCCCATCGGGCCGCTCTGGTAGCGCGTCACCCATGGCGTATCACGCGGCCAGCCCCGGCTCCAGGCCAGCTCGTTCAAGCGCTGGCCGGTGGTGCCGGTTGCCACGCGTTCGCCGAACCGGGCCAGCACATCGAAGTGCTCATCGGCGAAGGCCAGCATCGCCGGCTTCATCGCATCGTGCGCGATCAGCGCCAGCGTCTGGCCTTCGAACGCATGCAGGTCGTCGGCGCCGGCATCGGCCGCCAGCCCGGCGTGGATGCGCTCCACCTCGACCCAGTCGCGCGCGGTGGCCACGGTCGAAATGAACGGCTTGCCGTGGATCACGCACTGCCGTTTCAATGCCGTGGCTTCCGGAAACACCGAGGACGGATCGACCGGATCAATCAGATAGATCGCTCCATCCAGTGTCCGATCCGGGCCCATCCCGACCACCTCGGCGACCAGCTTCATCAGGCCACCCTCGCGCCCGTAGGGATAGCGGTGCAGGCCCGCATACCCAGCCAGGAAGCCCTGTCGCTCGATCGCGTCATGGGTGCGGCCGACCGCGTGCAGCGACACGCCCAGTTCCCACAGGCCGGCCTCGCTGCTGCGCAACCAACGGAACAGCGCGGCGCGCGCGTCGTGGTGATGAAGACGGTTGGCAGCCAGGCCGATGCGCATCGAAAGCTCCGCAGGTACGGGTGAAGGCGGCAGTGTATGTCGGCATTCCCCTCTCTGGATGCTTTTACAACTTTCTTCATTGCGGCCTGTCCGCACGTCGCTAGCGTGGCAGACAGCGGTACCGCTGCGCGGCCGTGCACTTCCGCCCGCGAAATGAGGATGCCCATCGTGAACGTCGCTGGCCTGCCTGCCGCCGCCGTGGTCCTGGCCTGCCTGTTGCTGCCCGCGACGGCTGCCGCCGCTGGCTGCGAGTCGCCGCTGCGCATCGCCTGGCCCGCCGACCGCGCACCGTTGTCCTCCAGCGAACAGGGCCAGGCGCGCGGGCTCAGCGCGGAGTACCTGGCGCTGCTGGAAGCACAGCGCCCGCTGCAGATGCAGCCACTGCCGGGCGTTGCCGTGGCTGAGGGGGGGTTGCCCCACGACACCCAGGCCCTGCTGGGGTGGCCACGTTCGCAGGTGCCCATCGGCTGGGTGGCCAGTGCTCCGTACCTGCAGCTGCCGCAGGTGATCGTGCGGCGCCAGGATGCGCCGCCGGTCATGGGGCTTGAAGCCCTGCGCGGGCGCACCGTGGCCAGTCCCGATCCATTGCCGCTGACTGCGCTGCTGGCCGAGCAGGCGCCCGGTGCGCAGCTGCTGCCACCGGCACCGATCGACGACGCGCTGTCGCTGCTGGGTACCGGCCTGGTCGATGCCGTGATCGCCAATCTCGGCGAAGTCGAGGCCGCGTTACGCCGCTACCGGGGAGATTCGCTGGTGGTCGCAGCGCCGGCGGGAATCGACGATGCCCTGGTGCTGGCCGCCGTGCCCGCCTGTGCCGGTGTCATCAGTGCGTTCGAGCACGCCGCGGCGCAGCTGACTGACACGCAGCGCGAGGCGATCCGCGCAGCCTGGCTGCCGGCCGTGCCACGCAGCCAGTCGTCACCGTCGCCCTTGCGTTGGCTGGTAACCGCCTCGCTGATCGTGCTGGCGCTCGCCCTGGTATACGCCTTCGGCTATTGGCGCGTGCGCCGTGAAAGCGCGCGCCGCCGCGTGGCCGCACAACGCCTGCAGGAGGTGACCTCGAATCTGCCGGCGGTGGTCTACCAGGCGCGACGCTCTGCAGCGGGCCACTACAGTTTTCCGCAGATTGCGGGTGACGTGCAGACCTTGTTCGGGATCAGCGTGGAAACTGCGTTGATCAACCAGCAGCGCCTGCTGGCAGCGGTCCACCCCGATGATCGCAATCGGCTGATGGACGCCGTCGATGCGGCTGCGCTCGCGCGTGGCCCGATCGACGTCACCTTCCGCACGCGATCGCCGCAGGGCTGGCGTTGGGTACGTTCCCATGGACGGCCGCTGTCCTGCGATGACGGCGATGTCGAGTGGAGTGGCTACTGGATCGATGTCAGCGAGGCGCAGTCGCGCACCCGGGCGCTGGCCGAAGCGCGGCGGGAGGCCGAGCAGGTGGCGCAGGCCAAGACCCACTTCCTGGCAACGATGAGCCACGAGATCCGCACGCCGATGAGCACCCTGCTGGGCATGCTCGAACGATTGGCTGGCAGCGAGCTGGATCCCGGCCAGCAGCAGGTGCTGGCGACGGTCGGTGATGCAGCGCGGATGTTGCGGCAGATCCTCGACGATGTGCTGCACAGCCAGCGATTTCAGGTTGCGCCGCTGCAGCTGCGGCCCACGGATCTGGGCGCGCTGGTGCGCGCGGTGCAGCAGCTGCTGATGCCGGTCGCAGCCAGCCGCGGCCTGTACCTGCGCGCCGAGCTGGATCCGGCGTTGCAGACTGGATCGCTCGCCGACGGTCTGCGCGTGCGCCAGATCCTGTTCAACCTTGCTGGCAACGCGCTCAAGTTCACCGAGCAAGGGGGCGTGGAATTGCGCGTGCAGGTGCTGCAGCCATTCGATGGCGGCCAACGCTTGTGCCTGCAGGTGAGCGACAGCGGCGTAGGCATCAGTCCGGAGAGGCAGCAGGCGGTGTTTGCCGCTTACACCCAGGCCGAGGCATCCACAACACGCCGCTTCGGTGGCAGCGGTCTGGGCCTGGCGATCTGCCGCGAGCTGGCCGAGTCTATGGGCGCGCAGCTGCAGCTGCGCAGCACGCCAGGCGGGGGTACCACGGTAAGGATGGAGCTGGAGCTGGCTGGCTGTGCGTTGCCCGCCGAGCCGCGGCCTCTGCCGTTGTCGGCAATGCGGCCACTGTCGCCGGCCCGTGTATTGGCGGCCGATGACCATCCCACCAACCTGCTACTGCTGGAGCAGCGCCTGTGCGAGCTGGGACTGCAGGTGCACGCCTGCGGCGATGGCCGGCAGGCCTTCGAGGCCTGGCAGGCGCAATCGTTCGACCTGGTCATCACCGATTGCCACATGCCGCACATGGATGGCTTCGCGCTGGCGCAGGCGATCCGCGCCGACCCTTGCCCGACGCGTGCGCAGGTGCCGATCATTGCGCTGACCGCCAGCGTGCTGGATCGCACCCGCGAGGCCTGTCGCGCGGCCGGCATCGAGCACTTCCTGGCCAAGCCGGTGGAGACCCACGAACTGCACGCACTGTTGGCCGTGCTGCTGGCGCCGGTATCAGTGGATCAGTAGCCGCACGATACTGGCGGCGGCATCGCGCCCCTCGGCCACGGCGGTCACTACCAGGTCGGCACCGCGCACCGCATCGCCACCAGCGAACAGGCGCGGATGGGCGGTCTGGTACGGCAACCGGTCCTTGCCACCGGCGACGATGCGGCCGTTGGACTGGCCTTCCACGCCATGCTCGGACAGCCACGCCGGCAGCGTCGGCGAGAAGCCGAAGGCGATGATCACCACGTCCGCTTCCAGCAGCGATTCGCTGCCTTCGATCGGCACCGCGTTCTGGCGGCCGTTGGCATCGGGTTCGCCGAGGCGGGTTTCGACCACGGTCACGCCGATCACTTCGTCGTCGGCACCGGCTTCGATCGACAGCGGCTGGCGGTTGAACAGGAAACGCACGCCCTCCTCGCGTGCGTTGGCCACCTCGCGCGCACTACCGGGCATGTTGGCCTCGTCGCGGCGATAGGCACAGGTGACCTTGGCCGCGCCCAGGCGCACCGCGCTGCGCACGCAGTCCATGCCGGTATCGCCACCACCGAGCACCACCACGCGCTTGCCGTTGAGATCGGGCAGGGCGATGGTGTCTTCCCAGCCGGCGATCGGCCGGCCCTTCGGATCATCGCCGCCGACGATGCGGCTGTTCTGCACCAGGAACGGCAGCGCCGGCAGCACGCCCTTCAGGTCCTGGCCGTCGAGGCCACCATCGGTGTAACGGTAGGCGCCAGTGCCGACGAACACCGCATCGTGGGAGTCCAGCAGCTGCTGCACGCTGAGGTCGCGTCCGATCTCCACGCCGAGGCGGAACTGCACGCCCATACCTTCCAGCACCTCGCGGCGGCGATGGATCACGTCCTTGTCCAGCTTGAAACTGGGGATGCCGAACTGCAGCAGGCCGCCGATCTGCTCGTAGCGGTCGTAGACCACGGCGGCAATGCCGGCGCGGGCAAGGCGATCGGCGCAGGCCAGGCCGGCCGGACCGGCGCCGATCACCGCCACGCTGTGGCCGGTCGGCTGTACCGCACCCAGGTCCGGGCGCCAGCCACTGGCCAGCGCGGTATCGACGATGTACTTCTCCACCGCACCGATGGTGACCGCGCCGAACTCCTCCAGCGTGCAGCTGCCTTCGCACAGGCGGTCCTGCGGGCAGACCCGGCCGCACACTTCCGGCAGTGGGTTGGTGCTGTGGCACAGCGTGGCCGCTTCGTGGATGCGGTTCTCCTGCACCAGCTGCAGCCATTGCGGAATGGCGTTGTGCACCGGGCACTTCCAGCTGCAGTAGGGGTTGCCGCAATCCAGGCAGCGACCGGCCTGGTACTGGGCATCTTCCTTGCCGAACTTTCCATACAGCTCGCCCCAGTCGCCGGACGTGCGCAGTTCCACCGGGATGCGCTGCGGCATGGTGCGGGGCAGATCGAGGAACTGGAAGGCGTGCTTGCGGCTCATGGCGGGCTCTGGAATGCAAGGGGGAACGTTGCCGGCCAGCGGCCGGCACTACCGGAAAACATCACGCAGCGCGGCGCAGGGTTTCGGTCAGCGACTCGATGCTGGCGGCCTTGGGTTTGACCAGCCAGAACTTGCCGATGTAATCGCGGAACTCGTCCAGGATCTGCTGCGCCCAGATGCTGCCGGTCAGCTCGCGGTGGCGGCCGATCAGGCGGTGCAGATGCTGGCGGTAGTTCTCGAAGCCTTCGGCGGAGACGCGATGGATGTCGATCAGCTCGTGGTTGTAGCGGTCGACGAAATCGCGGTCCACGTCCAGCACGTAGGCCAGGCCGCCGGTGAAGCCGGCACCGAAGTTCAGGCCGACTTTGCCCAGCACCAGCACCACGCCATCGGTCATGTACTCGCAGCAGTGGTCACCGGCACCTTCCACCACCGCCAGCGCGCCGGAATTGCGCACCGCGAAGCGTTCGCCCGCGCGGCCGGCGGCAAACAGCTCGCCCCCGGTGGCGCCGTACAGGCAGGTGTTGCCGATGATGGCGGTGCTGCGGGCCTCGAAGCGCGCGCCGCGCGGCGGGCGCACCACCAGGCGGCCGCCGGCCATGCCCTTGCCGACGTAGTCGTTGGCTTCGCCTTCCACTTCCAGGTGCAGGCCACCCACGTTGAACGCGCCAAAGCTCTGCCCGGCGCTGCCGCGGAAGCGCAGTTCCAGCGGCGCTTCGGCCATGCCCTGGTTGCCATGCGCACGCGCCACCGCACCGGCCAGGCGGGTGCCGATGCTGCGGTCGGTGTTGTGGATCAGGAAGCGGTGTTCACCGCCGCGCTTGTGCTCGATGGCCGGCGCCAGCAGGCCGTCCATCTGCGTGGCCAGGCTGTCCGGCGATTCGTACAGGCGCTGCGCGGCGCAGTGGCTGCCCTCGTAGCGGACATCGGCCAGCAGGCGCGACAGGTCCACGCGCACGCCCTCGCGCGGCGCGGCTTCGATCTGCCGCAGCAGGTCGGTACGGCCCACGATCTCTTCCAGCGAACGCGCACCGAGGTGGGACAGCCAGCCGCGCACTTCCTCGGCCAGCAGGCGGAAGAAGTTCTCCACGCGCTCGGGCTGGCCGGTGAAGTGGTTCTCGCGCAGGCGCTCGTCCTGGGTGGCCACGCCGGTGGCGCAGTTGTTGAGGTGGCAGATGCGCAGGTACTTGCAGCCCAGCACGATCATCGGTGCGGTGCCGAAGCCGAAACTGTCCGCACCCAGCAGCGCGGCCTTGACCACGTCCAGGCCGGTCTTCAGGCCGCCATCGGTCTGCAGCAGGGTGCGCCCGCGCAGGTCGTTGGCCAGCAGCGCCTGGTGCGCTTCGGCCACGCCCAGTTCCCACGGCACGCCGGCATAGCGGATGGAGCTGACCGGCGAGGCACCGGTGCCTCCGTCATGGCCGGAGATGGTGATCAGGTCCGCGCCGGCCTTGACCACGCCGGCGGCAATCGTGCCGACGCCGGCATGGCTGACCAGCTTCACCGACACCAGCGCGGTCGGGTTGACCTGCTTCAGGTCGTAGATCAGCTGCGCCAGGTCCTCGATCGAATAGATGTCGTGGTGCGGCGGCGGCGAGATCAGGCCGATGCCCGGGCGCGCGTAGCGCAGACGTGCGATCAGTTCGTTGACCTTGTGGCCGGGCAGCTGGCCGCCCTCGCCGGGCTTGGCGCCCTGCGCGACCTTGATCTGCAGCACCTCGGCATTGACCAGATATTCAGCGGTGACGCCGAAACGGCCAGAAGCCACCTGCTTGATCTTGCTGCGCTTTGTGGTGCCATAGCGAGCGGGATCCTCACCGCCTTCGCCGGAATTGCTGCGACCACCGAGGCGGTTCATCGCAATGGCCAGCGCTTCATGCGCTTCCGGCGACAGCGCGCCGAGGCTGATGGCGGCGGTGTCGAAGCGCGGGAACAGTTCGCTGGCCGGGGCCACCTCGTCCAGCGGTACCGGCGTGGCCGCCGGCACCAGTTCCAGCAGGTCACGCAGCGCCGACGGCGGGCGCGCATGCACCGCATCGCAGTACTGCTGCCACGCACGCGGGTCACCGCTGCGCGCCGCGCGCTGCAGGGTGGTCACCACGTCCGGGTTGTACATGTGGTACTCGCCGCCGTGCACGTACTTCAGCAGGCCGCCCACGTCCACGTCCTGCTGCGCGTCCCAGGCCTGCGTGCACAGTTCGCGCGCGTCGGCATCCAGGCGCGCGAAACCGGCACCACCGATGCGCGAGGCGGTATCCGGGAAGCACAGGTCCACCACTTCAGGTTCCAGGCCGATGATCTCGAACAGCTGGGCGCCGCGGTAGCTGGCCACGGTACAGATGCCCATCTTCGAGATGATCTTGGACAGGCCCTTGTAGATGCCCTTGCGGTAGCGGCGGCCGATCTGCGACTGCTCACCGCCCTTGCTGAGCTTGAGGATGCCGCGGCGGCCCAGGTCGAACAGGGTCTGGTAGGCCAGGTACGGATACACCGCCGTGGCGCCGAAGCCGAGCAGGCAGGCCATGTGGTGCGGGTCGCGCGCGGTGCCGGTCTCGACGATGAGATTCACGTCGCAGCGCAGCCCCAGCCGCGACAGGTGGTGGTGGATGGCACTGGTGGCCAGCAGCGCATGCACCATCGGCCGCCCGGCCACCGGGTAGCGGTCGGACAGCAGCAGCATCACCATGCCCTCGCGCGCGGCCTGTTCGGCCTCGACGCAGATGCGCTCGATGCCGGCGCGCAGGCCCTCGTCTTCGCTGTAGGACAGGTCGAGCAGGCGGTTGGCCTGCACGTACTGGTCCATCTTCAGCAGCTGGCGCAGCTTGCGCTGGCTGAGCACCGGTGAATTGAGGATGACGTGGTTCACCGTCTCCGGGCCGGCATGGAAGATGTTGGTCTCCCTGCCGAGCTGGGTGGACAGGGACATCGCGCAGTCTTCGCGCAGCGGGTCGATCGGCGGGTTGGTGACCTGCGCGAAGGCCTGGCGGAAATAGTCGTACAGCGGACGACTGCGCTGGCTCAGGACAGCCATCGGCGTGTCGTCGCCCATCGAGCCGGTGGCTTCCTGTTCGGTCTCGGCCAGCGGCCGCAGCACCTGTTCCACTTCCTCGCTGCTGAGCTGGTACAGCTTGTGGTAGCTGCGCAGGGTGCCTTCGTCGAACGGCTCTTCCACCAGCGAGGGATCGATCAGTTCGGTCTGCAGGTAGGTCACGCCCTGCTGCAGCCACTGCTTGTACGGCGCGCGGCCACGGTTGATGCGGTCGATGGCTTCGGAGTCGAGCAGGTCGCCGCGCTTGAGGTCGATGGCGATCATCTCGCCCGGGCCGAGCTTGCCCTTGCGCACCACGCGCTCGGTCGGCACTTCCCACACGCCTGCTTCGGAGGCGACCAGGAAGTGGCGATCCGCGGTCAGCATCCAGCGCGCCGGGCGCAGGCCGTTGCGGTCGAGGGTACACACGGCGTAGCGGCTGTCGCAGGCGACGATGCCGGCCGGGCCATCCCACGGCTCGCTGTTCAGGCCGTGGAACTCGTAGAAGGCCGCCAGGTCAGGGTCCTTGAACTCCAGCGACTGCGTGGCCGGCGGCACCAGGATGCGCAACGCCTGGATCAGCTCCATGCCACCGGCGACCATCAGCTCCAGCATGTTGTCCAAGCTCTGCGAATCGGAGCCATGCATGGAGATGACCGGGTCGAATTCACCGATGTCGAAGCGCGGCGTCTTCCACACCTTGCTGCGCGCCTGTGCCCAACGCCGGTTGCCTTCAATGGTGTTGATCTCGCCGTTGTGGGCGAGCATCCGGAACGGGTGCGCCAGCGGCCAGCGCGGCAGCGTGTTGGTGGAGAAGCGCTGGTGGAACACGATCGCGCTGGAGGCCAGTTCGCGGCGCTGCAGGTCCGGGAAGAATCGGCTCAGCTTGTCCGGCAGCACCATGCCCTTGTAGCTGATCGCATCCGGGGTGAGGGTGGTGACGTAGAAATCGGCATGCTCGCGCAGCTGCTGTTCGCTGCGGCGACGGGCCAGGAACAGCGCCAGTGCGAAGCCGGCATCATCCTGACCGACGCCGGCATCGACGAATACCTGTTCGATGCGCGGCAGCGTATCGCGCGCCAGCTGGCCGCAGACGCTGTCATCGGTGGGTACCTCGCGCCAGCCGGCGACCTTGCAGCCCACCGCTTCCACCTGCGTCTGCAACTGCGCGCGGCAGGCCTGCGCTGCGTCGGCGTCGTGCGGCAGGAACACCAGGCCGGCGGCGAAGCGTGCGGAGACCGCGATGTCGGCTTCGCTGGCCAGCAGTTTCAGGAAGGCATCGGGGCGACGCAGCAGCAGGCCGCAGCCATCACCGGTCAGGCCATCGGCGGCGACACCGCCACGGTGGGTCATGCGCGAAAGCGCGGCGATGGCGGTATCAACCAACAGGCGCGATGGTTGATCGTCGAGCTGGGCGACCATGCCAAATCCACAGGCATCGCGCTCGGAGCGCGGGTCGTAAAGCCCTTGGCGGTTGCGGGGGGCCATCTCTACCTCGATGCGGGATGAATTGAACGGGGACACTCAAGCCCGCTCAATCCCTGGAGCGCATCGTGAGGCCACCGGATGCCTCGACTAGATCACAGGTTGCTGCAGCGCCGCAATACACGGTTGCAGGTGCAACAGAACGCGCCGGCAACCCAGTGCCGGCGCGGGGTCGAACTCAGCCGCAGCGCACGCCGCTGACCAGGCCCTTGTCGTCCACTTCGATGTTCAGGCGGTCGCCGAGGAACTCCATCGTGGCCACGTCATTGGGCTTCATGACGCGCAGCTGGTGGGCACCGGCATCTTCCTGCGCCTGCTTGCCCAGCGCGTCGGCGTAGGCCTGGCCGACCAGGCTCTGCACCTGGCTGGCATCGCAGGTGCCGACCGGCGGTGCCTCGGTGGCCTTGCCCGCTTCGTCGGCGGGGGCCTTGGCAGCCTCGGCGGCCTGCTGCGCATGGGCCGTGGCCGAATCCTGTTCATCCAGCGCCGGCGCCTGGCAGGCGGTCAGGGCCAGCACGGCCGGCAGCAACAGGGCGGAGAGCGAACGGGCGCGAATCGGGAACGACATCATGACTCCGGAAGGGCTTGTGAAAGCCCGAGCATAGCGGCGAACCGGCCCTCACGTGTTTGTCTTGCGTTATCGACAGGATCACTGCACGCCACCGGCAACACTGCAGGGCATGCCAACGCCCCCCACTCCGGAACAACAGGCTGCGCGCGCGGCCGGCCTGCGCTATGTCGACGACACCCAGCCGGGCATCAGCCGGCGCCGCGCCGGCAAGGGTTTCAGCTACCGCGATGCTGATGGCCACGCGATACGCGACGCCACCACCCTGCAGCGCATCCGTGCACTGGCGATTCCGCCGGCGTATACCGCCGTGTGGATCTGCGCCCACGCCAACGGCCACCTGCAGGCCACCGGCCGCGATGCGCGCGGACGCAAGCAGTACCGCTACCACGCCGATTGGGCCAAGGAGCGCGACGCTGGCAAGTTCGACCGCATCATCGCCTTTGGCGAGGCGTTGCCCGCGCTGCGGCGGCGGTTGACGCGCGACCTCAAGCGACCAGGCTTTCCGCGGGAGAAAGTGCTGGCGGTGGTGGTGGCGCTGCTGGCCGACACCCTGGTGCGGGTCGGCAATGAAACCTATGCACAACAGAACCGTTCGTTCGGGTTGACCACGCTGCGCAACCGGCATCTGGAACTGCTGCGCGGTGGCCGGGTACGCATGCGCTTCCGCGGCAAGTCCGGGCAGCTGCAGGAAGTGACCGTGGGCGATCGCAGGCTGGGACTGCTGGTGCGGCGCCTGCAGCAGCTGCCGGGGCAGGCGCTGTTCCAGTACCGCGATGACGACGGTGCGCTGCAGCCGGTGGACTCCGGTGCGGTGAACGACTACCTGCGCGAAGTGATGGGCGAGGACTTCACTGCCAAGGATTTCCGCACCTGGGGCGGCACCGTCGCGGCGGTGCAGGCGTTTGCTGCCACCGAGCTGCCGGAACCGGCCAGCCAGCGCGCGCTGGCGAAGGCGCAGCGCGCGGTGGTGTGCGAAGTGGCATCGCTGCTGGGCAATACCCCGGCGGTATGCCGCAAGGCCTACATCGACCCGTGCGTATTCGCCGGCTGGGAGCGCGGCGAACTGGCGAAGCTGGCTGGCCTGCGCGGGCCGCGCCAGTGGGAGCAGGCCACGCTGAAGGTGCTGCGCCGGGCGCGGCAGCTGGCCAGGCGCAGCGGTGGCACATAGCGCCGAGCATGCCCGGCGGCTGTCAGCCGCAATAAATGGCCGTGATGTTGTTGGTGCGGCCCTTTTCGATGGTCAGGCGGTCGCCGCTTTCGCTGGCCGGTGGCACGCGCGGGCCGTCGTGGCGCAGTACCTGCACGTGCAGGCTGTCGCTGTCCACGCGCGCGCGTTCAACGGTAGCGGCCGATGCCGCCAGACCCAGTGCGCCGCGCACCATGTCGCTGTGGCACTGCCCGGAAATGACGCCGTCGATCGGCTGCACCTGGGCCACCGGCGAGCTGCTGCAGGCGGCGAGGGAAAAGCAGACGGCGGCGGTGGCGATGGCATGTTTCATGGAGGCGTTCCTTGTGTGGTTGCGTGCAGCGTGCGACGGCTCGCGTGGTGGCGGAATGAATGCCGTACACGCCCTGGACACGGCGCACTCACTGCCGCCGACAACCTGGATGGCGACACTGCACGAGCGGCGCACGCCGCCCCGGTAGTGCCGGCCGCTGGCCGGCAGCCCCTTTCCCTCCCGAGGAGACCTGCATGGCCACCACCAGGAAGACCCCCGCCCGCCGCAAGGCATCGCCGAAAGCGCGTAAAGGCAGCACCCCAACCAAGACGGTCGCCGACCCCGATCGCCCGCGCGTGGTGAAGACCGCCACCCGCAAGGCGGCTGCCAGCGATCCGCGCGCGGCACGCGTGGCGTCGCGGCAGCGGCGCCTGCAGGACCAGGAGAAGGCCAAGGACGCCCGCGCGGCCAGGAAAGCCACGAAGAAGACCGCGACCCAGGCTGGCACACGGCGCCAGCCGGAGTCGATGCCTGCGCAGCAGCTGGCCAAGCCCGGGCATGAACACGCACTGGAGCTGGCACCGCGCTTCCTCGCCCCGGATTACGTGGGCAGCGGCAAGCTGAAAGGCATGCGCGCGATCATCACCGGTGGCGATTCCGGTATCGGCCGTGCGGTGGCGGTCCTGTTCGCACGCGAGGGAGCGGACGTGGCCGTGCTGCACCTGGACGAGGCCGAAGATGCCGACATCACCCGCCAGCACGTGGAGCGCGAAGGCGGCCGCTGCGTGGTGATCGCCGGTGATGTGCGTGACCCGCGCTTCTGCAACAAAGCGGTCAAGCAGGTGGCCAAGGCGTTCGGCGGCATCGACATCCTGGTCAACAACGCCGCGTTCCAGCTGCATTGCGAGCGGCTGGAAGACCTGGAAGACGCGCATCTGCAGGAAACCCTGCAGACCAACATCGGCGGCTACATCCAGATGGCGCGGGCGGTGCTGCCGCACTTGGGCGAGGGTGCCAGCATCATCAACACCGGCTCGGAAACGGGACTCTTCGGCAGCAAGGCGCTGATCGATTATTCGGCCACCAAGGGCGCCATCCATGCCTTCACCAAGGCGCTGGCCAGCCAGCTGCTGCCGCGTGGCATCCGGGTCAACTGCGTGGCGCCGGGGCCGGTGTGGACGCCACTGAACCCGGCCGACAAACAGGCCGAGGACGTCGCCGAGTTCGGCAAGGACAGCGACATGGGCCGGCCTGCACAGCCCGAAGAGCTGTCACCGGCGTATGTGTTCCTGGCCTCGCCGGTCTGTGCCAGTTACATCAGCGGGGTGATCCTCCCGGTGATGGGCGGGCCGCGGGGGTGAGTGATGGCGTGATCTGCCTGAATGCGGCGTGGCAGCGAGGGTGTGCGGTGCGTCAAAAGCCCCAGCGGGCGGCTGGGGTAGGCTGACCCTGTACTGATCACGCCCAAGGACCGACCATGCCTGAGATGGATATCAACGCGGCGGCCAATGAAGTCGTCGCGCTTTTACGACAGAACGACGCGCGCGGTGCCGCCGTTCGCCTGGAGGCCCTGCACGACGGCCAGAGTGTCGTGGTGCAGGAATCGCTGGATCGCTACATTTCGGCGCGTGCCGCCACCGAACTCGAGGCGTTGCGACGCAGCGGTGCTGTTGCCGCAGCGGATGCGGCCACGGTGAACCCGATGCTGGATCGTCTGGGCGAGGCGACGCGGCCACCGCGGATGCCCGATGCGGCAGAGACCGCAGCGCTGAGCCAGGCCCAGCAGTACGATGTGTATGGCAGCATCGTGGCCCAGCGCGGCAACACCGCGGCGAATGACGCGATGGCAACGCAGGACCGCGTGGTGCTGGGGCTGCGCGACGAGAACCGGACCACCGAGGCGCGCGGGCGTGGCGTCTACGACGACCGCATCGTGGTGCTGTGGAAGGATGCGCAGGGTCACGGCCATGTGCGTGAGTTCAACCAGGCCACGACCGAACCGACCGCCCAGTACGACGGCCATGCCAAGACCACGCCGCGCAGCCCGGGCTTCGGCAACGTGGCACCGCGTACCAAGACCGAGGGTGAGGACGTCAACGAGGACCGGGTCAAGGACCTGGGGCGCCTGGGCGAGGGCACCACCGAGATGCGCGCAACGACCCATCCGCGCAATGGCCATCCCGATGAGTTTGCGCTGCGCCCCTCGCAGGACGCGATCACCGCCGGCGCCGGCCGTGTGGAGCGGGACAGCAATGGCGACGGCTGGTTCGATGCGCGCGATACCCAGGGCGTGCAGGACCTCAACGACACCTTCAAGATCCATCGCGGCAGCCGCTCCAACACCGATTCGGCCGGCTGCCAGACCATCGGCGGCGGTGAGTACGACGACTTCGTGTCGACGGTGCGCGGCACGCCCGGGCAGAACCGTTGGCAGTACGTGCTGACCTCGGTTGCCCCCGGCCAGGCGCGCGAGCTGGGGCAGGACGTGCCGCTCGCGGCCACTGACGATCCCCGTCAGCCGCAGCATCGCGATCATGCCCTGCAGCAGCAGATCAGCACGCGCCTGCAGGCCCTGGGCGGACGCTACGCCGAGCATGCCGATGACTACAGTCTGGTGATGCTGCGCGAAGCGAAGGCCGCGGGCATCACCCGGGTCGACCAGATCGTGGCCAGCAATCCCAGTGCTGGACGCACGGCGGGCGAGACACTGTTCCTGGTGCAGGGCAGTCCGGGCGATCCTGCGGCGCTGCGCGCAGGGGTCAATGCAGCCGAGGTGCGCGAGACTGCGGTGGAAGCCGGCCTGCGCCAGCTGCAGCAGCAATCGCGCGAACAGGCGGCACCCACCCCCGCGCCTGCACACCTGCAGGAAGCGCCGGCGATGGGAGGGCGTTGAGCGATGATCCGATCACACCTGATGCCGGGCGTTTCGTTGATGCTGTTGCTGGCCTGCAGCGCCTGCGCGCCCGCTGGGGAGCGCGTCGCGCCGGTAGCGCCCACCGCCAGCCCGGCGGCGAAACCGGAGACCTTGCCTGCGCAGACCCTGCCCGCTGATCGGGGATTGCCCGCACTGCCGGATGCCTCCGGCAGCGCCCATCCCGGCGGTCGCTACGCTGCGCTGCCCGAACCTGCCAGGCAGGTGCTGGCGCAGTTGAAGTGCAACGTGGAGGGCGCCAGCAAGGGGCAGGTGCTTTCCATTCCCGCGCAGGATGGCCAGCAGGATTTCATGGTCACCGATCGCAGCGGGCCGCGTTTCCGCTACTGGATACGGTCGTTCTCCGGCCGTGGCGGTACCACCGGGTATCTGGTGCAGCTGCAGGACTGCCCGGCAACCACCACGGGCATGCGCGCCTACATCGCACAGGGAGCCGCACCGCTGCAGGATGTCACCGCGTCGTTGCTGGCGCAGGCCGAGCTGCCCGACGCGGCGACCATGACGGCTTACCAGGACAAGGGCGCGGGTGATCTGTTCGCCTTCATCGGGGCGCTGGACAAGGTGCCGGTGCTGCGCTGGGTGGCCGAAGCCGACCCCGAACAGCCACTGGCCGTCGATGCGCGCAGCTTCGACCATGGCAATGCCGTCCACGGCGGTTTCCTGCGCTGGGACCAGGATCACTTCGAAGTGGCCAGGACCGTGCCGGCCGCCCTATGGCCCTGCGATGACAGCCCGTTGCTGCCGTGCAAGGGCGACCCGTTCGTGAGCGGGCGGTGAGGCGTCACGCGCGTAGAAATCGGCAATGCGGGGGATGAACTGCTGTGGATTCGCGCCGACCAGATTGGTCAGCACCACCACCGCCACGCCGCGCTCGGGGTAGACCACGAAGGCCGAGCGCGCACCGCCGATACCCGCCACCTGAAGGTCGGGCGATGCGCGTAGTACCGGCCAGCCACCCGCCCACGGGCCGGCACGGCCATCCGCCAGGCGCTCCGCGCTCCACATCCGCCGCAGGGCCGTCTCCGGCAGCAGGCGGCCTTCGGTCAACGCGACCAGCCAGCGCGCGGTGTCGTCGGCGGTGGTGAGGATGCCGCCGCCGGCCCACAGCGAAGGCGGCATGTCGTAGAACCAATGCGACAGGCGGGACGGTGCATCCGCAGCGTCGGTGGCACGCGGGGCCAGGCTGTACATCGTCGCCGCATCCGGAATCAGGTCGTAGCTGTCGCCGAAGGTGGTGCGGGCCATGCGCGCGCTGCTGAACTGGCCGGTGGCGAGGAAACGTTCGTAGGGCATGCCGGATTGCTGCGCGATGATCCGTGCCAGCAGCACATAGTTGGTCTGGTTGTAGGCGAAGCGCTGCCCGGGTGCCGCTTCAAGCGGCCGAGCTGTCACCGCCGTCCATGCCTGTGCTTCGGAGCCACCGCCCAGCAGTCCGTTCGCATCAAGGATGTCCGGCAGTCCCGAGGTGTGCGCCAGCAACTGACGCACGCGCACCTCCCTCCATGTGGCCGGAAGATCATCCAGGTAACGCGAGGCCGGCGCGTCCAGATCCAGCTGCCCCTCCTGGGCCAGCTGCGCGGCCGCCACGCCGGTGAATGCCTTGGTGGCCGAATTGAGCGGGAAGCGGGTGTCGCGCGAGGCAAGTACGCCGTTCTCGACATTGGCCAGGCCATAGGCTTCGGACAGCACGATCTGTCCCTGCTTGACCACGGCGACCTGCAGCCCGGGGATGCGTTGCTCCAGCATGATCTGGCGGATCAGCCGGCGGGTCTGGTCGTTGGCCTGGTCCTGGCTGGCAGAGACGGCGGTGAAGGGCAGGGCACTGATGAGCATGAGCACGACTCGAAGCGTTGGGCGGAACATGCGGGATTCCGGCGGGGCGTCGAGGATCGGATGCAGCCGGCGCATCAAAGGTTTAAGCGCTCGGTGCCCCTACCGTTCGTCGGCCCATGACTTCCGGGGGGTTGACTACAGCTGTCGTCAAGCTGACATTGACGACACGTGTAGTCAAGGGAGTGGTGTCATGCGTGGCAAGACGATCGGGGACCAGGAGCTGGCCCTGCTGCAGTACATCGATGAACATGCGCCGGCCACGGTCGGCGAGGTTGCCAGTGGCTATGGCGAGGCCCGTGGCCTGGCCCGTTCCACCGTACTGACGATGATGGAGCGCCTGCGGGCGAAGGGGTATCTTCAGCGCCAGCAGCAGGACGGTGTCTACCGCTACCAGGCCACCCGTGGCCCGGAGAGCGTGCTGCAGGGCGCCGTGGCCCAGTTCGTCGACAACACCCTGCAGGGCTCGGTGTCGCCGTTCGTGGCCTACCTGTCGCAGCGCCAGCAGGTCAGCGACAACGAGCTGGCCGAGCTGGAAGCGCTGGTCGCCCAACTCCAATCGCGTCGCCACGAGGGCTGAGCCATGGACACCACGATGCTGATCCCGTTGCTGGAACGGCTGGGCTGGACCAGCCTGCAGACCGTGCTGCTGGTGGCCCTGGTGTACGGCGTGTGCCGCGCGCTGCCGTCGCTGTCGGCGGCCACCCGCTGCCGCCTGTGGTGGCTGGTGTCGCTGCAGGCCGTGCTCGGCCTGTTCTGGAGCCAACCGCTGCAGCTGGCCTGGCTGCCGGCACCGCAGGCGGTGGCGATGACCGCGACCGATCTGGCCGCCGATCTGGTCTACCCGCTGGCGCCGGAAGCTTCGGCGCAGCTGCTGGCGACGATGCCGATGCCTGCAGCGGACGTGCCGGCAGTGGCGTGGTGGGCCGTCGCACTGGCTGCGCTGTGGGCGTCCGGTGTGCTGCTGATGGTCCTGCGCACCTTCGGTGAGTGGCGCCGCTGCCGCGCGCTGCTGGCCGCCGCCTATCCCTGCGAGGACGAGGCGCTGGTGCAGGCCCTGCAGCTGGCCTCCGACGCACACGGCGTGCGCCCTGCGCCGCGGCTGTGGATGAGCACGCAGGTGGACGCACCGCAGCTGGTTGGACCGTTCCGCCCGGTGCTGCTGCTGCCGGCCGGCGACAATGCCCTGCAGGGTGATGCGCTGGACCTGGCACTGACCCACGAACTGCAGCACCTGCAGCGGCGTGACCTGCAGTGGGGCCTGCTGCCCGCACTGGCCCAGCATCTGTTCTTCTTCCACCCGCTGCTGCGCCTGTCGGTGCGCGAATACGCACAGGCCCGCGAGGAAGCCGTGGATGCGGCCGTGGTCGGCCAGCACGGCGCCAGCCGCCAGGCTTATGGTCGCCTGCTGCTGCAGCTGGGCGTGGCACCGCAGCCGCATCTGGGCGTGGCGAGTGCTGCACCGAACACCACCAGCCTCAAGCGCCGCCTGCTCTCGCTGCAGCCGCGCCGGGCCTGTCCGCGCATCCTGGCGATGGCGCTGACCGCTGTGGTGGTGGTGGTGGGCGTGGCGCCGATGCGACTGGTCGCAGCGCCGGTGCCGCCGGCCCCGCCCGCGCCTCCTGCGGCGCCGAAGGCTGTTGTGCCACCGCCGCCGAAGGCTCCGCCTGCAGCTCCGTCGTCCGCGCGTGTGCCGGCCGTGCCGGTGGCGCCGGCGCCGCCCGCCGAACCGGCCGATATGGAAGAGCCGTCCGGTCCTGACGATGCCGACGTGGCCTACGTCGACGATGCCGCTGGCATGGATGAGGACCATGACGGCACGACGTCCACCACCACGTCCATTACGACCTACGGTCGCCTCGATCTGGGCAAGTCGCCCCGGGAGGCCTACGTGCTGGTCGATGGCGACTCGACCTTCGCCAACGGTGGCATCGATGACGTGACAGCGGCCCGCAGGCAGCTCGGCAAGGGGCCGGCGCTATGGTTCCGCCAGGGCGACAAGCGCTATGTAGTGCGTGACCCTGCGCTGATCCAATCGATGCAGCGCGCCTATGCGGGTGCATTCGAGCTGGGGCGTCAGCAGAGCGAGCTCGGCCGCCAGCAGAGTGCACTGGGTCGCCAGCAGGGCGAACTGGGCAAGCAGATGGGCGCGATGGGCCGTCTGCAGAGCGAGGAAGCACGCCGCATCGCACTGGCCGCCGCCGAGGCAGCGCGCAGCGCGATGGCCGCCCACGACATCAACCGTGAGGCGGCTGCGGAAGCGGCGAAGGCGGCGCGCGGTGCGACCAGCGATATGGCCGTTGCGCGTGAGGCTGCACGCGAGGCCGCCGCTGAGGCACGTCGTGCGATGCAGGAAGCCCGCAGCGAGGCCGCGCAGTCCGGCCGCAGCCGTGACATGCAGCGCCTGGCCAGCCAGCAGTCTGAACTGGCCAGCCGCCAGGCGGCACTGGGCAGCCAACAGGCCGCGTTGGGCGAGCGCCAGGCACGCGTGCATGCGCAGGCATCGCAGCAGGCGCAGCAGGTGATCGCGCGCGCACTGGCCAGCGGCAAGGCCGAGCGACTCTGAAACGGCGGTAGCGCCGGGCCATGCCCGGCGAGCGCAGCGGCACACCTGAAGAGGGAAGGCGCCGGGCATGGCCCGGCGCTACCCACCGGAACATCAACCGCAGCTGGCGCGCTCGATCCGGTTCTGCGCATCCACCTGCACGGTCACGCGGTCCTGGCGGAAGTCCATGGTCACCGCCATGCCGGGTTTGACTACCCGTGCACCGCGCGCGCCGCTGTCAGCCACCAGTTTCTTGATCGTGGCTTCGTCGGCGGTCTTGCCGGTGAAGGCGTCCAGCGCCTCCGGCCTGCATTCGTGCGCGGCATCGGCCACGGGTGCTGGCGCGGGATCGTGGGTGGTGCTGCTGCCGGCATGACTGCAGGCGGCCAAAGGCAGGATGGCGAGCAGGACAAGGGGGTTGAGGCGCATCGTCGGGCTCCAGGCGTGGGATGGTGGCGGCAGTGTCACCGCTGCCACCGTCAGGCCGCGTCAACGCCTACTGCCCGACCAGCGCCAGGGTTTCGCGCTCGCGTTGCTCCTCGCGTACCAACCGCTGCAGCAGCAGGGCCAGGGTCACCACGTCCTGGTGGTTGTGGTCGGCCACCCGGCGCAGGTTCACCGCGTCGCCGCCGCGCAGGAAACGCAGCCATGCACCGGGGGCTTCCGAACCGGGCAGATCGTCCTCGCGCACCACGCGCAGCAGCTGGCGTTCGATGGTGGACAGCTTGCAGTTTTCCCACGTACCGCGATAGCGGCGGCGGGTCGGATAGAGCAGGTCGACGTGATCCAGCGCGCTGATCGGGCAACGCTGCCGGGCCAGCCGGTAGCGGGCCTTCAGCAGCGGTGCGTCGTAGCTGCGGCCGTTGTAGCTGCAGAACACGGTGGATGGCTGCAGCCAGCTGGCGAAGGTGGCCAGCATCGCGTCTTCGGCGGCCATGGTGGACATCAGAAGCTGGCGGATGCGCAGGCCTTCACCGCGTTGCGGGCACATATGCCAGTCGGCGGCACCGATCATGAAGGCACGGGTGCCTGTGCCGCCGGCCAGGCCGGTGGTTTCGGTATCGAAGAACAGCAGGTCGCGTGCGGCCACGTGCTCGCCATCGCGGCGGGCGAAGTCCAGCGACAGTGGCTGCGCGGGAATCGCCTGCGGCTGCAGCGATTCGATCAGGAACAAGCCCGGTGCGATCTCCTCGCCGGGCAGCTGCCGATCCTGCGCGCTGGCCCGTGCAGGTGCACCGCCGGCGCGCGTGCGCAGGCCGAGCAGGCGATGCAGGCTGCCCATCTCTGGTCGGCGCAGTGGTGTCGGTGCAGCAACGGGCGCCGCTGCGCCGGTCGCTTTGTGGCGAATTTCCTGTTCGACCCAGGCGAACACCGAACGTTCGGCCGGTGGTTGCCGTGCATCGTTGGCGGCCACTGGGGCCGGCGCTGCGGGCGGCGGCTCGGGCGCAGCCGGCGTGACTGCCTTCGGGTCACCGGCCTGCTTCCGCAGCAGGCGCAGCTTGTCCAGACTCAGGCTCACGGTGCCAGCAGCTCCATCGGATCGCGGGTGGTCACCATCACGTCGGGCACGTGCCGGCAGGCCTCGGCATCGAACAGGTCGAGCACGCGCAGCGCCAGCGCACGCGGCGAAGTTTCATCTTCTTCCTGCGCGGCCAGTACCGGGCCCACGCAGGCCGGGCAGCCGGCCTTGCAGTCGCAGCGCTGCACCAGTTCGCGCGCGCGCTGCACCAGCTCGGCCTGGCGCTGCCACAGCGGTTCGCTGAGACCGACGCCGCCGGGGAAGTTGTCGTACAGGTACACGGTGGGCACGAATTCCTGCAGCAGCTCCACCACACCGGGATCGCCCTCGCTGCCGCGCAGTTGGCCACGGCCGCTCTGGTCGGCGACCGCGAACCAGGAACCATCGCCGTTGCCCACCGACTTCTGCAGGTCACGCGCATCGGCCATCACCGCCACGGTGGCGACGATGTGCAGCGCATAGGCGGCGCCGAGGAAGCCATCCAGCGCATCCTGCTTGCTGGCGAAGGCGCGCAGCAGCAAGGCCTGCGGCAGCTGCCACCACACCGCGGTGGTATGCAGTTCCTGGTCGGGCAGATTCACCGGCCCGTAGCCGATGTTCTCGTGGGTGTAGTAGCGGATCTTCTTGTAGCCGGCCACGCGGCGCACCACGTGCACTTCGCCATGATGCGAATCACCACGCCCGGCCACGCCGCCGTCGAAACGGTCCAGCACCTTGAGCTTGGTGAAGTCGATGCTGTCGGTGTAGTAATCCACATGCGTGCGGGTGACGTAGGCCTTGCGGCCGTCCCAGTCCAGCGTCTCCACCTGGTAGGGCGTGGACTGCACCATGTGGATGGCGCCTTCGTACAGGGTGAGTGCGGCGGCGGAATAATCGACCTCGGCGATGATCTGCTGGCGGCCGTCGCTGCGGTCGACCACCACGAAATTGCCGTCGGCCACTGCACGCAGGCTGACCGCATTGGCCGGATAGCTGTCGGCGATCCATTCCCAGCGTTCGCCTTCACGGTGGATCACTTCTGTCTCTGCCAGCGCCTCCAGGAACACTTCCGGATCGATCGGACCGAAGCCATCGCCGACCCGGAACGGCAGCTCGAACGCCGCGCAACGAATGTGGTCGAACAGGATCAGCGGCTGGTCCGGCGCTATGCGCGCGTGCTCGGGCGAGGCTTCGGCGAAGAAGTCCGGATGGCGCACCACGTACTGGTCCAGCGGCTGCGAGCTGGCCACCATCACGCCCAGAGCGGGCTGCTGGCGGCGACCGGCGCGGCCGAAGCGCTGCCAGGTGGCGGCCACGCTGCCGGGGTAACCGTTGAGGATGACCACGTCCAGGCTGCCGATATCCACGCCCAGCTCCAGCGCCGAGGTGCTGACGATGCCGTCGATGTTGCCCGCGCGCATCGCACGCTCGGTCTCACGGCGTTCGGTGGGCAGGTAGCCGCCACGGTAGGCGCGGATGCGCGGCGGCTTGCGCGGGTCGTGGTCGAAGATGTCCTTCAGGTACTTGGTCAGCACTTCCACCATCAGGCGTGTCTGCGCGAACACCAGGGTCTTCAGCCCGGATTTGATCGCGATGCGCGCGATGCGGTTGCTCTGCGAACGCGCCGATGCCCGCAGGCCCAGATCCGGATTGATCACCGGCGGGTTCCACAGCAGCACCTGCTTGGGCCCGCTGGGTGCACCGGATTCGGTGATGGCGGTGACCGGTGCCTCGATCAGTGCCTCGGCATGCGCCTGCGGATTGCCGATGGTGGCCGAGCACAGGATGAATTGCGGTTGCACGCCGTAGAATGCGCAGATGCGCTTGAGCCGGCGCAGCACATTGGTGACGTGGCTGCCGAACACGCCACGGTAGGTATGCACTTCGTCGATGACGATGTAGCGCAGGTTCTCGAAGAACTGCGCCCACTTGGTGTGATGCGGCAGGATCGCCTGGTGCAGCATGTCCGGGTTGGACACCACGATGTCGCCATGCAGGCGGATGGCCTGTCGCGCATCGCCGGGGGTGTCGCCGTCAAAGGTGAAGGCCTTTACGCCCAGATCGCCGGCACGGTTGAGTTCGAGCAGCTCGGCCACCTGGTCCTGCGCCAGCGCCTTGGTCGGGAACAGGTACAACGCCTTGGCCTTGTCCTGCATTGCCGCGCTGACCACCGGCAGGGTGTAGCACAGCGACTTGCCGCTGGCGGTGGGGGTGACGATGGCCACGTGCTCGCCACGCTGGCTCGCCTCCCAGGCCTCGGCCTGGTGGCTGTAGAGCTGTTCGATGCCACGCGCCTTGAGGGCGGCAGCCAGCGCCGGCGGAACCGAATCGGGAATGGGCGCATAGCGCCCTTCGCGGCCGGGAATGGCAAAGCTGCCGGTGATGCGGTCCTGGTAGCGGCGCTGCAGGCGCGCGCTGAGCAGGGCGCCGTCGCGGGCGGGCAGGCCATCGCGGGTGGCGAGCTTCTGCTCGGCATCGGCGGTGCGCTTGGCGAGTTCGTAAGCCATGGAAGAGGGAGCCGGGACGGATTGCGAGGGGTCACATGGCACCACACTCACGTCTCAGGATGTGAGACACCGCACACGGAGGGCGTGAACCGTTCAGTGCCACGGGTCCGGACGCTGCGCGATGTCAGCGTCAAGTGCCTCGTTGCGGCGGAGGAACTGCACCATGCAGATTACAAACCGCACCGCGTGCCAGCCCAACGCCAGCAAAGCCAACGCCTGCCAGCCAGACGCAAGCGGCCAGCCCAGCTCCAGCCGCTGCGACAACGGCATCCAGGCGGCGCCGAAGACCAGCACGCACAACAGCAGGCCCAGCCACGCCAGTTGCCAGAACCCTCCCGTGGGCGGATAGCGCCGTCGGTCGCTGGCCAGGCACCATGCCGTGCCCACGCCGAGTACCCATCCATCGTAGGTGCGCACTTCCATCAGCATCGAGCGCCCGTGGGAGAATGCCGCAGCGTGCTCCCACTTCTCTGGAAGCTGCACACGCCGGTCACTGCCGAGCAACCACACTCGTGATGTCTGAGAAGTACGCTGGTATGCGCGCAGGCGCCCGCGGACCTGCAGCACGCGCTGCGCTGTCGCAGGGCCGTTGCGGCGAGGGAAGGCCAGCCGGGCCGCAAGACCGGCGATGGCGAGCAACGGCGTGCCGAGCAGGCCCGGGACGCCGGTGGCGGCCCATAGCGCCAGTGCGGCAATCACCAGTGGGGAAGGGCGCAGGCCGGGACCTCGTCGCATCGAAACTTCCTCGGGCGTCTCCAAGCGCTCGCCATAGACGCGGCTGGCGGCTGCATCCGGCCGTGCAGCAGCAATACTGAAGCCATTGAGACGCACCACCACCGCCACGCGTTTGTCCAGCACCACTTCGGCTTCATTGTCTTCCGAGAGGTAGGGCCACGCGCGCCTTGGGACCAGGACGGGAACTCCACCCAGCAGGCCGTCGCCGACCGGGAAGTTGTTCCAGCACGCCCCCCCGGTGAACACCCCGCGCAGCCGTTTCACTTGGTCGTCGTAGACGCAGCCGGTCAGCGCGCGCAGCGCTGCCAGTGCGCAGTGTTCGTCGGCGTCGAGCGTCCGCAGGGTGCTGCTCCGGCGCAGCGAAGCCAAGCGTGTGCGGACGCGTGTTGCCCATTCGGTAACGGCCGCGAGGACCATCATCAACAGGACTGCCAGACCGATCAGCACGGATGCGCGCGCCATCACCAGGCAACCGACCGCAGCGAGGGGGCTGTAGAGGGAGCTGTCATGGCTGTCTGCCGTACCCGGTGCCACAGGATGCAGGCCCCGCCCTGGCAGGGGAATGAAGTTAGTTGCAAACGTCGGGGGGCTGGCCGCGCTCCGGTGATGCGTGACACACCCTGAATGACCCCGTCGATGGCAACGAAATCTGAAGCCGGCATCCGTATCCTTGGGCGCTGGACGCAACCAACAGGGTGGATGGCTGTGGCACGACGTGGAACGCAGGGAGCACTCCTGGCCGGCATGCTGCTGGCCGGCATCGCGCAGGCGCAGCAGGCCGCGCCGGTGGCGGTGTCCGATCCTGCACCCGTTCCCCCTGCTGATGCCCCGGCAGTAGCCACCGCGCCGATTTCCACCGCCCTGCCGCAGGACAACGTCACCACCCTTGGCGAAGTGCGTGCGCTCAAGCCCGACGACGAGCCGCTGGATCTGTACCGTTTCAAGAACCCGGTGAAGTTCGGCGACAACCGCTTCAGCCGCGACTGGAGCGAACCGCCGTCGCCGGAGCAGGTCAGCATGGGTGGTGGCTACATCATGATGGGCGTGGTCAAGGGGGTCATGGCGGCCGCCAAGGGCGTCAACAAACTCACCGGCGGACCGGCGCAGATCCAGGCCGCCGTGGCGCGGCCACCGCCGGAGCTCAGTGCCGAACAGCAGCAGCGTGCGCTGCGGTTCTCCCAGGAGCAGGATGCTGGCGATGCACCGCCGGCGAAGTAGGCCGGTATATCCTGCCGGCTCCCCCACCGCTAGTGCTGCCATGTTCCTGCGTTCGATCTGCCTGATGGCCGCATTGCTGCCGGCGTCCGCCTTCGCCGATGGCATCGCCGGTGATGGCGCCTGCCGCAATGGCGCGTTTCCCTCTGAACAGAGCCGGTTCGCCCTGGCGCGGGTGGTCGATGCGCCCCGTCTGTACCTGCTTGGCGACATGGACGGCTGCCCGGCCAAGGGCGAGCCGGCCTGCCGACAGCGCAGCTATGTGGTCAATGGCGATACGGTGGTGACCGGTCGCGACCTGGGCCGCTACCGCTGCGCGTTCTTCCCGAACAGGGTGGGCGGCAGCGCCGGCTGGGTCGACCGCAGCAAGCTGCAGCCGTTGCCGGTAGCCGTGCCAACGCTGCGGGACTGGACGGGCCACTGGAAAGATGGCGACAACGGCCTGCGCATCACCGTGCAGGGCGGGCAACTGCATGTGGAGGGCGACGCCTACTGGCCCTCTGCCAACCCCACGCCGGAACAACGCCCGTATGGGCCGAACATCGGCCAGGTGGAAGCGCGCGCGGCGCCGCGCGGCGCCGACGTCGAGTTCGTCGAGGACACCTGCAAGCTGCGCGTGCATTCGCTGGGGGAGGTGCTGATCGTGGCCGACAACAGCGAATGCGGTGGCATGAACGTGCGCTTCAATGGCGTGTACCAGCGCGCGGGCACGCGTTGACCCTGCGGAAAGGCGCCAACCAAGGTTGGCATCTACCAGGGCAACCGGCCAGTAGATCCACGCCATGCGTGGATGCTTTTTGCGATCCAATCGGTGGGGTCAGAGCCCTTTCGTAGGCGAAAGGGATCCGACCCCAGGCTCAGCGCCGCCGCTCCAGCCACCACAGCAGCGAGGCGCACAGCACGAAGGCAAGCCACCACGGCCAGCGCGAGCCTGGTACGGGCTGCATCACCAACGCGTTCGCCGACGTACTGGAGGCCAACGCCTGCGTGGTCGCGTCGATCATCGCCTGTCGATGCAGTGCGGGTGCGTCCTTCGGGTCGAACACATAGCGCCAGACAACGCTGTCGCCATGCTGCAGGCGCTGCCAGCCTGCCTCGCGGGGCCACCAGCCGGCGCAGCGCAGCGCCGACGTCGCGCCATCGATGATCAGCGGTACATCGTCGCCACGCTTGTTGAAGACCTGCAGCGGCGCCTGCACACCGCACAGCGCCTGTCGCTCGCCTGCCCAGCTGATCGGTTGCGGTGACCACAGCGCATCAGCGCTGCCCTGTGCGCGCGCCAGCATGGCCACCACGCCGCTCCACAGTTCGCCGTGGCGGTCATCGCGCCCGGCCAGCACCCAGCGCCAGCTGTCGGTCAGCGGCAGCTGGCCGATGCGGCCCTTGCCGACCGCGCGCCAGCCACCGACAGCCTTGCCCGTGCCATCCTGCAGCAGGGCGGTGCTGCCCGGTGCCTGCAGCGCGAGTGCTTCCAGCGCAGGCAGGGGAGCATTGTGCGAGCTGCGGTCAGCCTCTTCGCCGTAGCCGGTCGGCAGCGTACCCGCGGCGAGCGGGCCACGTCGTGCGGCGAGGATCGCGCTTTCGCCATCGCCGGGAAGGTCGAGGGCGCGGCTGCTGCCATCGCCCTGTACTGTCAGGCCCAGATCGCGGAGGCGCTGGCGCGCGCTGGCCGAAGGTGCGCCCGCACTGCGTACCAGCACGCCCAGTCCCTCGCGCAGCGCCTGGCGCACGGCGGTCAGCTGGTCCGCACTCAATGCCGCCAGGCTGCGCTCGTCCAGCAGCAACAGGTCACTGCGCGTCAGCGATGCTGCATCGATCGACACCGCGCCATCACCGACGCTGAGTCCGGCCCCGGTATCCGCCTGCACCTGCACACGGATGCCGGCATCGGCTGCCCAGCGGCGCAGGTACTTCAGCTCTGGCCCCGGCGCGCTGGCGCGCACCAGCAAGCGCAGCGGTGCGGCCGGCAGGGTCTGCTGAGGCACCGGTGCGCTGTCCACCACATGGCCGTCGGCATCGAGCAGGCGCAGTTGGAACACGCTGCGGCCTTCGGCGCGGGCGATGCCGCTGAGCTGCACGCGCCCGTCCTCGGCAACGTCCACGCGATCCACCACGCTGTCGGCGGGGTCGAGCAGTTCCGCCTTGGCCTTGGCGACGCCGCGCGCCTGTGCATGCACGTCGAAGCGTGCACCGGGTGCGACATCGACCGGCGGTTGCAGCGCGATCCAGCCGCGCGGCTCCGGTGCGGCCTGCCAACGTACATCCGGCGGCAGCACCGCGTCGCGGTCACGTGCGGCCAGGCCCGCACCGACCAGTGTCAGCGTGGAGGCCGGATGCTGGCGCAGCGCGGTGGCCAGGTCGGGCACGCGCTGCCCGCCGGGGACATCGGCAGCTTCCGGCAACAGCAGCAGCGGGCCTGCGCTGGCCGGCAGCGCGCCGGCCTTGCCGGCATCGATTCCGAGCACGACCAGCCCGCCTGCGGGTTGCTGGCGGGTGGGCGGCACCAGGCAGAAATACAGCAGCGCGGCGACGATGATCTGCAGTGCGATCACGATCCACCGGCGGCCAGGGCGCGCGGTGTCTCCACGCAGCTGGCGCACGCTGGCGATGACCCCGATCAGGGCGAGTGCCAGCGCAATCCACAGGTTCACAGCGGAGGCGTTCATGGCTGCGCCTCCAGCGCATCAAGGTAACGCTGCCCCATTGCCTCGGCAGCACTGCGCCGCATCGCCTGCGGCAGCGGACGCTGCAGCGCCCGCCACAGCTGCGCGCGCAGGCGCTGGCGACAGCCGCCGCAACCGGGCTCGATGCGCAGCTGCTCGATGGCCGCGGCCAGATCCAGTGCGTCGGGGAGGTAGGCGGTGTTGCGCTGCTGCCAGGCCGCGAGCGCATCGAGATCGGGCGCGCCGGTGTCATCGCCGAGGCGCTGCCAGGCTTCAACGATGGCCGGATCCGGCGGCGTGCGTGCGGCCAACGGCAGTTCGCGGCTGGCCAGCCCGGCGCGATCACCGCCCAACCGGCGGCCTTCATCGATCGGCGGCAGCTCCGGTCCGACCCGGGCCAGATAGATGCGCTCGGCCTGCTGCACCTGCTTGATGAAACCCAGCGCCTTGTAGGCAAACGGCAGCGCCTGCTCCGGGCGGCCCTGGCGCAGCTCGCCTTCGGCCGACCACATCTGGTCAAGCGCCGCCTTCAGCGTGGCACGGGTCTGCGGATCGAGCAGAGTGGCCGCCTCGGCATGATCGTGGGTGTGGCCGTACTCGGAGAGCACGTCGGTGGCGCTGCCGAACACCGGCGGCGTATCGGCGTTGGCTGGCTTGCCGCCGTGATCGTGGCCATGCGCGTCGTGCGTCCCGGCATCGGCGCCATGGTCGTGATCGTGATCGTCGTCGTGATCGTGGTCGTCTGCGGCGGGCGTATCGCTGGTGGGCAGGTCGCTGGTCGGCGGTGGCTTCGGCGCACCTTCGCTTTCCTCACCCAGGAACTGGCCGTAGCGCAGGCGCAGGATGCGCTGGTCGACACCGATCGCATCGCTGCGCTTCACGAAGTCCTCGGCGGCCAGGCTGCGTCGCTGCCGGATCAGCGCTTCGGCATCGATGATGATCTGCCGCTGGCTGCGGAAGTACGCAGGCAGGGTCTTCTTGATGCGGCCCTCGAGCTCTGCACCGAGCGCGACTTCGGCGCTGGGCAGGCGCAGGATCACGCTGCTGCTGCGCCCGGTCTGTGGCGTGGGTGCATGATTGTCGCGTACCTCCAGCTGGGCGATCACATCGTTGCCGGGCTGCGCGCCCAGCGCAGCCAGATCAAGGGTGTGGGCGAAACGCCGCGCGGTGGCTTCGCCGCTGCCGGCAAGCCTGACGCTGCGCTTCACGAAAGTGATGTTCTCACCGCTGCCCTGAGTGGTGGTGATCGACAGCGTTGCCTGCGCCGCGACGCCGTAATCGTCGCTGGCCTCGAAGCGCAGCGCCCATTGCCGTTGGCCGGGCGTGCCCAGCACCAGGCTGGCGGCCGGCTCCAGCACGCGTACGCTGGGCGCGCGGTCGGCCACCACATCCAGCCGGTGCAGGCGGGTTTCGGCCAGCGCCGGTTCGCTCACCACGCGGTACAGCACCGGCGTGCGCGCCACATCCTGTGCCTGCCACTGCCCTTCGTGCTCGCTCAGCGGCAACCGGCGACCATCGTGGAACTGCAGCCATGCCTTGTCCGGTGCGCGGTCGAAGCGCAGCGACCAGGACAGCCGGCTGTCGGCGGCAACCTTGGCGTCCAAGGCATTCTGGGTAAGCGTGGCCTGGCCGGTATAGGCCGGCGCGTCGATGCGCAGGCGGGTGGACTGCAGGTGCAGTGGGCCCGCGGCAGCCGTGCCGCCAGGTGCCGCCGTACGGGCTGGCGCGGAGACGGGGCTGGAACGTGGCCAGCCGACTGCCAGTGCAACGATGGCCAGGCCTGCGATCCAGCACAACGCCAATGCCCCACGCGGCCAGCGTGGACGCAGCTCCGGCATCGCGCGTTCCAGCGTGGCCAGCACATGCGCACGCTGGCGCTGCTGCAGCGGATTGAGTGTAGCGGCGTCGGCGAACAGCAGGTCGGCGCTGTCCTCGCTGGCACCGCTGCCATCGAGCTGGCGCTGCAGCCATTGCCGGTGCAGCTGGCGGGCACGTGCCGTGGCGAAGGCCGCGCAGGCGAGCAGACTGACCGTGCCAACTACGCAGGCGACATCGAAGCCCGCCAGGCGCAGCGCCAGCGTCGTTGCGGCCAGCGCCCACGGCAGGCCCAGCAGCAGGGTGATGAGCGCACGGCGGCGGCGCGCGCGTTGCCAGGCGTGCTGCAGGGTCTTCATGCGGCCACCCTGCGTCGGGCACTGCTGGCCATCCAGCGTTCCAGCGCGAACAGCAGCACGATGGCCAGCAGCAACCATGGTGTGAGCTCGCGCAGCGGCGGTGTTGCCGCAGGCAGTGCTGCCTGGCGGGGTGCCTGATCCTGGGCATCGCCGAGGCGTGGCAGCGGAGGCGGTTGCAGGGCCAGCAGCAGGGCACGCGGCAACTGCGGATCGCGCAGCGCAGCGTTGCCTGAGGCGTCCCAGTCACCGGGCAGAGACAGCAGGACACCGTGGCCGATGCGTTGCTGCCACAGCAGCGGGGTGCCCTCGGTGTTGCGCAGCAGGATGCTGGCCTCGGCGGCAGGCTTGCCGGCAGTCATGACACGACCACCGTCGCGCAGCCACGCCTGCCAGTTCGCTGGCAGTGCGTCGTTGCGGCTCCATACGCCGATCTCGCCGCGTTCGGGCAGGGCATCCGCCACCAGAGGAGCGAGCGGCGCCTGCACGCCCCACGCGCGCTGCAGTGCATTCAACCAGTGCTGGGCAGTGGCGGATGCCTCGCCGTGCGCGCGCAGCTGCGGCAATGCCGCTGCAGTCTGCGGCGGTGTGACCGGCATCGGCTGCGTGTGCCATTGCACGTCGCGCGACAGCTGCAGGCGGGCGCCATCCAGGCCGGGCTGGGGATCGGGAACGTGCACGGTCAACGCGGTGCCCGCGGGCAGCTGTGCGTCCAGTTCGCGCAACAGGCTGGGCAGGGATGCGCTGGATGCCGGTGGTGCCTGATCGATGGCGGGGAAGCCAGGTGCCAGCCAGTGCCAGTTGCCCTCTTCGGCGGTGCCGCGCAGTGCGGCGGCGTCCATCCCAGGTGCCACTACCGTCCAGGCAGCGGGGACAGGGGCAGGGCCGGTCAACGCAGGTCGTGCCAGCAGAAAGGCCAATACAGCCAGCAACATCAGCCGCACCAGAAGCAACGGCCAGTCATCGAAGCGGATGCGCTGGCGCGGCCGGATCTGTGCACGCAGCCAGCGCAGCGCGGCGAAATCCAACGGTGTGTACGGATGGCGGCGGGCGAGGTGGATCAGCAGCGGCAGCAACCCTGCAGCGAGCGCGGCCAGGCCCAACGGGAACAGCAGGGTCATGCACCGCCCCCACGGCCGAACAGCGCCTGCAGTGCCTGGTCCAGCGGCTGGTCGAGCCAGCCGGTGGCACTGGCGATGCCGCTGGCCTGCAGGCGCGACTGCAATGCGTTGCGTGCGTCGGCGAAGCGCTGCAGGTAGTCGGTGCGGATCGCCGCGCCATCGCCCAGCAGTTCCTCGCCGGTTTCCGGGTCGCGGAAGCGGTGGCCGGCATCGAACGGGAAGTCGCGCTCGTCGGCGGTCAGGATCTGCAGCAGTGCCACCTCGCGGCGTGCGCTGGCCAGTTGCTCCAGCAGCGTGATGCCGGCCTCGTCGAAGCCATCACCGATCGCCAGCAGCATGTCGCCCGGGCGAACGCGTTCCCACAGGGGACGCAGTCGATCCGCCGCAGGCCAGCTGCCGCGCGCCTGCAGGGCATGCAGTTGCAGATGCACGCGGTCACGCTGGCGTGCGCCGTTCGCTGCGGGCACCAGTTGCAGTCCTTCGCCATTGATCGCCAGCAGGCCGAAACGGTCGCCCTGCTGCAGGGCCAGCTCCACCACGCACGCGGCAACGCCGCGCATGTGGTCCAGGCGCGTGCGCTGCGGTGCCGCGCGATCGGCCTGACCGGCCGAGGCGGTGGCATCGAGCAGCAGCCAGACCGTGATCGGGCTTTCGCGTTCGGATTCGCGCACGAAGAAGCGGTCCGAGCGGGCGTACAGCTTCCAGTCGATCTGGCGCAGCTCGTCGCCCGGTTCGTAGGCACGGTACTGGGCAAACTCGAGACCAGCACCGCGGCTGCGGCTGGCGTGCTGGCCGATGCCACTGGCACCGCTGGCCAGGCGCGGCCGCAACCGCAGCATGCGCAGGCGCGCACGCAGTTCCGGTGGCAAGGTCAGCGGAGCAGCTGCGTTCACGCGTGGCTCAACCCGGGAACGGCACGGCCTGCAGCAGAGCGGCGACCACGTCGTCGGCACGCTTCTGCTCGGCCTCGGCGGCGAACGACAGCAGCAGGCGATGGCGCATCACCGGCGCGGCCAGTGCCTGCACATCCTCGCGGGTGGCGGCGAACCGGCCCTGCAGCAGCGCACGGGCCTTAGCGGCCAGCACCAGCGACTGCCCGGCACGCGGGCCGGCGCCCCATTTCACCCATTGGTTGATGGCTGCCGGTGCGCCTTCGCCGGGACGGCTGGCGCGCACCAGGCGGGTGATCCAGGCCAGCACATCGGGGCTGACATGCACCTGGCGCACCGCGGCCTGCAGCGCGATCACCGCTTCGGCATCCATCACCTTCGGCACCGCGTCGGTGGCACCGCCGGTGGTCTGTTCCAGGATCTGCCGCTCTTCGTCCTCGCTGGGGTAATCCACCAGCACGTGCAGCAGGAAGCGGTCCAGCTGCGCTTCCGGCAGCGGGTAGGTGCCGGCCTGCTCGATCGGGTTCTGCGTAGCCAGCACGAAGAACGGTGCGGGCAATGCGTAGGTGGTGCCGGCGTAGCTGACCGTGCGCTCCTGCATCGCTTCCAGCAGTGCGGCCTGGGTCTTGGGCGGGGTGCGGTTGAGTTCGTCTGCGAGCAGCAGGTTGGTGAAGATGGGGCCCTGCTGGAAGCGGAAATGGCGATGGCCCGTACCGTGGTCTTCCTCCAGCAGCTCGGTGCCGAGGATGTCGCTGGGCATCAGGTCCGGGGTGAACTGCACGCGCCGGAACTGCAGCTCCAGTGCCTGGCCGAGCGAGCGCACCAGCAGGGTCTTGCCGAGCCCGGGCGCACCTTCCAGCAGGCAGTGGCCACCGGCCAGCAGACCGATCAGCAGCTGCTCGACCACGGTGTTCTGGCCCACCACCGCGCGTGCGAGCGCAGCGCGCAGATCGTGCAGGCGCGGCAGCAGGGAATCGAGGTCGGGGGAGGTCATGGGCGTGCAGGTCCTATCAATTGTTCAACGCGTACATCACGATGTTGACGCCGAAGCGGGTGTTGTCTTCGGCCAGGAAACGCTTGTTGCGCCAGTCGTAGTCCCACTCGCAGCCGTAGTCCTTGTTGCTGTAGAGCAGGCCCAGGCGGCCATCGACCTCGATGCCCTTCAGGTAGTCGTGCACCAGGTCGTCGCCCCAGCCGTTGAGTTCGAAGCTGGTGGCGGGCGGGCCATCGGGGAAGCGGAAGAAGCTGCGGTACAGCGGATGGCTGTTGGGCAGCTTCTGCAGTGCCTTCGGACCGAACAGGCGACCCATCTGCGCCTCGAACGAGGTGGCGAACAGGCCGTCGATGTCATGGTTGCAGTCGTCGACGAAGACGAAGCCGCCATTGCGCACGTAGCGAACGAAGTTCTGCCGCTCGGCGGCGTTGAACTCCACCAGCGTGTGCCCGGCCAGATAGCAGAACGGCGCTTCCAGCATGCGCGGGTCGGCCAGCGCTACCACGTGTTCCTGCGGGTCAACGCGCAGCGAGGTGTAGTCGATCAGCGAGGTGATCAGGTTGGACGGCATGCGCGCGTCCACGTCCCAGTCGCCGGAGTCGTACTGCAGGCGGGTGAACCAGAAGTCGTAGCGCGAACTGCGCGGGCCTGCCTGTGCAAAGGCCGGCAGCGCCGCCGCCGAAGCGGCAGCGGCCAACCAGCGCAGGCAGGCCCGGCGATCCATCAGACCGCGTCGGACAGCGAGGTGAAGGTGAAATCGCGCAGCTTCATCGGCGGGATCATCATCACGTAGCTGGATTCATCACCGGCCACGCGCACCGGCTTGCCCAGCTCTTCGATGTTGTTGAGCATGATCACCGGCGATTCGTTGAAGCGGAAGTTCTTCACCGGGTGCTTGATCTGGCCGTTCTCGATGTAGAACGTGCCGTCGCGGGTGAGGCCGGTCAGCAGCACGGTCTGCGGATCGACCATGCGGATGTACCAGGTACGGGTGACCAGGATGCCCTTCTGGGTGCCGCGCACCAGCTCGGCGGTGCTCTTGTCGCCACCGCTCATCAGCAGGTTGCCCGGCGTTGCCTTGGCGGTCTTGCCCTGCTTCTGCGCCCAGAAGCGCGAGTAGTCCAGGTTGGCGACCTTGCCGTTCTCGATGATGGCCATGCGCTCGCGCGGCACGCCCTCGTTGTCCCACGGCAGCACCGGTGCATCCGGATGCCAGGGGTCTGCAATCATGGTCACGCGCGGGTCGTAGACCTGCTCGCCCAGCTTGTTGCCGCCACCCTTCTTCGACAGGAAGCTGCGGCCTTCATCGGCCGAGCGTGCGCTGAAGAAGTTCATCATGAAGCTGATCAGGCCGGCGGCCGCGGCGGGCTCCAGAATCACCGTGTACTTGCCCGGCTCCAGCGCCTTGGCTTCGGCCGATTCGGTGGCCTTGCGCATGGCGATACGGATGTCCTGGTCGGCCTTGAAGTCAGCCGCGTCCTTCAGGTTGCGGCCGACCCAGCCCGAACCGCGGCCGTCTTCGGTACGCACGGTGCAGGTGTAATCGAAGTTGGTGGTGCGCTGGTAGGCGAAGTTGCCGTTGCTGTTGGCGGTGGCCTGGAAGCCCTGGCCGTCTTCAAGGAAACCGGCGGCGATCAGGCCGTGGCCACGGCACGGAGCGATCGAATCGGCGGCGACCTTGGCGCGGAAGGCCGGATCGATGGCAGCGGTGGATTCGCTGAAGGTCGGGCTGGCCCGGTAGCTCTGCTTGCCGATGGCCGGCATGAACTCCGGGTTCTCCGGGGCCAGGCGCGCCAGGTCTTCAGCACGGCGCACCACGCGTTCCAGCGCGGCATCGTCGAACTCGTTGATCGAGGCGGTACCCACGCGCTTGCCGAAGGCGACGGTGACGGCCAGTTCGGTGTTGTCGACGATGCCGCTGGTGGAGACATTGTTCAGCGCGAAACGGATGTTGCCGCTGATCGCGCCAGCCAGCACGGCGGTGCACTCGTCGGCCTTGGACAGGGCGATGACCTTGTCGAGGATGGCCTTGGCCTGGGCTTCGGTGAAGATACTCATGGTGTAAGGGCTCCTGACCGGTCAGCCGAGGCTGCGTGCGGTGTTGATGACGTTGATGCCGTTGAAGCGCGCGGTGGACGAACCGTGCGAGACCGCCGAGACCTGGCCCGGCTGGCCCTTGCCGTCGAAGAACGAACCGCCCAGGCGGTAGTCGCGCTCGTCGGCGACGGCGGTGCAGGCATTCCAGAACTCCGGTGTGCGGATCTGGTAGGCCACGTCTTCCAGCATTCGGGTGATCTGGCCGTTCTTGATCTCGTAGAACAGCTGGCCGCCGAACTGCGCGTTGTAGCGCTGCTGGTCGATCGAGAACGAACCATCACCGATGATGTAGATGCCGTTCTCCACGTCCTTGATCAGGTCCGGCACGCTCAGCGGCTTCTTGCCCGGTGCCATCGACACGTTGGCCATGCGCTGGAACTGCACGCTGGACCACGAGTCGGCGTAGCAGCAGCCGTCGGACTCGGTCTTGCCGAGGATGTGGGCCTGGTCGCGGATGGTCTGGTAATCCACCAGCTTGCCATTGCTGATCAGGTCCCAGCGCTTGCACTTCACGCCTTCATCGTCGTACGCCACCGCGCCGAGGCTGCCCGGCTGGGTCTTGTCGGCGAAGATGTTGACCAGCTCGCTGCCGTACTGGAAATGCTGTTCGCGCTTGTCCAGGGTGGCGAAGCTGGTGCCGGCGTAGTTGGCTTCGTAGCCGAGCACACGGTCCAGCTCCAGCGGGTGGCCGATCGACTCATGGATGGTCAGCCAGGTGTGCGACGGGTCGAGCACCAGATCGTACTTGCCCGGCTTCACCGACGGTGCCTTCAGCTTTTCCTGCGCCTGCCTGGCGGCGGCGATGGCGTCTTCCTTCATGTTGTAGGAAGAACTGTAGTTGACCACGCCATTCGGGCTGACCACCTTGCCGGCAGCCGCACCGTCCAGGTACTCGTAGCCCAGGCCCATCGGCGAGGACAGGCCTTCGCGGGTACGGAACTTGCCGCTGGACTTGTCGATGGCGGTGATCGTCATCGGTGCCCAGATGCGGTGCACGTCCTGGTCGATGTAGGAACCATCGGTGGAGGCGAAGTACTTCTGTTCGTTGACCAGGAACAGCATCGAATTGACGAAGCTGGCACCGGCGCCCATCGCCGCGGCGTTGACGTCCAGCAGCAGGCCGACCTTGTCCTTGATCGGCACTTCCATCGCGTTCTTGCGGATCGGCGTGCGCCAGCTCACCTCACCCACGCCCGGCGCCTTGGCCAGCTGCACCGGTGCGGTCTGCACGCCGGCATTGGCCTTGGCGATTGCCGCGGCCTGCTGCGCGGCCCTGGCCACATCGGCCGTGCCCAGCGCATTGGTGGCGGCAAAGCCCCACGCACCGTTGACGATCACGCGGATGCCAACACCGGTGGACTCGGTGTTCACCACGTTCTGCACCTTGTCCTCGCGGGTGATCACGAACTGCCGCAGGTAGCGGCCGATGCGCACGTCGCAGTAGGTGGCGCCGGCCTGGCGGGCTGCGGCCAGCGCCGCATCGGCCAGGCGCTTCTTCAGCCCCAGGTCCAGCGTGCTCTGCAGCTGTTCGGCGGCAATCGCCTTGCCGAAGAAGGAGGGCACGATCAGCCCGCCCGCGGTAAGCCCGGTCAGGGCCAGAAAGTCACGTCTTTGCAAGGCTGCTCTCCATGTCGAAGGATGGGTGGCTCAAGCGCCGAGACTGCGCGCGGTGTTGATGATGTTGATGCCGTTGAAGCGGGTGGTGGACGAACCGTGCGAGACCGCCGAGACCTGGCCGGGCTGGCCCTTGCCGTCGAAGAACGAACCACCCAGGCGGAAGTCACGCTCATCGCAGATCGCGGTGCACGCGTTCCAGAACTCCGGCGTGCGGATCTGGTAGGCCGCATCCTCGACCATGCCGGCGATCTTTCCGTCCTTGATCTGGTAGTACAGCTGGCCGCCGAACTGCGCGTTGTAGCGCTGCTGGTCGATCGAGTACGAACCGCGGCCGTGGATGTAGATGCCGTTCTCCACGTCCTTGATCATGTCCTCGACGCTGAGCGGCTGCTTGCCCGGCGCCAGCGAGACATTGGCCATGCGCTGGAACTGCACGCTGGACCAGGAATCGGCATAGCTGCAGCCATGCGATGCATCGCGGCCGAGGATGTGGGCTTCATCACGGGTGGCCTGGTAGTCGACCAGGATGCCGTCGCGCACCAGGTCCCAGCGCTGGGTCTTCACGCCTTCGTCGTCGTAGCCGACCGCACCGAGGCTGCCGGGCTGGGTCTTGTCGGCGAAGAAGGTAACGATGTCGCTGCCCCAGCGGAAACCCGCATCGCGCTTGTCCAGCGTGGCGAAGCTGGTGCCGGCGTAGTTGGCTTCGTAGCCGAGCACGCGGTCAAGCTCCAGCGGGTGGCCGACGTTCTCGTGGATGGTCAGGAACAGGTTGGATGGGTCCAGCACCAGGTCGTACTTGCCCGGCTTCACCGACGGCGCCTTCAGTTTCTCGCGTGCGTGGCGGGCGGCTGCAATGGCGTCCTCGACCGGGTCGTAGGAATCGCGGTAGGCGGTGATGCCACCGGGCAGCTGCACCTTGCCGCGCGCGTCGCCATCGAGGAACTCGTAGCCCATGCCCATCGGCGAGGACAGGCCGGCACGAGTGCGGAACCTGCCGCTGGCCTTGTCGATGGCGGTGGCAGTGAACGGCAGCCAGATGCGATGGATGTCCTGGTCGATGAAAGAACCGTCGCTGGAGGCGAAGTACTTCTGTTCGTTGACCAGGAACAGGGTGGAATTGATGTAGTCGGCGCCCGCATTCAGCGCGGCGGCGTTGAGCGCCAGCAGCAGCTCGACCTTGTCCTGGATCGGCACCGCCATCGCGTTCCTGCGCACCGGGGTCTGCCAGCGCACCTCACCCACTGACGGCGTTGGCGCCAGCTGTACCGGCCGGGTCTGGATGCCGGCGTTGGCGCGGGCGATTGCCGCCGCCTGCTCGACCGCGGCGCGCACGGCGGCCTCGGTCTGCTGATGGGTTGCTGCGAAACCCCAGGCGCCGTTGACAATCACCCGCACGCCCACACCGGACGATTCGCGGTTGGTCACATTGCCGACCTGGTGCTCGCGGGTGATGACCGACTGGTTGAGGTAGCGGCCGATGCGCACATCGCAGTAGCTGGCCTTGGCCGTGCGTGCGGCGGCGAGCGCCACGTCCGCCAGGCGTCTGCGCTGGGCGGTATCGACCGGGGCGAGCAGCTGCTCGGCGGCGATGGCACGGGAATGCGGCAGCAGCAGACCCGCCAGGCCCAGACTGGAAAAAGCCAGGAACTCACGTCGTTGCACAGCGTTTCTCTCTCTCGCTTGCGTGCGGTTGGCAACAGGCCGAGCCGATCACGTCAACCACTCGACTTTCGCCAGCGCAGCGCGTCCGGGCAAGTGACTGCAGTCATGGTTGGGTGGGTTTCGGCAGGGCTTGCAGCCCTGCACCTGCTCAATGCAACGGCAACGGCCAGAGCCAGAGCCAGAGCGGGATTCCGTGGGTTGGCGGGGCGGTGCCGGAGTGCGGGGACGCCGCAAGTACGTCCGTGTAGGCTTGGCAGCCGCATCCATGCGGCTGACACCCCGCACTCCGACACCGCCCCGCCTTCGACAGGTTCACGCGGCTGTTGGTAGGTGTCGACCTTGGTCGACACATCCGTCAGATATCGAAATGAATCCGGGGTCAGATCCGTTTTCCTGTGGAAAACGGATCTGACCCCAAGAGTATTTCCAACAGATCGCGGAAATCTGTCGAAGGCGGGGTGGGTCCGGTTGCGGGGGCGTGAGCGCCATGGATGGCGCGACCGAGCCTACAGGGACGTATTCACGGCGTCCCCCGCAACCGGACCCACCCCACCAACCCACGGAATCCCAGCTTTTGACGTTGCTCTGGCTCAGGCTCCTGCAGGTGCAGGGCTGCAAGCCCTGCCGAGCAACACCCCCTCGTGCACAATGGTGCCGACCCCGCCTGGACACCGTCCCTGATGTCGAGCAAGCCGTATTCAGAAGCCTGCGAGCGCAACCGCGAACCCATCGCCACCGCACTCGACCCGTGGATGGGCGACCGCCATCGGGTGCTGGAAATCGGCAGCGGCACCGGTCAGCACGCCGCGTTCTTCGCCGAGCGCTGGCCGTGGCTGCGTTGGCAGCCCAGCGATCATCCGGACCATCTGCCCGGCATCGAGGCCTGGCGCGCCGAGGCGGCGCTGCTCAATCTGCTGCAGCCCGTGGCGCTGCAGGTGGAACTGCCACCAGCACCGGGCCTGACCCTGCCCGAGGGCAGCGCGTTCGATGCGGCGTTCACTGCCAATACCCTGCACATCATGGGCTGGGAGCATGTGCAGGCGCTGTTTGCCGCGCTGCCGCCGCTGCTGCGCCACGGTGCGCTGCTGGCGGTCTACGGCCCGTTCAACTACGGCGGCCGCTACACCAGCCACAGCAACGCGCAGTTCGATGGCTGGCTGAAGGCGCGCGACCCGCGCAGCGGCATCCGCGACGTGGAAGCCGTGCATGGGCTGGCCGCGGACAATGGTTTCACCCGCCTGCGCGACGTGGCGATGCCGGCCAACAACCGGCTGCTGCTGTGGCGGCTGGGGTGATCAGGTAGCGGATTGTTCGAATTGACGCAGGCAGCCCTGGCAGCTTGCACTGATGCCGTCCACCAGACGTTCCAGAACCGGGTGGCGCATCCCCTCTGCCTGCAGCCCCGCAAGCAATGCCCGGGCGATGCCGGGCAGCTGTGTTGCCATGTCGAACAGGCCCGACAGTGCTTTCTGCGGGTCCAGCTTCATTCCATCAGCGGTGGCCTCCCAATCCGCCAGGCGGACATCCCACCAGCGGTAATGACTGCCTATCTTCATGGCCATCTTGATCTTGCGTTGCTGCAGATATGCATAGGGCAGTGCACTTGAGATGTCATACAGCGGGGCAAGGCGAACGTTTCCTTGTGCGCCGATCAGCAGCGAATAGTTCTTGGCATGTGCGTCAGTGCCGCCAATGAGATAGTTGAACTGCAGTGCCTGCAGCAGTCTTTCGACATCCGCTCGCGGCTTGCTGGAATGTTCCCAAAGCACGCGCGCCAGATCGGCCGGCCCCGGTCCGCCCTGATTCTGGTACTTGATGTGTGGCATGACACCCAGCGCTTGACAGAAGTCTTCCTGGTGAACGCGTTGCCAACCCTGCGCTGTTCGTACGCGGTCGAAGCGCGTCACCGCAATGGCCTGTGCATCCTCCATGCAGATCATTTCAGTGGACGCAGCCGACATGCCGAGTTGACTGGCCAGGCGCAGACAGAAGACCTCGTTCTCTACGAATCCGTCGTAGTCGCCACTGGGGGGTTTGAGGATATGGGTGGTGGGGATGCGACCGGCCGGAATTGCCCAACCTCCATCGTCGCGTTGCATCAGGGCGATCTTGGGTTGCGCCCCGGCCAGGCTGAACTGGCCGACATCATCGGGTTGCCGCGCTGCAATCTGGTCCACTCGGATCCGCTGAAGGCGCTGGGCGACCTCATGGAGGGACAGCGGCTCTTGCCGATCGTCTTCACCGGCAAGCACGGCGGCGAGCCGTTCGCCTCGTACGAACTGGACCGCACCTGCACAGTCTTCACCGACATGTGACAGCAACGCGACCGGGTTGCGGGACGAAACATGGAACCGGGAAGCCCATCGCTGCAGAAGGGCCTCGTTGTCGGGAAGCAGCCCCCACAGGACCGCAGAGAGCGTGGCAGCGGGCGTGCTGTTCTCTGCCAATGGAAGTGCAAGTGACAAGGGATAGGCGCCCGGCGTCTGGCGCCAGCTGTCTGCGTACCGGAATGTCGGATGGCCATGTGCATCCTGTCCCAGGTATCCAGCCAGTCTGTTGGAAAGGAGTACGTTGAGGTCCATGCGGGAGGCACGATGTCCGGGAGGAAGGGGCTGTCAGACGGCCTTGTGGGGCTTTCTACGCCCCAACGTCATGGCAGTCGCGCGGTGCTCATCCGGGCGCAGCCCGTTGCCATCCACGATAGTGTCGATATCAGGCAGTTCCAGAGGCATTTCCGACGATGCAGCAGGGGAGGCCATTCCCTCGACGGTGCCCGTAGCCAGTATCAGGCCGAGGACGTTGAGCGTACGCAGCACCAGTTGTAGCTCCACCCGTGGCTTGCCCTTCTCCATTTCGATGACCCATTGCCGACTGACGCCTACGCGTTCGGCCAGCTGGGCCTGATCCCAACGGAGTGCTTTGCGGCGCTGGCGGATGACCACGCCCAGGTCTCGGGAAGTTCGCAGGACGTCCATATGCCGAATGTATGCGCTCGGCAACATTTAATCAAAAGTCGCCGTTCGATAACATTCCAGGAATGTAACTGAACGGCGACAATTTCCGGAATGTCGACATTCGCTGGCATTCATCGCCAGCGTCTCCAGCGCGAGACCCTTCCGGGCAGTCGGCCCAGGGCCGGTCGGGTCCTGCTGCCGGTTAGGCCACCTGCACGATATGCAGCGCCTTTGGGTTGCGCCACTGCGCCAGCAGGGCGGCTTCACGCGCCTTGGCCTGTGCGAAGTGGGCTTCCTTGACGTGGCCGAAGCCGCGGATGTGTTCGGGCACGCTGGCGATCTCCACCGCCAGCGACAGCCGATCATCCTCCAGCCCGTCCAGCAGCAGCTGCACGGTCGCCTCGTAATCGGCAATCAGCTGGCGCTCCATCCGGCGCTCCTCGGTGCGCCCGAACACATCAAGGCGCCCGCCGCGCAGGAACTTCAGCTTCGCCAGCAGGCCGAAGGCCTTGAACATCCACGGGCCGTATTCCTTCTTCAGCAGCCGGCCCTGCTCGTCCTTCTTCGCGAACAGCGGCGGCGCAAGGTGGAAGCGCAGCTGGTAGTCGCCCTCGAACTGCTGCTGCAGGCGGCGCTGGAAGTCGCCGCTGGTGTACAGGCGGGCCACTTCGTACTCGTCCTTGTACGCCATCAGCTTGAACAGGTAGCGGGCCACGGTCTCGGTCAGCGCGGTGGAACCGCCGATGCGGTCGGCCTCGGTGGCGCGCACGCGCGCCACCAGATCACGGTAGCGGTTGGCGTAGGCGGCATCCTGGTACTCGACAAGGAAGGCGGCACGGCGCTCGATCATTTCATCCAGCGAGCGCGACAGGCGCGCGTCGTCCAGCGGCAGGAACGCCACGTCGCCACCATGCGAGGGCAGGCCGCGCAGTTCGCGTTCGTCGCCGGTGTTGCGCGGCGCAGCGGTGGCGCCCCACTCGTTGCCTTCCCACTCGCCCGGCGGCAGCGGGTGCAGCGGGCCCGGGGTGGATTCGGTATCGGTGTGGCGGTTGCGCACCAGGCCGGCGGCCTGCTGCACGGCCTGCGGGTCGACTACGGCCAGGCGGCCCCAGGCGAAGGCCTGCTGGTTCATCGCCACGGCGGCGCCATTGAGCTCGATGGCGCGCATCAGCGACTCGAACGACAGCGGCACCAGGCCCTGCTGCCATGCGTAGCCGAGGATGAACAGGTTGGCGGCAATGGCATCGCCGAGCAGCGCGGTGGCCAGCTGGGTGGCGTCCAGCAGCAGCGGTTCTTCACCGCCCAGTGCCACGCGCACGCCGGCAATGATGTCGGCTGCCGGGAATTGCATGTCCGGGCGGGTCGTGAAGGTGCCCGGCATTGCTTCGTAGGTGTTGAGCACGACCTGCGAACGGCCGGCGCGCACCTTCGACAGCGCCCAGTAATCGTTCACCACCACCATGTCGCAGCCCACCACCAGGTCGGCCTCGCCGGCGGCGATGCGCACGGCGTGGATGTCGTCCGGTCGGCGTGCGATGCGGATATGCGTGGTCACCGCGCCGCCCTTCTGCGCCAGGCCGGTCTGGTCGAGCACGGTCGCACCCTTGCCTTCCAGGTGGCCGGCCATGCCCAGCAGCGCGCCGATGGTCACCACGCCGGTACCGCCGACACCCGTGATCAGGATGTTCCAGGGCTGTTCCAGGGTGCCGCGGAGGGTCGGTGCCGGCAGGTTGTCCAGCAGCGTGGAGGCATCGCGCTTGCTGCCCTTGCGCGGCTGTCCACCGTGCACGGTGACAAAGCTCGGGCAGAAGCCGTTCACGCAGGAATAGTCCTTGTTGCAGTTGGACTGGTCGATCTCGCGCTTGCGGCCGAACTCGGTTTCCTTCGGCAGCACCGACACGCAGAAGCTCTTCTTGCCGCAGTCACCGCAGCCTTCGCAGACCAGTGAGTTGATCAGCACGCGCTTCTGCGGGTCTTCCAGCTTGCCACGCTTGCGGCGGCGGCGCTTCTCGGTGGCGCAGGTCTGTTCATAGATCAGGATCGAAACACCCTTCACTTCGCGCAGGCGCTTCTGCACTTCGTCCAGTTCGCTGCGATCGTGGAACTCGACATCGCTGGGGAAGTGCTCGCGTTGGCCGGTCCACTTGCCGATGTTGTCCGACAGCACCACGATGGTGTGGATGCCTTCGGCGCGCATCTGCTTTGCGATGTCCGGCACGCTCAGCGGGCCGTCCACCGGCTGGCCGCCGGTCATCGCCACCGCATCGTTGTAGAGGATCTTGTAGGTGATGTTGACGCCGGCGGCGACCGCCTGGCGGATCGCCAGCGAACCGCTGTGGAAGTAGGTGCCGTCGCCCAGGTTCTGGAACACGTGCGGGGTGTCGGTGAACGGTGCCTGCCCGGCCCAGGTCACGCCTTCGCCGCCCATGTGGGTGAAGGTATCGGTACTGCGGTCCATCCAGGTCACCATGTAATGGCAACCGATGCCGGCCAGCGCCCGCGAGCCTTCCGGCACCTGGGTGGAGGTGTTGTGCGGGCAGCCGGAGCAGTAGTGCGGTACGCGCGGGAAGCTGGCGCGAGGCAACGCAAGCTCGGCTTCCTTTTCCTGCATCCACTGCAGGCGCTGCTCGATCGATTCGTTGTTGAAGAACTTCTGGATGCGGCGGCCGATCACGCCGGCGATCGTGGCCGGCGTCAGCTCACCGGTGGACGGCAGAATCCATTCGCCGCTCTCGTCGTACTTGCCGACGATCGACGGGCGCTGGCCCCAGCTGGCCGGCCAGTTGAAGAACTGTTCCTTCATCTGGCGCTCGATGAAGGCGCGCTTCTCCTCCACCACGATGATGTCTTCCAGGCCCTGCGCGAAGCGCGCGATGCCCTGCGGTTCCAGCGGCCAGGTCATGCCGACCTTGTACACGCGGATGCCGATGTCGGCGCAGGCCGCTTCGTCCAGGCCCAGGTATTCCAGCGCCTGCAGCACGTCCAGGTAGCTCTTGCCGGTGGTGACGATGCCCAGCCGCGCACGCGGCGCGTCCATCACCACCTTGTCGATGCCATTGGCGCGGGCAAAGGCCTGCGCGGCCTTCACCGCATAGCGGTGCAGGCGCATTTCCTGGTCCAGCGGCGGGTCCGGCCAGCGGATGTTGAGGCCGCCGCTGGGCATGTCGAAGTCTTCGGGCAGCACGATGCGCCGGGCCAGCGGATCGACCTCGACCGAGGCCGACGATTCCACCGTCTCGGCAATGGTCTTGAAGCCAACCCAGCGGCCGGTGTAACGGCTCATCGCCCAGCCCAGCAGGCCCATGTCGAGGATGTCCTGCACGCCGGCCGGGTTCAGCACCGGCATCATCGCGCTGACGAATTCGTCCTCGCTGCCATGCGGCAGGGTCGAACTGCGGCAGGCATGGTCATCGGCGGCCAGCGCCAGTACACCACCATAACGCGAGGTACCGGCGGCGTTGGCGTGCTTGAACACGTCGCCGCAGCGGTCCACGCCCGGGCCCTTGCCGTACCACATGCCGAACACGCCCTGCACGTTGGCGCCGGGGAACAGGTTGGTCTGCTGCGTGCCCCACACCATGGTGGCGCCCAGATCCTCGTTCAGGCCCGGGGTGAACTTCACCTTGGCGGCTTCAAGATGCTTGCGCGCGCGCCACAGTTCCAGGTCGAAGCCACCCAGCGGGCTGCCACGGTAGCCGCTGACGAAGCCGGCGCTGTCGATGCCTTCGGCGGCGTCGCGCAGCCGCTGCATCAGCGGCAGCCGCACCAGCGCCTGTACGCCACTCAGGTAGATCCGCCCCTCGTTGCGGGTGTACTTGTGGTCGAGCGTGTAATCACGGTCGAGCAGGTCGGCGGAAGAGGGCGAAGTGAGTTGCGCGGTACTGGTCATGGCTGGCCCGGTAGGATCGGCTGGCACCGGCCGCGTGCAGGCACGCGGCGGGAAAGGCGCGAATTGTAGCAGCGGGGCCGTGGTGGCCCCGGCACTCGCGCCCGCGCCGCTGCTGGGGTTAGGATCGGGGCGAGAAGAGAGGGAGGCTGCGATCGTGCAGCCTGGGGAGAAGGGATGTCAGTTCCAGGAAAGATCCTGGCCAGCGTGCTGCTGGCCTCGGGAGCGGCCACGACGTGGGCCGCGCCGGCCGTGCCGGCACCGCAGGAGTTCTATTTCGACAGCGACCTGGCGGCGACGCCGATGGTGGTGGTGCAGGGTGAGGGCGATGATCTGGTCGCGCAGCTGGTCAAGTTGCGTGAACGCGGACGTCGTGCGGTGGAAGCCACGGTGCAGCTGGCGTCGGTGGCCAGCGCCCAGGGGCGGGCCGAACTGGCCGATCAGCTGTATGGCGAGGCGTTGAAGGAGTCGGCCGCGCAGAGCAGTGTGGGTCGCGGCGTGCGCTGGAACTACGGATGGGCCCTGCTGCGCCAGGGCAAGCCGGAGGCAGCGCTGGAACAGTGGCTGGCTTCGGCCGGCAATGCGCGCAGCAAGCCCAGCTGGGTGCCGCCGACCTATGCGCTGGCGCTGTGGCGGATGGGGCAGAAACAGGAAGCGGTGCAGTGGTATGCCGCTGCCGTGCGTACCGAGCCGACGCAGTGGAGTACCAGTGCCCACCATGCGCAATTGCTGCCGCAGTGGCGGGAGGACGAGCGCGCATCGCTGGCCGAGGTGCAGCAGGCCTGGGCGGCCGCACCGCCTGCGTGGCCCTGAGGTTGGGATTCGGCCGGGTTGCACCCGGCACCCGCAGAGGCGACAGCCGAAGCAACAGCAACAGCGGGCAATCCGAGGGATGGCGGGGCGGTGTGGGTTGGCAGGACACGCCGTAAACCCCCCTCCGGGGTCCGGCCCAGCCGCTGGCGGCTGTGCGTTCGGGCGCTTGCGAGGCATGCCTCGCAGGCAAAGCGCCCTCACCCATGGGGGCTCGATGGCGCCTTGCTCGTGTGCGCTGTCCTGCGCACACGGCAAGGCCGGGGTTGGGCATCCTGCCCAACCCGCCCGAGGCATGCCTCGGGCCCATGGCGCCAACGGTCCTGCCAACCCACACCGCCCCACCTCTGACGGTTCAACGTTGCTGTTGGTAGGTGTCGACCTTGGTCGACACGGTAGATCCACGTCATGCGTGGATGAATCTGCATCGGAATCGAGTATTCGATATCTGATCGAAAGGCAGCCGAGCGTGGGCTCGGCTCTACAGAAGGCGGCCAACCAACCGGCTTTTGCTTCTGCTTTTCTTTTTTCTTTTCCGTGGCGGACGCACTCGGAAATTGTCAGAGGCCGGGCGGGGTGGGTTCGCGGGGGTGTCCGCGGCATGGATGCTGCGGCCAAGCCCCCATGGACGGGTTGACGGCGTCCCCCGCGAACCCATCCCGCCCGGCCAAGCGCGGCTTTTGATGTTCACAGTCAACCAGCCGCCACGAGGGGCTGCGCCGTTCGCTGGAAACCCCTCAGTCGTCCGCAGAAACCGTCCGCCCCGACGCCCACGCCCGTAGTGCCTCCACCTGCTCGGCCATCAGCACCGACAGTGGCCGCGTGGCGCGGATCTCGGTCATCAGCAGGTCGGTGTCCAGCGGCCGGCCCTCGGCATGTGCTGCATACAGCCCGGCCACGATGGCCTGCTCGATCTCGGCGCCGGAGAAGCCATTCGCTGCCGCTGCCAGCGCAGGCAGCGCGAAGTCGTCGGCGTTGAGCTGGCGCCGGCCCAGGTGCAGCCGCAGCAGTTCCACGCGCACGTCAGGCGAAGGCAGGTCGACGAAGAATATCTCGTCGAAACGGCCCTTGCGCAGCAGTTCGGCGGGCAGCTCGTGCACCTGGTTGGCGGTGGCGACGATGAATACCGGCGCCTTGCGCTCGGCCATCCAGGTCAGCAGGTAACCGAGTACACGGCGTGACACGCCGCCGTCCTCGCTGCCGGTGGCCAGGCCCTTCTCGATCTCGTCCATCCACAGCACGCAGGGCGCCAGCTGCTCGGCCGAGGCCAGTGCCTGGCGCAGGTTCGCCTCGGTCTCGCCGTGGTACTTGTTGTACAGCGCGCCCACGTCCAGGCGCAGCAGGGGTACGCCGAAGCCGGCCGCAGTGGCCTTGGCCAGCATCGACTTGCCGCAGCCCTGCACGCCCAGCAGCAGCATGCCGCGTGGCGGGTCCAGCCCGGCCGGGGCGGACCCGGCAATGAAGGCCACGCGGCGCTGGTTGATCCAGCGCTTGAGCCGGTTGGCGCCGGCAACATCGCCGAAACGCGCGCTGTCATGTTCGAAGAACAGGTGGCCGCTGCGGTTGAGCAGCTCGAACTTCAGCCGCGCCAGCTGCGGCAGGTCGTCGTCGCGCAGTGCGCCGTCGGCGTAGATCAGCTGGCGCGCGATGCGCCGGGCATCGACCAGGCTCAGGCCCTGCAGGTTCTTCAGGATCTTCTTCACCGCCTCGCTGTCGACTTCCACCCGTCGGCCGCCATGCTCGCGTGCATAGGCGTCGGCCTCCTCGCGCAGCATCTTCAGCAGGGCGTTGGCATCGGGCAGGCGTGGATTGAAGCGCACCGCCAGCGCTTCCAGCTCGGCGGGCAGCTCCACCTTGGCACCGATCAGCACCAGCACATGCGGCTCGCTGTGGCGACGCTGGATCAGGTCGCGCAGGGCGCGCTGGTGGCTGGCGTAGCCCAGGTAGGGATGGAAATCGAGCAGCAGGTAGACCCCGCGCTGCTCCGCCTGGCGGATCATCTGCAGGGCCGCGCTGGCATCCGGTGGCCCAACCGGCGGGTCTTCGCTGTCCAGGTCGATGCGGCGCAGGCCCTCGGTGATGGACCAGCGGTGCAGCGCCCGCCACACGTGCATCAGCGTCTGCCGAAACAGATCGACGATGCGACCCTCGTCCTGGGTCTCGATCACGATCAGGGGGGTATTGGCGCGGATCAGTGCGCTCAGGTCCTGCAGCTCGCTCATGCCGGTTCGATCCTTCGGGGGCGCCACGATAGCAAAGGCGATGGCCGCAGGTTCAGCGCGGTGCTACCTCCCGTCACCACCGCCGGTGTACGCTCGGGGCACGTACCCGGAAGCGAGGCTGGCATGAAGACGATCCTGGTGGCCGGTTCCAAGGGCGGGGTGGGCAAGACCACCGTCGCCACCCACCTGGCCGCGTACGCGGCATTGCAGGGCAAGGCCACGGTGATCGCCGATGCCGACCCGCAGGGCTCCAGCACCCGCTGGGCGCAACGGCGTGCCGGGCTGGAAAGCGCGGTGCTCCCCATCGACGTGTATCGGAAGAAGCAGTGGGCGCAGAAACTGCCCGATGGCACCGAAACCGTCATCATCGATGCCCCGGCCGGGGCATTGGCCGACGATATCCCCCATTTCCTTGACGCTGCCGACGCGGTGGTGGTGCCGGTGCTGCCGTCGGCGCTGGATATCGAAGCCATCGTCGGCTTCCTCAACAGCCTGGCCCAGAACCCGCGGGTACACAGCCGCAAGCTGCCGGTGGGGCTGGTGCTGAACCGCACCAAGCCCTGGACCCAGACCTCGCAGCAGGCGCTGCAGATGCTGGCCGAATGGCCGTACCCGGTGGTCGCGCAGCTGCGTGACAGCCAGAGCTACGTGGTCATGACCGGCCTGGGCCGCAGCCTGTTCGACTACCGCTCGGCCCAGGTGCGCGAACACCAGGCCGACTGGGAGCCGCTGCTGTCCTGGCTCAAGCTTTGATGCCTGCCTCACTCTTTCTGCTGCATCCTCTTCTTCATGGAAACCCGCGATGCGTGAACTGATCCTGCTGCGCCATGCCCACGCCGAACCGGCCACTCCCGGCCAGGCCGACCTTGACCGGCCGTTGTCGCCGGTAGGGCTGGCCGAAGCCGAAGCCGCCGGCAAGTGGCTGAAGGAAAACAATCTGCTGCCGGACTGCGTGCTGTGCTCGCCGGCGCGGCGCACCCGCGAGACCCTGGAGGCCGTGCTCGGCACCATCGGCTACGTCGAGAAGCGCCTGGAAGACCGCATCTACGAGGCCACCCCCGGTACCCTGGCGGCGCTGGTGGACGACCGCCGTGACCTCGACCGGGTGCTGATCGTCGGCCACAACCCGGGTCTGGAGCGCCTGGTGGCGTTGATGACCGAGGGCACCAGCAGCGACTATCGCGGCATGCCACCGGCCGGTATCGCCGTGCTTGGCTTCCCGCGCGAGGCCTCGATCGAACCGGGTGTGGCCAGCCTGAACGCGTTCTGGTGGCCGTGATCCGATGAGCCTGGCGCGGCGCAGCCGCTTCCTGCTGCCCGCGCTGCTGGCCTTCGGTCCCGCCTGGGCTGCAGCACCTCCGCCCACCCCGTTGCCACCGGTGGCAGCCGAAGCCCCGCGGATGCTGCGCCTGGATACCGTGCGCTCGCAGATCGGCTTCGAAGTGCGCACCCGCTTCGGGCAACGCATCGAAGGCGTGTTCCCGCACTTTGAAGGACGCATCGAGATCCTTTCCGATGGCCGCCACCAGGTGCACCTGAAGATGTTCACGCGCTCGGTCGAGATCCCCGGCAAGTCGCGTTACACCGGCTGGATGCGCGGCGAGGAGTTCTTCGATGCCGGCCGCCATCCGGTGGTCGAGTTCGACTCGCTGCCGTACTGGCCGGAGACCGTGGAGAACGGGGGCGATATCGATGGCCGCCTGACCCTGCGCGGGATCAGCCACCCCGAGAAGCTCAAGGTCGAGAAAGCGGATTGCGCCCGTCCCGGCTATGATTGCGATGTCGTCAGCCGCGGTACCGTGCAGCGAGGCCGGTATGGAATGGACAGCTGGCAGCTTGCCTTGAGTGACCGAGTGACCTTCGTATTGCGAGCGCGCCTGAGCGAGGCGCCGAAACCGTGAACCTCCTGCTGCGTGTACTGGCGCTGGCAACCGTGTTGCTGGGCAGCGGTTGTGCCTCGCTGTCGCATGCCGAGCGCGACCGTGCCGAAGCGATTGCGGTGCAGGCGCGCTCGACCGTGGTTGATTGCCAGCGCGCCGACCGTTGCGCGCAGGACTCGCCGCTGCGGGCCCTGGCCGGGCGGGCGTTCACAGAATCCACCCCGGAACGGCCGCGCCACTACGCCACCCTGCTGGATGAGGGCGAGGGCGCCCTGGTGGCGCGCCTGAACCTGCTGCGCAGTGCTACCCGCAGCATCGACCTGCAGACCTACATCTTCGACAAGGACGACAGCGCCCGGCTGGTCATCGACGAACTGCTGGCCGCGTCTCGCCGCGGGGTGAAGGTAAGGGTGCTGATCGACCAGCTCTCGGCGATCTCCGACCTCGAGATCCTGGGGGCACTGTCCGGTGCCCACCAGAACTTCCAGCTGCGGGTCTACAACCCGACCTTCGGCAAGGCCCGGCTGAACTACTTCGATTACGCCGGCAGCGTGCTGTGCTGCTTCCGCCGCTTCAACCAGCGCATGCACAACAAGCTGCTGGTGATCGACGATGCGATCGGCGTGGTCGGTGGTCGCAACTACCAGGACGACTATTACGACTGGGACCGCGAGTACAACTTCCGCGACCGTGACGTGCTGATTGCGGGGCCGGAGGCACGGGCGATGGCGGCCAACTTCGATGCCTTCTGGCGGGCTCACCGCAGCGTGCCGGCCGAACGCCTGAACGATGTCGGCCGCACGTTGCTGCGCGAGGGCGTACCGACCCTGCCGCCGGCCACCTTCCGGCGCCCGGAACGGGTGCAACGGGTCAGTGCCGAAGCCAACGACACCGAATTCGTCACCCGCTCCTTCGTCGATACCGCGCTGCCGGTGGCCTCGGTGCGCTATGTGGCGGATCTGCCGCGCAAGCATCGCCGCGAGAAGGCCGACGCACCCCTGGCTGGCCAGCATGTGACCGAGCCGCAGCTGGACGCGCTGATCGCCAGCGCGCAGAAGGAAGTGATCCTGCAGACGCCGTATCTGGTGCTGTCCAAGCCGGCGCAGAAGCTGTTCCGCGAGCTGCGCAAGCGTCCGCAGCCGCCGCGCGTGGTGGTGTCCAGCAACAGCCTGGCAGCCACCGACAACCCGATCGTGTATGCGCTGTCGTACAAGTACAAGCGACGCAACATGCGCGAACTGGGCTTCAACATCTTCGAGTACAAGCCGTTCCCGCTGGATGCGCCGGTCGATTACCGCAACCTGCTGCCCGACCCGATCGCTGCGCCCGAAGGCGAAGATGACAGCGGGCGCAATCCGTTGATCGGCGGCAGCGCCGCCGGCAGCAATGCGCGCGGTGGCAGTGATAGCGGCTCAAGCGCGATGGACAAGCACGGCCCGGTGAACCATCCGCGTACCGGCAGCGCCTACCAGAACGCCCGCGAACGCCGTCGTGCCGCCGGCAGCGAAGTGGAAACGCGACTGCTGCGTACCGAGACGCGGCCATCGTTCCTGGGCAGCAAGGCAGTCAACAAGCCGCTGCCGGTCACCCGCAAGGGTGCGCGCATGGGCCTGCATGCCAAGTCGCTGGTGGTCGATCGCCGCATCGGCGTGGTCGGCACCCACAACTTCGATCCGCGCAGCGAGAACTACAACACCGAAGGGGCGGTGATCATCGACGATCCGGTCTTCGCCGAGCAGCTGGCAGAAAGCATCCTGCGCGACACCCACCCGCAGAACTCCTGGACGGTGGCGCCCCGCGCCAAGCCGCCGGTGCTGTCGGGGCTGAACTACAGCGTCGGCAAGGCCTCCGAAGCGCTGCCGATTCTCGACTTCTGGCCGTGGCGCTACGCCACCGACTACGAATTCAAGCCCGGCCCGGACTGCCCGCAGCCGCTGCCCCGGCAGGACCCGGCATTCCACACCTGCTACGTCGCCGTCGGCGACTTCCCCGAAGTCAACGTCGGCCCGAAGTGGCTGCTGGTGCGCATGCTGACCGCATTCGGTGCCGGCCTCGTTCCCATCCTCTGAAGGTGCCAGCATGACCCAGGTATTCCGCGAAGCCGTTTCCATCGAGCAGCTCAACGCGCTCAGCCGCAACACGGCGATCGAATCCCTGGGCATCGTCTTCAGTGCCGTCGGCGAGGACTGGCTGCAGGCCACCATGCCGGTGGACGAGCGCACCCGGCAGCCTTACGGCATCCTGCATGGCGGTGCCTCGGTGGTGCTGGCCGAGACCCTGGGCAGCAGCGCCGGCAACCTGTGCGTGGATACCGGCAAGCAGATCTGCGTGGGCCTGGAAATCAACGCCAACCACGTGCGTGCAGTGCGCTCGGGTACGGTCACCGGCACTGCCCGCGCGTTGCATGTGGGCCGCAGCACGCAGCTGTGGGAGATCCGCATCGAGGACGAGCAGGGCCGGCTGGTGTGCATCTCGCGGCTGACCCTGGCGGTGGTGGCCGCCGGCCACGGTTGAGCCCCCGGCGGGCGTGTTGACGGCGGCAGAACCCAGCGTTCCCCGCCGATTGCCCCGGTCAATGGCGGTTATGGCCTAAATCGGCTGGCAGCTGCTGCGGCGCTCCGGTATCGTGCGCGGATGACTTCCCCCACTCCGGCCCCCCGTGGCGGCGTGGCGCGTGTGTGCCGTTACCTGTACCGCGTACCGCTGCTGTTGGTCCACATCACCGTGTTCCTGCCGCTCATCCTGATCGGCATGCTCCCGCCGTGGGGCGAACTGCGCGTGGGCGAAGCGACCTTCGGCGCCAAGGTGGTGAACTGGTGGCAGGGCGGGCTGATGTGGATCTTCGGTTTCCGCCTGGTGCAGATCGGCAAGCCGCTGCCCGGTGCCGTGCTGTTCGTCGCCAACCATGTCAGCTGGGTGGATATCTGCATCCTGCACAGCCAGCGCATGATGGGTTTCGTCGCCAAGCGCGAGATCGCCAGCTGGCCGCTGGTCGGCTGGCTCGCTGCACGCGGGCAGACCATCTTCCACCAGCGTGGCAACACCGAATCGCTCGGTGGCGTGATGCAGGTGATGGCCGACCGCCTGCGCGGTGGCAGGGCCGTTGGCGTGTTCCCGGAAGGGCGCACCCGCGGTGGCCACGAAGTGGGGCCGTTCCATGCCCGCATCTTCCAGGCCGCGGTTGAAACCGGCGTGCCGGTGCAGCCGGTGGCGCTGGTGTACGGCGTGCATGGCAATGCGCAGACCATCGTCGCGTTCGGTCCGGGCGAGAGTTTCTTCGCCAATTTCCTGCGCCTGCTCGGTGAGCCGGCGCGACGTGCGGAAGTGCACTTCCTGGCGCCGATCGGTGCCCAGGACCTGGAAGGCCGTCGGCGCATCGCGGAAACCTCGCGAGCGCGCATCGTGGCGGCCATGAGCACGCAGTGAGGCTGCGGTGGCCCTGATCCCGCCACCCGTTCTGGACGCCGGTACGCCGACGTTGCACGCGGCTGACTATCAGCCACCGCGCTGGCTGCGCAATCCGCACCTGCAGTCGATGCTCAGCTCCAGCCGCATGCGCCTGCAGCGTGGCCTGCTGCTGCTGGCCGCTACCGGTGCGGTCAGCGAGGAGCTGATCCTCGACGGCGGCGACGGCGTGCGCCTGCAGGGCTGGCACAGCCATGTCGAAGGCCGCGAACCGAAAGGCATGGCCCTGCTGCTGCATGGCTGGGAAGGCAGCGCCGAATCCAGCTACATGCGCATGGCGGCCGCGCGCATGCTGGAACAGGGCTTCGACGTGGTGCGCCTGAACTTCCGCGACCACGGCAACACCCATCACCTCAACCCCGGCATCTTCCACTCCAACCTGATCGACGAAGTGGTGCATGCCGCCGGCGATATCGCCCAGCGCTGGCCGCAGCTGCCGCTGGTGGCCGCCGGCTATTCGCTGGGTGGCAATTTCGTGCTGCGGCTGGCCCTGCGCGCGCCCGCCGCCGGCGTGCCGCTGCTGCGCGTCGCCTCGGTGTGCCCGGTGCTGGACCCGGCGCTGACGATGGACAGCATCGAGAACGGCCCGGCAATGTACGACTGGTACTTCCGCCGCAAATGGGCCGGTTCGCTGCGCCGCAAGCGCGATCTGTTCCCCGAGCTGAGCGACTGCGACGACCGCGTGCTGAAGCTGGACATCCGTGCGCTGACGGCTTGGCTGGTCGAGCGGCACACCAGCTTCGGCTCGCTGCAGGCCTATTTCGATGGCTATTCGATTGCCGGTGACCGCCTGTCCACCCTGCAGGTGCCGGCTGACATCCTGATGGCGCAGGACGACCCGGTCATTCCCTATGCGACCTTCAGTGACTGGCAGCTGCCGCGCCAGGCGCATCTGGAAACCGCCTGCTGGGGCGGCCACTGCGGATTCATCGAGAACTGGCGGGGTGATGGCTTCTCCGAGCGCTGGGTTGCGCAACGCCTGCAACGGGTCCTGCAGGCCTGAACCGGCAGCGGCGCGCAGCCCGCTACAATGCGGGTTTGCACTTGAACCGGACTGCCATGCAAGACCAGATCATCCAAGCGTTGCGCCAGAACCAGGCCGACCAGGCCGTGCAGCTGGCCCAGGCGTGGACCCGTGACGAACCCGGCCGCGCCGACGCCCACCGCTGGCTGGCGCTTGCGCTGCAGCAGCAGGGCAACGCCGAAGCCGCGATGGAGGCATTGCAGCAGGCGCTGCGGCTGGCCCCGGACGACGCCCAGCTGCACCTGCAGCACGCCGGCCTGCTGCTGGCACTGCGCCAGTTCGAAGGTGCCGACGAGGCATTGGTGCGTACCACCGGTCTCGATCCGAATTCCTTCTCCGCCTACCTGATGCAGGCGCACCTGGCGATCGGCCGCAATGATTTCGACGAAGCACAGCGCATCTCGACGCTGGCCGCGCGCGTGGAGCCGGAGCATCCGGAACTGCTGACCATCGACGGCATGGTCGCGCTGCGCCGTGGCGAAGCCGACCGCGCGCTGGCGCTGCTGTCGGCCGCCAGCAAGGCACTGCCGGACGATACCCGTGTGCTGTATGCACTGGGCTTTGCCTATCTGGGCAAGGACATGCTGGCGTTTGCCGAGCAATCGTTCCGCCGCGTGCTGGAACTGAATCCGTCGATGTCCTCGCTGCACGGCCTGGTGGTGCAGCTTGCACTGCGCCAGGGCAACGTGCCGGCGGCGGCCGAAGCCATGCAGGCCGCCCTGCGGCAGCCGGAGCTGGACGTGCCGGCGATGCGTCGCCTGGCCGGTGAACTGGCGCTGCGCAACGGCCAGCCGTTGCAGGCGCTGGACTACCTGCTGCCGCTGCTGGAAACGCAGCCGGAAGACCGCCAGGTGCTGCAGCTGCTGCTGATGTCGTGGCAGCGCCTGGGCCGCGAGGAAGAAGCACGCGCGCGCCTGGATGCGGTGCTGGACGCCCATGACCAGCTGCACGACGTGTGGCTGGCGCGCCTGGCCATCGAGCAGGTGGGCAGCGAAAGCGCGGTGACTGCGGTCGAGCGCTGGATGGCGGCGATGCCGACGCATGTGCCGGCGCTGGAGGCGCGCCTGCGCCTGCATGACATGGCGGGCGAACACGCACAGGCCGAAGCGATCGCCGAGCGCATCGTCAGCCTGGAACCGGGTCGCGTCAGCGGTGAATCCCGTCTGGTCGAGGGGCTGCTGCAGCGTGATCCCGCTGCGGCGGTCGCCCGTGTGCAGGCGCTGATCGAGCAGGCGCCGGAAGCGCATCGCGCCGATCTGCGGACCTGGATGGGCGAGATCCAGGACCGTGCCGGACAGCCGCAGGAGGCGCTGCGCACGTGGATGTCGCTGCAGACCGACCAGGCCCCGCAGCGCCTGCCGTTGCCGCCACAGGCCAAGTCGCCGCCGAGCTGGCCCGACAAGGGCAGCATCGAGGGTGATGCCAGCTCCGCACCGATCTTCCTGTGGGGCGCCCCAGGTTCGGGCGTGGAGCGCGTGGCGACCGGCCTGGCGGCCGCCAGCCCTGTGCTGCGCAGCGACCGATATACCAATACCCCACCCGATGATGCGTTCCAGAACTACAACACGCTGCAGGACCTGGCCTCGGGCGTGCTGACGCCGGAACGGCTGGTGCAGCGCTGGCGCGAACAGCTGCCGGCGCGTGGCCTGCAGAGCGACACCGTGATCGACTGGCTGCTGTGGTGGGACAACGCCCTGCTGTGGGCGCTGCGCCCGCAGCTGCCGCAGGGGCGCTTGGTGCTGGTGCTGCGTGATCCGCGCGACATGCTGCTGGACTGGGTGGCCTACGGCGCCGCCGCACCGCTGGCGATGACCTCGCTGGCCGAGGCCAGCGAATGGCTGACGCGCGCACTGACCCAGATCGCCACGCTGCACGAGGACGACCTGTACCCGCACGTGCTGCTGCGCATCGACCAGATCGGCAATGATCCGCACGCGATGGCCGAACTGCTGGGCCGCCTGTTCGAGCGGCCGATGCCGCCGGCGGCACAGCTGGGTGCACCGCGCCTGCCTGCAGGCCACTGGCGCAACTACCGCGACGTGATGAGCGCCGCCTTCGCCCAGCTCACCCCGGTTGCGGTGCGCCTGGGTTACCCGGAAGAGTGAGGAGAGTGCAATGCAGCTGAGCAGCAACAACCTGACCAACGGCGCACCGATCGACCGTGAGTTCGCCGCCGGTGATGCCGCCGGCTTCGCCCCGGACCGCAACCCGCATCTGGCCTGGAGCGCGGCGCCGGCCGGCACCCGTTCGTTCCTGCTGGTGTGCGTGGACCCGGACGTGCCGACTGTGCCGGAGACGGTCGGCCGCAATGACATGACCGTGCCGCGCGACCAGCCGCGTTGCGACTTCGTGCACTGGGTGATGGCCGATATCCCGGCCTCGGTGCAGGAGATTGCCGCTGGCAGCTGCAGCGATGGCTTCGTGGTGAAGGGCAAGCCGGCGCCTGCGGGTCCGGCCGGCAGCCGCCAGGGCCTGAACGACTTCACCGGCTGGTTCGCCGGCAACCCGGACATGGCCGGTGACTACCTGGGCTACGACGGCCCGTATCCGCCGTTCAACGACGAGCGCGTGCACCGCTATTTCTTCCGCGTGTTTGCGCTGGACGTGGCCTCGCTGCAGCTTCCGGCACGCTTCACCGCCGCAGACGCGTATCGCGCCATGCACGGCCACGTGCTGGCCGAAGCGACGCTGCATGGCACCTACACGCTGAACCCGGCGCTGGGCTGAGCGGCACACTGGGTAGAGCCGGCCGCTGGCCGGCTGCTGCAGGAAACTGCGGCAATACATGGAAGGGGCCGGCCAGCGGCCGGCTCCACCTGTAGCATCGAGCCATGCTCGACCACTTCCATGATCATTTCACAGGCAGCGGCGCCGGTTCGAACACTGCGGTATCGCCCTGCGCGTTGCGCAGCACCAGCGCGCCGCGATCGTCCAGTTCAAGCGTCGGCGCCGGATCTCCGCCGTGCACCAGACTGCCCGCGCGTTCCTGCTTCACGATCATTCTCTGATCGATGCACTGGGCCGTGGTCTGCACGCCGTTGCGCAGGATCAACCGGTTGCCCAGCAGCTGGTACTCATTGCTGACGTTGTTGCACAGGTTTGACTCGCTCATGTAACCGGGCTGAAAGCGCAGCGTGTAGGGCGGTCGATCGCGGACGAACAACTCACCTATGCGCCGGCCCTGCGCATCTGTGGCGCGGGTGAGCTGCCATGTGTGGGCTTCGAGCTGGGCGGTGGTGGGCGTGCTGGCAGCGGAGGCATCGATGCACGCGGCCAGCAGTGCAGTGGCTATGAGGATGGGGACGTGCTTCATGCCGATCTCCCTGATGCATGTAGGTAGTGCCGGCCGCTGGCCGGCAACATCCGTGTGTTGGCGGTGCCCCGCAGGGCAGCCGGCCAGCGGCCGGCTCTACCCACAACGAAGAAGGGCGGCCTTTCGGCCGCCCTTCAAGAGCCAGCCGACTAACAGTCGGCTCTACATCACTTCTCGATGGCCGACTCGACCACCATGTCCAGCACGTACGCCTGCGACGGCGCATCGGCCGGCGGGTTCTTCACCTCGTAGCGCTTCACGCGCACCACGTTGCGCACGCCGTCTTCGTGGGTGTAACCCTCGATGTTGCCGTAGAAGTTCTCGAACTTGCCCGGCTCGCCCTGCTTCAGGCCCTTGTCGTCGAACTTCACTTCGCGCACCTGCAGGCACTGGTAGTCCGGGATCAGCGGGTGCGAGCACTTCTCGGTCTTCGCAGCCACTTCCAGGAACACGGTTTCGCCGGCGCCGCCGTAGCGGGTTTCAGCGGTCGGTTCCGGGTTGAACACCAGCACGTCGCCCTTGGCGGTGGTCAGGGTCAGCTTGCCATCGGCATCCTGCTCGGCCTTCAGCTCGCCCTGCAGGCGGCTCGACACAGCCTCGTCCAGCGCCATCAGCGCCTTGTCGTTGCAGGCCATCATGGTCGAGGCCATCGCACTGACCGTCAGCTTGCCGTCGGCCAGGGTGTAGCCGCCACCCATGTGGTTGCAGGCGTTGCTGACCGACAGGCGGCCATCAGCGAAGTCCAGGGTGACCGGCTTGTCTTCGCGGGCGAACAGCGCGTCGATGCGCTTGCCATCGGCGGCGGTGGCCTGCTGCAGCAGCCAGTGCTGGCTCTGCAGGCGCTGCGCATCCAGGTGCGCCAGCGTCTGCTGGTCTGCTGCCTTGGCCGCGGCCGGGGCCACGTCGTCGCCGCCGGTGCCGGCCGGGGCCGGGGTCTGGCTGCAGGCGGCCATCAGGGCCAGCGGGAGGAGCAGGGTGAGCTTGCGGTTCATGGTGATTCTCCTTGGGGAACCGTGGGGGAAACGGGATGGGGCCGACAACGGGGTTACCGCGCCCCTGCGCTGTTCAGCTGCCGGACGGCAACCACAGCAGCAGTGCCGCGCCCAGCGCAATACGGTAGATGGCGAAGGCGGTGAACCTGTGCGACTTGATGTAGCCCATCAGCCACTTCACTACGACGAAGCCGGTGACGGCGGCGGCAAGGAAGGCCACACCCACGTCGGTCCAGTCTTCGCTGCCCAGCTGCCCGGCCTTGGCCATCTCCAGGAAGGTGTAGGCGCTGGCGGCGAACATGGTCGGGATGCCGACCAGGAACACGAACTCGGCGGCGGCGGCGCGGCGGCTCAGGCCCAGCAGCATGGCCAGGAAGATCGCCGAGGCCGAGCGCGAGGTGCCGGGGAACACGCCGGCCACCACCTGCGCCAGGCCGACGCCGATCGCCACCGTCCAGGTCACCTGGTCGCGGTCGGGCAGGCGCGCGGTGTAGGCCTCCACCAGCAGCATCCAGACGCCACCGATGATCAGCGCCCAGGCCACCGGGCTGACCGTTTCCGGCAGCGACCAGCCGGCCTTGCGTACCACCAGGCCGACCACCGCGGTGACCAGGAAGGCCGCGCCCAGCTTGAACACGTACTCGCGGTTCCCGCGCTGGTTGAAGCCGGTGGCCAGCTGCAGCAGGCGCTGGCGGAACACCAGTACCACGGCCACGATGGCGCCGGCCTGGATGACGATGTTGAAGAAGTCCGAACGGGCACCCAGCCAGTGCTGGGCGATGAGCAGGTGGCCGGTGCTGGAGATCGGCAGGAACTCGGTCAAGCCTTCGAGGATGCCCAGCAGCAGGGCGGAGAGCAGGTCGGACATGGACGATGCGGGCACGCGCGGCAGGAAGGAAGAAGGTCGAGAGGATAGACGATCCCCGCTGCACCAAACGGGTGCGTCTGGTGCTGGGTGCACCCAATTGGTGCGCACCGATTTGCACCGGTCCGGGGCACTCTTTTTGAAATCAATGACTTGCGTTCCGCGAAAAGTTGGCACGGTCGTTGCTGTACCTCAGCAGGCATTCATCCCCATCCGAGGTCGTACCGATGTCCGTGGAAAACGTAGAAAAGCTGATCAAGGACAACCAGATCGAGTTCGTCGACCTGCGCTTTGTCGACATGCGTGGTGTCGAGCAGCACGTGACCTTCCCGGTCAGCATCGTCGAGCCGTCGCTGTTTGAAGAAGGCAAGATGTTCGATGGCAGCTCGATCGCCGGCTGGAAGGGCATCGCCGAATCGGACATGGTGCTGCTGCCGGATACCGCCAGCGCCTACGTCGACCCGTTCTACGCCGATCCGACCATCGTGATCAGCTGCGACATCCTCGACCCGGCCACCATGCAGCCCTATGGCCGTTGCCCGCGCGGCATCGCCAAGCGCGCCGAGGCCTACCTGAAGTCCTCCGGCATCGCTGAAACCGCCTTCTTCGGCCCGGAGCCGGAATTCTTCATCTTCGATTCGGTCCGCTTCGCCAATGAAATGGGCCACACCTTCTTCCAGGTCGACTCGGAAGAAGCGGCGTGGAACAGTGGCGCCAAGTACGACGGCGCCAACAGCGGCTACCGTCCGGGCGTGAAGGGTGGCTACTTCCCCGTGCCGCCGACCGACACCCTGCACGACCTGCGCGCCGAGATGTGCAAGACCCTGGAACAGGTCGGCATCGAAGTGGAAGTGCAGCACCACGAAGTGGCCACCGCCGGCCAGTGCGAGATCGGCACCAAGTTCAGCACCCTGGTGCAGAAGGCCGATGAACTGCTGCGCATGAAGTACGTGATCAAGAACGTCGCGCACCGCAACGGCAAGACCGTCACCTTCATGCCCAAGCCGATCGTCGGCGACAACGGCAGCGGCATGCACGTGCACCAGTCGCTGTCCAAGGGCGGCACCAACCTGTTCTCCGGTGACGGCTACGGCGGCCTGAGCCAGCTGGCGCTGTGGTACATCGGCGGCATCTTCAAGCACGCCAAGGCCATCAACGCCTTCGCCAACTCGGGCACCAACAGCTACAAGCGCCTGGTGCCGGGCTACGAAGCACCGGTGATGCTGGCCTACTCGGCCCGCAACCGTTCGGCCTCGTGCCGCATTCCGTGGGTGTCCAACCCGAAGGCGCGCCGCATCGAAATGCGTTTCCCGGATCCGATCCAGTCCGGCTACCTCACCTTCACCGCGCTGATGATGGCCGGCCTGGACGGCATCAAGAACCAGATCGACCCGGGCGCACCGAGCGACAAGGACCTGTACGACCTGCCGCCGGAAGAAGAGAAGCTGATCCCGCAGGTCTGCTCCTCGCTGGACCAGGCGCTGGAAGCGCTGGACAAGGACCGCGAGTTCCTGAAGGCCGGCGGCGTGATGAGCGATGACTTCATCGACGGCTACATCGCGCTGAAGATGCAGGAAGTGACCAAGTTCCGCGCGGCCACCCACCCGCTGGAATACCAGCTGTACTACGCCAGCTGACCGGGGGCGATGGCGGTGGGCATCCCCCTCCCACCCGCCGCCATCGCACCCGTTTCCGCGGCTGGGGAGCCGCAGGGCGGGCCCCGCCCACGGGGTCGGATCCCTTTCGCTGCGCGAAAGGGCTCTGACCCCAAACCAGGGGCAAGAGAGAGACCGGATACGCGACCAGGGCCGCCCTCCCTCCCGCGTCGGTCGTGCAAGGAGAGAGGCACGGCCGTCCCGGCCCTGTACGTGTCCGGTGCAACAGCCACGGCCATCACCCTGATGGCCGCTGGTTGCCTGATGCCAACGCGCGCTGGCGCGCTGGCCCCATCCACCCTCGGGACATGCGCATGAAACTGATCTCCGCCATCATCCGGCCGTTCAAGCTCGACGAGGTCCGCGAGGCCCTGTCCGACGCGGGCGTGTCGGGCATCACCGTGACCGAAGTGAAAGGCTTCGGTCGCCAGAAGGGCCACACCGAGCTGTATCGCGGCGCCGAGTACGTCGTCGATTTCCTGCCCAAGATCAAGATCGAAACCGTGGTCACCGACGAGCGTGCCGACGCGGTGATCGAAGCGATCCAGTCATCAGCAGGCACCGGCAAGATCGGTGACGGCAAGATCTTCGTCACCGCCGTCGAACAGGTCATCCGCATCCGCACCGGCGAAATCGGTGCCGACGCGCTGTAACCCCCTTCCGGAGACTCCCCCATGAAGATGCGCCTTCTCACCGGGTGGCAAGCCCGGTTCCATCTGGTGTGCCTGTTGATGCTGCTCAGCGCGCTGGCCGCCGGTGCCTGGCCGGGCAGCGCCCACGCCCAGGTGCAGGTGTCACCGCTGCCCAGCGAAAGCGTGGCGGTCGAACCGCTGCAGGATCCCGCAGCGGCAGCCGCTGCACCGGCCGTGGCCGAAGCGGCTGCCGCCTATGATCGTGGTGATGTGGCCTGGATGCTCACTTCCACCCTGCTGGTGCTGTTGATGGTGGTGCCGGGGCTGGCGTTGTTCTACGGCGGCCTGGTGCGTTCGAAGAACGTGCTGTCGGTGCTCAGCCAGATCCTGGTGGTGTTCTCGCTGGTGCTGCTGCTGTGGGTGGCCTATGGCTACAGCGCGGTGTTCAGCGCCGGCAATCCGTTCTTCGGCTCGTTCACCGAATTCGCCTTCCTCAAGGGCTTCACCCCCGACTCGGTCGGCAACACGCCGATCAAGGGCCTGCCGGATTACCTGTTCGTCGCCTTCCAGTCGACTTTCGCCGGCATCACCACTGCGCTGATCGTCGGCGCGTTCGCCGAGCGCATCAAGTTCCGTGCGGTGCTGCTGTTCTCGGCGCTGTGGTTCACCCTCAGCTACATCCCGATGGCGCACATCGTCTGGGGTGGCGGCTACCTGGGTGAGATGGGCGCGATCGATTTCGCCGGCGGCACCGTGGTCCACATCAACGCAGGTGTGGCCGGTCTGGTCGCAGCATGGTTCGTCGGCAAGCGTCTGGGCTATGGCCAGACCGCGCTGAAGCCGCACAACGTGCCATTCACCTACATCGGCGCGATGCTGCTGTGGGTCGGCTGGTTCGGCTTCAACGCGGGCTCCGCCGCTGCCGCCGATACCGTCGCCTCGCTGGCCTTCCTCAACACCGTGCTGGCCACGGCCGCTGCCGTACTCGGCTGGACCCTGGTAGAAGCGATCAGCAAGGGCAAGCCATCGGCACTGGGCGCAGCCTCGGGCGCGGTGGCCGGTCTGGTCGGCATCACCCCGGCCTGCGGCACCGTCGGCCCGCTCGGCGCAATCATCATCGGCTTCGTCGCCGGCGTGGTCTGCGTGTGGGGCGTGACCGGTTTGAAGCGCCTGCTGAAGGTGGACGACACCGCCGACGTGTTCGGTGTGCATGGTGTCGGCGGCATCGTCGGTGCGATCCTCACCGGCGTGTTCAGTGCGCAGTCGCTGGGTGGCACCAAGGCCGATCTGGATATCGCCCATCAGGTGTGGGTGCAGGTGGTCAGCGTCGGCCTGACCGTGGTCTGGTCGGCGGTAGTGACCACGCTGATCCTGCTGGTGGTACGCAGCGTGGTCGGCCTGCGCGTGACCGAAGAAGCAGAGCGTACCGGCCTGGATGTGACTTCGCACGGCGAGTCCGCCTACGAGGCCTGAAGTAGCGGCCGAGCTACTGCATTGATGTTGTGGGTGCCGACCGTTGGTCGGCACTTCTACTGTTCTGGTGGGTGCCAAGCTTGCTTGGCACTGGGTCTGGGTCTGCTCTGGTGGGTGCCGACCGTTGGTCGGCACAGCGGGTAGCCCATCCACGCATGGCGTGGATCTACCGCATCCTTTCTGGTGGCGGCATGCATCATCGCGCCTGATCGCGCACAATCGGGCCATGCACCCGACCCGCACCGCCCTGATGCTCTCGGCCTGCCTGCTGCTGGCCGCCTGCGCCTCCACGCCGCAGGAAACCCGCAACCCGCTCGCCACCTGGGTGCCGTCACCCAACCAGAACGCGCGCACGCCGGTCATCATCGTCATCCACCACACCGAGCAGAAGTCGGTGCAGCAGAGCCTGCGTACGTTGCGCACGGCCAACAGTGGTGGACCGGTCAGCGCGCACTACCTGATCGGTGCCGATGGCCATCGTTACCAGCTGGTGGCCGATGAACGCCGCGCCTGGCATGCCGGTGCCGGGCGCTGGGGCACCATCACCGACCTCAACTCGGCATCGATCGGCATCGAGCTCGACAACGATGGCCGCAGCCCGTTCAGTGCGGCGCAGATCGAATCGCTGATCGTGCTGCTGCGCGATCTCACCACGCGTCTGAACATCCCGCCGCGACAGGTGATCGGCCATGCCGACCTGGCGCCGACACGCAAGCAGGATCCGAGCCGGTTCTTCCCGTGGCAGCAGCTGGCCGAGGCCGGTTTCGGCGTCTGGCCGCGCGCGGCCGACGGGGCTGCGCCGGAGGGCTTCGACGCGTGGAATGCGCTGGCCCGCTTCGGCTATCCGCTGGACAACCGAGACGCCACCGTCGCCGCTTTCCACCGCCGCTTCCGTGGCCGCGACGACCTGCCGAAGACGCTGGATGCCGAAGACGCGCGCATCCTGCACTCGCTGATGCTGCAGACGCCGTAACCAGGCGCATGAACGCTTGACCCCGCGCTGGGTTGCCGCCCAGCGGCCGGCCCGCCACCATGGCGGCATGATCGATTCCGCCACCTCCTTCAAGCGCAGGCACTGGACCCTGCTGGCAGCGGCCGTGCTCGCCGGCTGCTCCACCACCGCTCCCCGCACCGGATCCGAAGCGCCGACGCCGGTCACGCCGCCCGCGGCCACCTATGCCAAGGCCGCATGGAGTGCACTGCCGCCGGTCTCCGACAGCGATCTGCAGGCCGGTTTCGTTGCCTGGCGCAGCAGCTGCACCCGCCTGAAGAACGATGCGGTCTGGGCCAAACCCTGCGCCACCGCCGCGACGGTGGCGGACAAGGACCCGGCCGCGATCCGCCAGTTCCTGCAGCGCGACCTCGATGTCTACGCGCTGCGTGCCGGCGGCCACCAGGCCGACGGGCTCATTACCGGCTACTACGAACCCATCTATCCCGGCAGCCTGACCCGCACGGCGACCGCCACGGTGCCGGTGTATGGCACGCCGGATGATCTGGTGGTGGTGCAGCTGGACAGCCTCTACCCGGAACTGAAGGGCAAGCGCCTGCGCGGTCGCGTGGACGGCAAGGTGCTCAAGCCCTATGACGACGCCGGCACCATCGCCAGCAAGGGCGCCAAGGCGCCGGTCCTGGCCTGGCTGACCGACCCGATGGACCTGCAGCTGTTGCAGATCCAGGGGTCCGGCCGGGTGCGCCTGGGCGATGGCACGCAGGTGCGGCTTGCCTATGCCGAACAGAACGGCCATCCGTACCGTGCCATCGGTCGCTGGCTGGTGGACCAAGGCCAGCTGAAGAAGGAAGACGTCACCATGGACGCCATCCGCGCCTGGGCCCGGGCCAATCCCGCACGCGTGCCGGAACTGCTGCGCAGCAATCCGAGCTACGTGTTCTTCGTGCGCAACCCGGACAGCCCGGAGGGTCCGCGTGGTTCACTGAACGTGCCGCTCACCGCTGGCTACAGCGTGGCGGTGGACCGCAGCGTGGTGCCGCTGGGCAGCCTGCTGTGGCTGTCCACCACGCGCCCGGACGGCAGCCCGGTGGTGCGCCCGGTGGCCGCGCAGGACACCGGCGGCGCCATTGCCGGTGAAGTGCGCGCCGACCTGTACTGGGGCAGCGGCGATGCCGCCGGCAAGCTGGCCGGCGACATGAAGCAGAAGGGCAACATCTGGATGCTGTGGCCGAAGGGCGTGGCGTTGCCGCAGTAGGTCGGCAGGGCCCAGATCCCTTTCCGCAGGAAAGGGATCCGACCCCCGGATGCCTGATAATGGCGCCATTCCGAACTTTCCGGCCGCGCCTGCGGCCAGGACCCCTGCAATGACCTACGCAAAGCACAACGCAAAATCCGGCGCGAAATCCGCCGCAAAGAAGTACTACAAGCACTGGGCCGAATCGGGCCTGGGCAAGGGCAACGTGCTGATGGAAGCCCGTGGCGAGAAGATCGTGCGCCAGGTGGAAATCTACGGCACCAAGATGGTCTGGGCCGACGAGCATGCCCACAGCGATGACCGCTTCCTGCTGGCCGACCAGCCGGTGTCGTTCCTGGATTTCGACGAAGACGACGAAATCTCCGCGCGCGAATTCGAAAGCGCCTGGAAGAAGGCCAGGGAAGCCACCGGCTACCCGGTGTAACGCCGGCTGCCCGGGCTCGGATCCCTTTCCGCAGGGAAAGGGCTCTGAACCCGGGGCCAAGGCTCAGGCAGCCGCGTTGTAGGGTTCAATCCGGGCAAGCACGTCGGCCAGCTTTTCCTTGGTCATCGCGGCATCGAAGTCGGCCTGCAGGCCGATCCAGAACTTGTCGGAAACGCCGAAGTAGCGGGACAGGCGCAGCCCGGTGTCCGCAGTGACTGCGCGATCGCCGGAGACGATCTCGCCGATACGGCGTTGTGAGACGCCAATTGCCTTGGCCAGCCGGTATTGGGTGATGCCCAGAGGCTCCAGGAATTCATGCAACAGGATCTCGCCGGGAGCGGGATAGGGGGCGGTTCGCACTCGCGCGACTCCTTCAGTGGTAATCGACAATTTCGACCTCGGCAGGACCTTCCCGAGACCAGACAAAGCACAGCCGGAACTGGTCATTGATGCGGATGCTGTACTGGCCGCGCCGGTCCCCATGCAGCGATTCCAGTCTGTTCGCTGGCGGCAAACGCAGATCCCGCAGATCAGCTGCCACATTGAGCATGGCCAGCTTTCGCAGCGCGGCAGCTTCAATGTGGTGCCATCTCTGCACGCGATGACCTTCAAACAGTGCCTGCGTACGTTTGCAGGCAAATGATTGGATCGGCATATTGATAACGTGTGGCGATAGTATCGTAAGGCGTTAGTATTCCCTCGGCAAGCGTGGCGCGTAATTCCCGGGCGCGACGACTGGCGACGCATTCGATGCGATCTGATGCTGGACCCACGTTTTGCACTACATTGGTGCAATGTCCGACCCCGCACCCCCGCCGTCCCTCGATGCCTTGGGCACGCCGCTGGCTTGGGCCGGTGCCGATGGCTGCATTGCTGGCTGCAATCCGGCCTTCGCCCGCTGGCTGGGCGTCAGCGCCCGGCGCCTGCTGGGTAGGCCGCTGGCTGCACTGGAAGTGCAGGGCGAGGCGCTGGCCCACTTCCTGGCCCGCGATGAGCGCGACAGCCTGCGCCTGAACCGGCTGGCGCTGGCGGTGCCCGGCGAGGCGCCGCGCTTCGCCGAGGGCTGGATGAGCCGCCGCGACGATGGCGGCTGGCTGCTGGAGGCGCATCCGGTCGATGAATTCCCCGGGCTGGACCCGACCCAGGCCCTGCCCAGCGCGCTCAGCGCGGCGCTGAAGGGACTGGCCCACGAGTTGCGCAACCCGCTGGCTGGGCTGAAGGGCGCGGCCCAGCTGCTGGCCCGCCGCGCGGCCCAGCGCGATGCCAGCGAACGCGAGCTGATCGAGCTGATCGGGTCGGAGATCGAGCGCCTCAACGGCCTGCTCGACCAGCTGCTGTCGCCGGCCCCGGCCGCACCGCATGCCGAACTGAACATCCATGCCGCGCTCGAACGTGTGCTGCGCCTGGCCGAGAATGAGGCCGGCTGGGCGGTACGCCTGCAGCGCGACTACGACCCCAGCATTCCCGAATTCCACGGCGACGCCGACCGCCTCACCCAGGCGGTGTGGAACCTGGTGCGCAACGCGATCCAGGCCGGCGCCGGCAGCATCACCCTGCGCACCCGCGTGGAGCATGGCGTGCGCATCGCCGAGCAGCTGCACACGCTGGCGCTGCGCCTGGAAATCGCCGACGACGGCCGTGGCGTGCCCGAGGAACTGGCTGAACACCTGTTCCTGCCGCTGGTCAGTGGCCGCGCCGAGGGTACCGGGCTGGGGCTGGCGCTGGCCCAGCAGGTCGCGCGCGAGCATCGCGGCACGCTGACCTACCGCTCGCGCCCGGGCCATACCGTGTTCACCCTGCTGCTGCCGATCATCAGCGGCGCCGCCCCGGCCGAGGAGGCCCCGCGTGATGTCTGAGTCTTCTTCGTCCCCGCAGCGCATCTGGGTGGTCGACGACGACCGCGCCGTGCGCTTCGTGCTGTGCACCGCGCTGCGCGAGGCGGGCTACCAGGTTGTCGACTTCGACAGCGCCGCCTCCGCCCTGCAGGCCCTGAGCGAGGGTCCGCCGCCGGCGCTGCTGTTCACCGATGTGCGCATGCCCGGCGACGATGGCCTGGTGCTGCTGGACAAGCTCAAGGCCGCGCTGCCGCAGCTGCCGGTGGTGGTGATGTCGGCCTATACCGACGTGGCCAGCACCGCGGGCGCGTTCCGTGGTGGCGCGCATGAATTCCTGTCCAAACCGTTCGACCTGGACGACGCGGTGGCGCTGGCGCAGCGTGTGCTGCCGGCGATTGCGCCGGCACTGGCGGCGCCCACACCTGCGGCGGAAGCGCCCAGCGACCAACCGCCGCAACTGGTGGGCGATACCCCGCCGATGCGCGCGCTGTTCCGTGCCATCGGCCGCCTGGCGCAGGCGCCGCTGGCGGTGCTGATCACCGGCGAGACCGGCACCGGCAAGGAACTGGTGGCCAATGCGCTGCATCGCGAATCGCCGCGTGCGCACGGGCCGTTCGTCGCGCTCAATACTGCGGCGATCCCGGCCGAACTGCTGGAAAGTGAGTTGTTCGGGCACGAAGCGGGTGCCTTCACTGGTGCGCAGCGCCGCCATATCGGCCGCTTCGAGCAGGCCAATGGCGGCACCCTGTTCCTGGATGAAATCGGCGACATGCCGCTGCCGTTGCAGACGCGGTTGCTGCGCGTGCTGGCGCAGGGCGAGTTCTTCCGCGTGGGTGGCCGCGAACTGATCCGCGTCGATGTGCGCGTGGTGGCCGCCACCCACCAGGATCTGGAAGGCCTGGTCGCGCAGGGCAAGTTCCGCGCCGATCTGCTGCACCGCCTGGACGTAGTGCGCCTGCAGCTGCCGCCGCTGCGCGAGCGCCGCGAGGACATCGCACAACTGGCCAGCACGTTCCTGGCCGCCGCCGCGCGCAAGCTGGATACGCCGCCGAAGCGCCTGACCGCTGCTGCACTGCAGGCGCTGCGCGAACACGACTGGCCGGGCAACGTGCGCGAACTGGAAAACGTGTGCTGGCGGATGGCCGCGCTGGCTGCCGCCGACACCATCGGCGTGGCCGACGTCGATACCGCGCTCAACCGTACGCGCGGTCGTCGCAGCAGCACCACCGGCGCCGATCCGGGGCAGTGGGAAGCGCTGCTGGCCGAATGGGCGCGCCGCCAGCTGGCCGAAGGCGTGGAAGGGCTGCACGCGCAGGTGCGCGAGCGGGTCGACCATGCCTTGCTGGAGGCGGCGCTGCAGATCACCCATGGCCGCCGTGCCGAAGCCGCGGCCCGCCTGGGCCTCGGCCGCAATACCCTTACCCGCAAGCTGGGCGCCGGCCGCCGCCGCGGGGGCCATTGAACGGCCCCTGCACGCGATCCTCGCGCGCGCTTGCCGAACCGTTGATCGTTCATGGACGATGCCGTCCGTAGTGTCACCTGCAAGGAGTCTTCGATGCGTCTGTCCTTTGCCATCCTGCCGTTGTCTGCCGCCGTGCTGCTGTCTGCCTGTGGCAGTGCGCCGAAGAAGGCCGAACCCACCCCGCCACCGCCGGTCGCGGTCAGCGCCGCGAAACAGGCCGAGGCCAATCTGTCGCCGGCCTCGGCCAGCATCGTCAGTGGCCGCATCGCGCTGATGGTGGAGCCCGGTGGCATCCACATCACCGGCCTGATCGGTGGCCTGCAGCCGATGCAGCAGGCCGGTTTCCACATCCACGAGCGCGGCGACTGCAGCGCAGTGGATGCCAGCAGTGCCGGCAACCACTTCAACCCCGGTGGCGCTGCGCATGGCCGCGCCGGCACCGGCAAGCATCACCTGGGCGACATGGACAACCTGCGTGCCGATGCCCAGGGCCGCGCCAACGTCGATATCCACCTCAAGGGCGTTACCCTTGGCGGAGGCGCCGCCACCGATATCGCCGGACGTGCACTGGTCGTGCATGCCAACGCCGACGACTATCGCAGCCAGCCCGCCGGCAATGCCGGCGTCCGCATCGCCTGTGGCGTGATCCGGGTTGTCCGCTGATCACTGCAGGCATCATCCAGGGAGAGATTCCATGCGTCTGATCCACACTTCGCTGTTCGCAGCCATTGCTGCACTGGGCCTGGCGGCCTGCAACCAGCAGCCGGCCGCGCCGCAGGCTGAAACCCCGCCGGCCGCTCCGGCCGACGGCGCCACCACCGAACCGGCTGCAACGCCGGCCCCGGCGGCTGCACCGGCTGCCGATGCGTCGGCCAGCGCCGAGCTGGCGCCGACCCAGGGCAACGAAACCAAGGGCAGCGTCACCTTCAAGGTGGTTGACGGCAAGGTCCACGTGACCGGCCAGATCACCGGCCTGAAGCCGGGCAGCGAGCACGGCTTCCACATCCACGAAAAGGGCGACTGCAGCGCGCCGGACGGCATGAGCGCCGGCGGCCACTTCAACCCGGGCAAGCAGGATCACGGCAATGTGGCCACCGATCCGCACCACGGTGGCGACATGCCCAACATCAAGGCCGACGACAAGGGCGTGGCCACCATCGATGGCCCGGTGTCGAGCAACGTCAACATCGGCAAGGGTGATGACTTCGACATCATCGGCCGTGGCCTGATCGTCCACGCCGACGCGGACGACTACAAGACCCAGCCGACCGGCAACGCCGGCGCGCGCCTGGCGTGTGCGGTGATCCAGAAGGCCCCGTAAGGGTGCTTTTGCTGGAAACGGAAAACGCCGGCGCAAGCCGGCGTTTTTCTTGATCGGTAGTGCTGGCCGCTGGCCGGCAATCGCAGATCCGGAGGTTGCCGGCCAGCGGCCGGCACTACCTGCTCTTCGCAGAACCTGAGCCGAGCATGGGCTCGGCTCTACAGAGCACTACGCAGGGCGGTCGCACCCCGGCGAAATGCAATTGCACGGTAGCGCCGGGCCATGCCCGGCGGCGTGCATCGGCAGATCAGCGCGCCAGCAGTTCGCGCGCGTCCTGCCCGGCCTCGCAGTGCACGAACAACACCGGCACGCCATGTGCTTCCAGCACGGCGGCCATCTGCCGCTGGCGCATCAGGAACTGCTCGTAGATGCCCTTCAGGCGGTCGCAGTCGTTCTTGCCGTGATCGTAGTGCGCGCACCAGCCGGCCGGGTCGAACAGCGCCATGCGTGCTTCGCCATGGGTGTAGCGCAGCAGCGGCTCGGGCGCAGCGTTGAGCCATTCGTCCTCGCCCGGGGCCATGATCGCGGTCTCGATCAGCGGCCACAGCGCGGCCAGGCCCTGGTTGTCGTACTGCATCGACATCATCGCGGCCAGATCGTTCACGGTGAAATAGCGCGCGTGCTCGATGCGGGCACCGAAGGTGTTCTGCGCCATCAGCGCGGTGTCGGCATGGGCCATGCCGTTGGCCAGCAGCGTTTCTTCCAGCGCCTCGGCCACCGCATTGGTGGTGGCCACATCGCTGCCAGTCAGCAGGAACGGCACCACGCGCAGGCCACCGCCCACCAGGCTGGCATCGGCCTGGAACGGCAGCGGCACGTCACCGTTGGCATCGGTACCGAAGGCCAGCAGGCGCGGCCCCTGGTTACGGCCCGGCGCACGCATCTGCAGTTCTTCCAGGCGGCGATGGATCGGCCAGCCCGGGCGCAGTACTTCAGCCGGGTCGAAATGGGCGGCGGCGAACACCAGGTCCAGCTCGGCCACCTGCGGCACCAGCTTGGACAGGTCACGGCCGACGCGTTCGGCCAGTTCACCGGCCTGTTCAGCGCTGAGCACCGCCTGGCGGGGGATTTCGCCGCCGGCCAGTTCCAGGGCCAGCACGCCAAGGGCATTCATCGCGGGGTCGGGTTTGCTCATGGTTCCACGGTTGGCCCATCACAGGGCGGCAGCTACACTTGGCTCCATTATGCCTGCTCCGTCGTGCAGGCCATGTTGCAGACACCCTCATCCATGCCAGGTATCTCCATGCCCAACGCTCGTCCCGTCGCCATCCTCGGTGGCGTCCGCATTCCGTTCTGCCGCCAGAACACCGCGTATTCGGATGTCGGCAACCTCGGCATGTCGGTCCGTACGCTGGGCGCGCTGGTCGAACGTTTCGGCCTGCATGGCCAGCAGCTGGGCGAAGTGGCGATGGGTGCGGTGATCAAGCACTCCAGCGACTGGAACCTGGGCCGCGAAGCCACGCTGTCCTCCGGCCTGTCGCCGTTGACCCCGGGCATCACCCTGCAGCGCGCCTGCGGCACTTCGCTGGACAGCATCATCACCGTGGCCAACAAGATCGCGCTGGGCCAGATCGAATCGGGCATCGGCGGCGGCTCGGACACCACCTCCGACGTGCCGATCGTCTACGGCAAGAAGCTGCGTGCACGCCTGCTGGCGGCCAACCGTGCCAAGAGCACCGGCGACAAGATCCGTGCGCTCACCGCTGGCTTCAAGTTCTCCGAGCTCAAGCCCGAGTTCCCGGGCGTGGCCGAGCCGCGTACCGGCAAGAGCATGGGCGACCACTGCGAGGACATGGCCAAGGAGTGGAACATCTCACGCGACTCGCAGGACGAGTGGGCGGTGTCCTCGCACAAGAAGCTGGCCGCGGCCTATGAGCGCGGCTTCTTCAACGACCTGATCGCACCGTTCCGTGGCGTCGAGCGCGACAACATCCTGCGCCCGGATACCTCGCTGGAGAAACTGGCGACGCTGAAGCCGGCGTTCGACAAGGTTTCCGGCCGCGGCACGCTCACCGCCGCCAACTCCACCCCGCTGACCGACGGCGCCGCCGCGGTGCTGCTGGCCAGCGAAGAGTGGGCGCGTGCGCACGGCCATGAGCCGCAGGCCTATCTGCGCGATGCGCATGTCTCTGCGGTGGACTTCGTGCATGGCGAAGGCCTGCTGATGGCGCCGACCGTGGCGGTGCCGGAGATGCTCAAGCGCAACGGCCTGACCCTGCAGGACTTCGACATCTACGAGATCCACGAAGCCTTCGCCGCACAGGTGCTGTGCACCCTGCGTGCGTGGGAGAGCGAGGATTACTGCCGCAACCGCCTGGGCCTGGATGCACCGATGGGCCGCATCGACCCGGACAAGATCAACCTGCTGGGCTCGTCGCTGGCCACCGGCCACCCGTTCGCCGCCACCGGCGCGCGCGTGATCGCCACCGCGGCCAAGCAGCTGGCCGAACGTGGCGGTGGCCGCGCGCTGGTGTCGATCTGCACCGCCGGCGGCATGGGCGTGGTGGCGATCGTCGAACGCTGAGCATCACGGTAGTGCCGGCCGCTGGCCGGCAGCGCTGGTATGAAAACGCCGCCCGATGGGCGGCGTTTTTTCTTGCTCTGGTGAGTGCCGACCGTTGGTCGGCACGCTTCACGGCAACCGCGGGTTACCGAATTCGTCGCGCTCTTCATTGGCGTCATACACCGGCGGCTGTGCAGCGGTGGGCTGTTCTTCCACCGTGGCGCGCAGCGGAGTCTCGGTGCCGCGCACCAGTTCCACGCTGTCCTCGCCGCGCTGCAGGCGCAGCGCATTGGCCAGGCACTGCGCGGCCAGCGCGTGCTCGCCACGCTGTGCAAACAGCTCACCCAGTGCTTCCCACGCAGGAGCACCAGCGCCGGCGGCGATGGCCTCATGCAGGGACGCATCGGCGGCATCCCACTGCTGCTGGGCCAGGGCCACGCGGCCCTGTGCCAGGCGCAGCGCGGCCGACTCGTCATGCACGTTGCGCCAGCGCGCCAGGTTGCTCTGGCGGGTGGCCAGGCGCTCGGCCGGCAGGCGGCCATACAGCGCCACCAGTTCGTCGTCCCAGCGATGGTCCAGGGCCTGTTCCAGCGCCAGCAGCGCCGGCTCGTCCCAGTTCAGGGCCACCGCGCGGCTGGCATACGCGCCGACCACGTCCGGGGTGGGGCGCAGCGCCTTCGGCGTGGCTTCCCACTGCGCGGCCAGCGCGTTGACGTCGGCCGCTTCCAGCAGCGCCTGTGCGGCCAGGCGTGCTTCCAGTTCGCTGTTGGCGTCGGCCGGCAGCACCTTGCTCTGGCGCAGTGCACCCAGCTGGCCATACGCCTCGTGGGCGCGGCCGGCCTGTGCCAGTGCTTCGGTGCGCAGCCACAGGCCGCGCGGCGGCAGCGGCTGGATCGCCGCCACGTCCAATGCGTTGATTGCATCCACCGGCAGATCGCGCGCCAGCAGCTGTTCGGCGCGCAGCAGCGCCTGCAGGGTGGCATCGCTTTCGCCCAGGCGCTGCAGCAGCGCTTCACCGGCGGGGCCGTCGGCACGCGCCTGCGCACTGCGCACGGCGTTGGCCAGCGCCACCGCGCTCACTTCCGGATCCTTGGCGGCGCCGTCCAGCAGCTTCTCGGCACGCTGCCACTGGCCGTGTTCATAGGCCTGCAGGCCGTCGATCAGGCGCACCCGGCCCTGCTTGCGGCGGTAGCGGCCCCAAGCGCGGAACGGCGCAGCGATCAGGCTCCACAGCAGCCACAGCACCAGCACCGCGATCACTGTCAGCAGCGCCACCTTCGGCAGGTTGCTGTGGTAGTCGTAGCCGCCGTAGCGCAGGGTCACTTCGCCGAATCGGTTGAGGTCATCGGCGCCGAGCCATTGCGCGGCCACGACGCCGATAGCCACGGCCAGCAACAGCACGACCAGGGATTGCAGGGGTTTCATGCGGGATTACCTCCGGTCGGTCTGGGTGCGCAGTTGCTGCAGGGTGCTGCCAAGAACGGTGTTGCTGGCCTGCAGCGGAAGCTCGCGCAAGGCCTTCAGTTCAGCACGTTGCGCGCGCAGGGCCGGTGAATCCGGCCAGCGCCGCTGTGCCCAATGTTCCACACGCGCCAATGCGGTATCGCGGCCGGTGCGGTCGCCACGTTCGATCGCGGCGCGCGCCAGGATCAGTTCCAGCTGCAGCGCGTCGTCGGCATTGCGGCGTTCGGCGGCGGTCAGCGGGCCATTCTGGCGGCTCGGGCTGATGTCCACGAACGGTGCCAGCGTGGACTGCCACCACGGTCTGGCGGCGTTGGTTGCAGCACTGCCGGTCACCTGTGAGGGCAGGCCCTGCAAGGCCCTGGCCAGCGCATCCAACCGCTGCAGTGACTGCACACGCGGGCCGCTGCCCATCGCATCCAGCGCATCGCGTTCCTGTACCAGTGCCTGGCGCAGATTCAGGCCGTCGCTGTCGGGCAGATCGGCCAGCGCGGTGGCGGCCTGTGCATACAGGCGGCGTGCGCCTTCCACATCGTCGGCGTAATTCAGCCGCTGTGCCGCCTGGGTCAACAACAGTTCGGCTTCATCGCGCTGTACCGCCTGGCGGCCCTGGTTGGCGCTGTCGGCCAGCTTGGCCAGGTTCTCTTCCAGCAATGCGCTGCGCTGGGAAAGGCCCAGCATCTCGTCGCGCAGCACGCGGTTGGTGGCGGCCGCGTCCTGCAGGCGCTGGCTGCTCGCGCGCTGGTCACGGCGAAGTGCATCCAGCGTGGCTGCCAGGCCCTGCAGCTGCACGGCGGTGGTCTGTGCCTGCGCTGCCTGTTCGTTCTGTTGCTGTTGCCAGACGTACCAGCCGGCATAGCCGCCTACGCCAAGTACGACCACACCGGCCAGCGGCAGCAGCCAGCGCACGGGTCGACGGGGCGGGGAAACGGGCGGAGTGTCGTTCATCGGGCTTCCTTGTCGGCAACGTCGCCGGTCGAGGGCCGGCAGGCCGCGTTGTGCACAGCATCACTGTTGCCGACGACAGCGGCAAGCGTGACCCACGTCCCTGTTCAGGTCGCTGCCGGGACGGTGAGCGTGGCGTGTGCAGCCGCCACCAGCTGCGCGGTGGTGGGGCCGGCGGCGCGCACGATGTGTTGCAGGCCCAGTGCCCGCGCCTGTTCGCCGAGGCGATCACTGGCTACGACTGCGGTCGCGTGTGCCTGCAGGCGCTGCTGCAATGCGGCTGGAAGCTGCTGCCAGAAATGCTGCAGCGCTTCGCCACTGCTCACCGCCAGCACCCACGGCTGCGCTGAATGCGCCAATCGAGCCAATGTGCGGGGCGACAGGCGCAGCAATCGGCGCTGGTAGACGTCGGCGCGTTCGATGCTGGCACCGGCCGCCTGCAGCTGCGCGGCAATCAGGCCGCGTCCGCCGGGCGCGGTCACCAGGCCGATGCACAGGCCCCGTACATCGGCCAGCACCGGCATTGCGAGCAGCCCCTCGCTGTCCATCCGCTGCGGTGCGTGCACATCGGTGATGCCGTGTGCCTGCAATGCGCGCGCGGTGCCTTCGCCCACGGTCAGCCACGGGCTGCGCTGCGCCTCGGCCAGCGGCAGCAGGGTGGCGGCTGCGGCAACGGCGGCCGGGCTGGTGAACACCACCCGATCGCAGTTCAGCGCGCGTTGCAGCTGGCGCACCACTGGCATGCCCTTCAGGCGCTGCAGGCGCCAGGGTGGCAGGGCCACCACATACCCGCCCAGCCCAGCAACGGCGCGGCGCAGCGCGGAATTCTGGCCCTGCGGCCGCAGCGAAATGAAGGTCCAGCCCGGCTCGGAACCGGCGGCGCCAGTGGGTATCGTATGGTCGGCCATTGCCTGCATTATGCGGGCCCTTCGTTGTCGTGGTCCCTGCTCCGATGTCCGTTGATGCTCTGACTTCCTCGCTGGCCGCCCTGCAGGACGTACTCGACTGCATGCCGGCGGTCCGCGCCATGCAGATCCAGCTCGACGGCTATGCCGATGGCGTGCTGCGCATCACCGCGCCGCTGGCCGCCAACGTCAACGACAAGGGCAACGCCTTCGGTGGCAGCCTGGCCTCGGTGCTGACCCTGTCCGGCTGGGCGCTGGTCAGCCTTCGCCTGCGCCTGGCCGGCCACGATGCCGAGGTCTACGTGGCCGACAGCAACCTGCGCTACCTGGCGCCGGTCTACGAAGACCTGCACGCCCATGCCGAAGCGGCCGAGGCCACCGGCTGGGATGCCTTCCTGAACACCTTCCGCCAGCGCCGCAAGGCCCGCATCAGCATCATCGCCACCCAGCCCGGGGCCGATGGCAAGCCCGCCGCCGAGTTCAGCGGTCGCTTCGTTGCCTTCGCCAAAGGGTAGGATGGCAGGCTGACGTTCTGGGGAAACCACCGATGCGCCGCCTCATCCAGTTCCTGATCTGTACCCTGCTGCTGGTCAGCGCCGTGGCTTCGGCCGACGACCTCAGCCGCAAGCAGCGCAAGCTGCTGGAAGAGACCCAGATCGCCTACGGGGCGACCATCCGCTGGGGCAGCATGGACGATGCCATCGGCTACCTGGACCCCAAGCTGCGCAAGGAAAAGCCGCCCACCGAGTTCGAGCTCAACCGCTACGCGCAGCTGCGCGTCTCGTCCTACCGCGAGCGCAGCAGCGCCTCACTGGACGGGGGCCTGGTCGAGCGCCGGGTCGAAATCGGGGTGATCAACCAGAACACCCAGGCCGAGCGCACCGTGGTCGTGGTCGAGCGCTGGCGCTGGGATGCCGAGGCCAAGCGCTGGTGGCAGACCGCCGGTCTGCCGGACCTGTGGAAGGGGCAGTGACGGGCCGCGTCCGGCTTGTGCGACAATCGGCGCCCGCTTAATCGACCCGTGACCTGAGTGAATTACGAAGAGTTGCTGGCCTTTGCAGGCCGAAACCCGATGCTGTCCGCGGCCCTGGTCGGCCTGACCGTGGCCATCATCGTCACCGAGATCCGCCGCCTGTTCCGGGGCTTCAAGGGCATCAAGCCCGCCGAACTGACCCAGCTGATGAACGCGGGCGGCACGGTGGTGGTCGACCTGTCGGCCAGCGGTGACTTCGAGAAGGGCCACATTGCCGGCAGCCGCAATGCCCAGGCCAGTGCCTTCGGCCCGGACAACAAGCTGGTGGCCAACGCCAGGCAGTCGCCGGTGGTGCTGGTGTGCCGCAGCGGCAACGCCTCGGAAACCGCCGCCAAGGCGCTGAAGAAGGCCGGCTTCGAAAAGGTCTATGTGCTCGACGGCGGCATTCCCGCCTGGCAGCAGGCCGAGCTGCCGCTGGTCAAGGGCCGCAACTGATTGCCGCAGGTGGCGGATCCGGCCTTGTATGGGCCTGATCCCGCCCCCATCGCAGTAGTTCGACCATCGTTTTCATTGCATTCACCTGGAGTTACTGGAAATGTCCGAAGAGATCACCAACGGCGCCGCTGCGCCGGTCGATGCCGCTACCGGCCCTGCTTTTACCGTCGAGAAGATCTACGTCAAGGACGTCTCCTTCGAGTCGCCGAACGCTCCGACCATCTTCAATGACCAGGTGCAGCCGGAGCTGCAGCTGAACCTGAACCAGCAGGTGCAGCGCCTGGGTGAGAACGCCTTCGAAGTCGTGCTGGCGGTGACCCTGACCTGCCAGGCCGGTGAGCGCACTGCCTACGTGGCCGAAGTGAAGCAGGCCGGCGTGTTCGGCCTGGTCGGCCTGGACCCGCAGTCGATCGACGTGCTGCTCGGCACCCAGTGCCCGAACATCCTGTTCCCGTACGTGCGCCAGCTGGTCAGCGACCTGATCCAGGCCGGCGGCTTCCCGCCGTTCTTCCTGCAGCCGATCAACTTCGAAGGCCTGTATGCAGAAACCCTGCGTCAGCGCCAGGAGCAGGGCGACGCACCGTCGCTGGCTGACTCCGAGCCGGCTGGCAACGCCTGATTCCTGCCGCGACGTCACGGATGAGCACTACCGCTGACAAGATCGCCGTGCTGGGCGCCGGTTCCTGGGGAACCGCGCTGGCCAGCCTGCTCGCACGGCACGGTCACCCGACCGTGCTGTGGGGGCGCGATGCTGCCGTGGTCGAAGCCATCGACCAGCGCCACGAGAACCCGCGCTACCTGCCGGGCATCCCGCTGCCGGACAGCCTGCGTGCCACCACCGACCTGGCGTCGGCGGTGGAGGGCGCGGCCTGGATCCTGGTGGTGACCCCGTCGCACGCCTTCGGTGAAACCGTGCGTGCGCTGGCACCACTGCGCCCGGCCGGTGCCGGCGTAGCCTGGGCCACCAAGGGCTTCGAACCCGGTTCGGGCCGCTTCCTGCATGAAGTAGCGCGCGAAGTGCTGGGCGAGGACGTGCCGCTGGCCGTCGTCACCGGGCCGTCGTTCGCCAAGGAAGTGACCCAGGGCCTGCCGACCGCGATCACCGTGCATGGCGACGTGCCCGAGTTCGCGCAGACGGTGGCCGAGGCGATGCACGGCCCGGCGTTCCGCGCCTACACCGGCGACGACATGGTCGGTGCCGAGCTGGGCGGTGCGATGAAGAACGTGCTGGCCGTGGCCACCGGCGTGGCCGATGGCATGCAGCTGGGCCTCAACGCCCGTGCCGGCCTGATCACCCGTGGCCTCAACGAGATGCTGCGCCTGGCCGCTGCCATCGGCGCCAAGCCGGAAACGCTGATGGGCCTGGCGGGCCTGGGCGATCTGGTGCTGACCTGCACCGGCGACCTGTCGCGCAACCGCCGCCTGGGCCTGGCCTTGGGCCGCGGCCAGACGCTGCAGGACGCCGTGCGTGAAATCGGCCAGGTGGTCGAGTCGGTGCAGACCGCCGACGAAGTGATGCGACAGGCGCGCCGCCATGGCATCGACCTGCCGATCTCCGACCGCGTGCGTGCCGTGCTGCACGGCGAGCAGACACCTGAAGAAGGCCTGCGCGCATTGCTGGCGCGGGAACAGAAGCCGGAATATCCGGACACGCTGTTCAAGTGAATCGAAAAGCCCCGGCTACGTGCCGGGGTTTTTTTGTGCGCGCCCCATCCACGCATGGCGTGGATCTACGACGGAACCCGCTTCTGGTAGCTGCCAACCTTGGTTGGCGCCCGGCGGCAGCAATCACCGCGCCCGTGGCGGTGCGTTGGTGTTGTCCATGTCCGAGAAGATCAGCCACGGCCCATCACCCACGCGCTTCAACGTGAGCGTGAACTTGCCGGTATCGCCCACGTTGTTGCCGTAGCTGTAGGCACCAATGATGTAGCCCGTGTTGCCCTCCATCGAATACGCCAAGGCACGCAGCCGCAACGGACTGCTGCCCTGGCCGGCATACGCGGCCTCGATCGCGCTGCGGCCGCGCACCGGCGGCTGGTTGCTCTGCAGCACAAAACCATCCTCGGTGAACAGCCCGGCCAGCGCCTTGGCATCACCGGTGCGCCATGCCTGCTCGTAGTCGCGCAGTACACGGTCCAGCGGCGCGGGCAAGGCTGTGTCCGGGAAAGGCTGCGCGCCTTCTGCATCGTGGGCGATGGCCGGCGATGCCAGCAGCAGGGCACTGCAGAAGATCATGGCGAGTTGTGTGCGGCGCATGCGTCCAGGCCCTGGCGATGAGGGGAAGGCTTCAGACGCATCCTAGCGCGCCGCTGGTTAGAATCACGCAGCCGCCCGCGTGGCGCATGCAGCGCAGATCAGACAAGGACACGGAATGAAGATTCGAATCACAGGGATGGCGATGATGGTCGCACTGCTGGTGGCCTGCGGGCAGGCACCGGCACCCGATGCAGCACCGGCCGCGCCGGCGCCGATCGCCGAAGCACCGGCTGCCACGGCGACGGTGGTCGAAAAGGAACCGTCCATCGAAGACGGTGTGGACCCCTCGGTGTGGGACAACGAAGGCGAACCGGAAGACCCGAGTGCCGGCGGCGAACTCACCTGCGCGGACAACCCGCTGGCGACCCATTTCTTCACCCTTGTGGGCGGCAACACCGTGGACGACTGCGGCCGCAAGGACCCGAAGGTGCTGGCCGCGTTCAACGCCCTGATGAAGAACACGGCCGCGGCCGAATCCGCCGACAAGGAGATTCCGTCGCTGCGCGAACGCCTGTTGAGCGGCCCCAGCGGGCCTGGCGAGCTGGTGGTGCTGCAGGGCGAGCCGTGGTGGTTCTACACCGCCTGCCAGGCCCACGACTGCCCCGGCACCGCGTTGGCGATGTTGTATTCGCCCGACCAGTCGAAGATGGTCGGCCGTCTTACCGCGCGCTGCCGTGTATGGTGGCTGGGCGAGCCGACGGCGGAACAACGTGAGCAGATCGAACAGCGCCAGCCACTGCAGGATGCCGCATTGAAGGAAGACAGCGCGCTCTGCGAGTGATGTGGTGCCGGCGGTAGCGCCGGGCCATGCCCGGCGGAACAGCAGGCGATGTTCCCTGTGTCACCCTTCAGGTCGCATGCGTGCGCTGACCTGCGCGGTCAGCGACAGACTGGCCATCATCAGGCCCTCAATCACGCGGTCGCCCACGTACTCTTCTTCGGGTCCGTTCTGGCGTACGCGCTCGGCGGCCAGCAGCATTTCCAGCGCCACGCGCAGCCCGGCCAACGCGCAGTCCGCGTCGGCCAGCGCCATGCGGCGGCCCGGCATCTGATGACGTTCGGGCCAGGGCTGGCCGTCGGCGGCCGCGCCCTGGCCGATGCGGTTGAGGGTGGCGATGAAGGCGTTCGGATCGGCTGCAGGCGCGTGGTCTGGCGACTCACCGGCATTGGCAGGCGAGTGATGCGGATGCAGGCGGGGGAAGTCCGGGGAGGTCATGGCAATGCTCCGTGCAGGATAGACGGTAGCCGCCACACAGAGGTGGCGGGCGGAGACGTGGCTCGAAAACCGGGACAGTGAGCCGGCAGGCACAAGGCCTCCACGCTCCGCCCGCCATAGTCGGCAGACGGATTGCCAACCGGCGCCACGCAGGGTGGCGCCGGTTGGCAAGCGCAAGTGCTTCACTGTCAAACACGGGTTTTCGAGGCCCGGCCACCCATTTTCCGGTGGCCCACCATCTGTACCGCCGTCGCTGCGCAACGCCAATCAGAAGAGTTGCAAACAGTTTTTGATCAAAGACGCTTTTGGCATTTTTGCATGCTGTTAAGCCGTCGCAGACGCAGGCGCCGCAATGGCCGTAGCGGCATGGGGAATATGCGACATGGGTCGAAGTTGAGCGTGTTGCGCACCGTGGTGTAACCGCGCCGAAGACGACAGAGTGGACCAGAGAGCGTGGCCGCAGATCGGCAAGGCCATCGCCTATACCAATGGGGACAGCAACAATGCGGCGGGCTACCCGAATGACTGTTCTCAGTCAGTAGACCCGGGCCGTGGGATCCACGACCAACGCTGCCTGATGGATCACGCACCACAGTTCAAGCTCGTCTCTGAGCTGAGGCCAGAGATCGGCCGCCCACGAGGGGGCGTTGCTTCGGAATACCTCTTCTGAAGGCAGGTAGGCCGTCAACCTGCCCATTGCCAGCTCAAGCACGAACGAGCCATGCGGGCCTGTGCAGACCAGCTCTTCTTTCCATCGCGCGCTGAATTCGAAGACGGACATGCAGATCTGACACCTGAACCAAGCTGTCCCCCGAGGCGGGTTCCACCGGCGCGGAGTGTACGCCGGCGCCGCTACTTGCTCGCGCGCCGCGCGCCTTTCTCGTCTTCATCCTTTGCATCGCCCCGGCTCTGCGCGAACTCGGGGAATGTCTTCGCGATCGAATCCTTGTCCGGCAGGATGTAGAACACACCACCCTTTTCGAACGTGGACTGCACGATCTGTTCGTAGAACGCGGGCGAGACGTTGATGCAGCCGTGGGTGACGCGGTTGTCGTCCGGCGTTGGCGTTGCCAGCCGTTCGGCGCGCTTTTCTTTTGGGGTGCCTGGCGGCAGCGGGTGCATCGAGACGGCGGAATCGTAGTCCACCCATAGCACGCGACCGGCATCGTCGGAGGGGCCGTAGCCACCAATGAAGCGGCCAGCAGGTGTGGTGCGGTCGTGACCGGGAATCGCGCTCAGTGCGAGCTTGGCGACGCCTGGTGCGGAGTGGTCGCCGATGGCCGAACCGAACAGTGCCGGTGCTGCACCGCGCAGCTTGCCGTCGCCGCCGAAGACCAGAACCTGCGCCGCTGCCTTGTCCATGACGGCAAACGGGTAGCCCTGGTTGTCCTTGCTTGCAACGACCCAGCCCGCCAGTTCGATCACTGTTTCGGAGACGCTCTGGTCGGGCGGAAGTTCATCAACGGCGGCCACCGGTGGTGCAGGTGCATCCTTGTCCCTGGCATTGGCTACGCCGCTGCACGCAACGACCAGTGCCACGGCCAGTGCGGCATGGAGGGCGTGGCGTGCAGGGGAGGAGGAAGTGCGAATGGGACGGCTCCTTGCAATGCAGTCTTGGGTGGAAGGATGCCAGTGGCCGGCGAAGGCCACTGGTTCCCGACACAGAGGTGGATCAATTCAAGTGGATCAATTCAAACAGTGAGGGAGCGATTACCCGCGCGGCTTGCGGCCGACAGGTGCCCTTTCAAGCTGCTGCACGCGGCCTTCGATCTGGTCCAGGCGCTGGTTGGCCTGCTGTGCGGACTGGTTGGCGGACTCTGCGCTCTGCGCAGCACCCTGCACCTTGACGTCGAGCTGATCGAGACGCGAGTTGATGGTTGCAAACTCGTTCTTGTAAGAGGCGCAGGCGCCAAGGCTCACAGTGGCGATGAGCGCTACAGCAAGTGCGCGGGCCGTCTTCATGTGTTGCGGGTTCAGGTTCATTGCACTCCCTCCTTCGTCTGGGGAAGCTGGAATATAGCGGCGTTTGTTCCCGGCGCTGACAAGCGCTTTCAGCTGGAATTTGAGTACGTGGATGGGTTGTGAAATCTCCCCATCAATAAACCTTAACAAGCGGGATAAGGCGAGCTGATGCTGGTCGGTCGATCGCCTTGTGCTTATTCAAGGCTGCCAATTCATGAGTATGAAGCCGATGTCACAGCGGCTGCTTTTCCGCCGCTGCACGCAGGTTGCCGTCCAATCGCCTCAAGTACCGTTGAGGCAGTGCGGGGCGCGCATCCAGCAGCATGGCGATGGCTTTGAACCCGTCTGGCGCTATTGGCCATGTTGGACGGTACCGGTCGTTGATCGAAAGGCAGCGCGAGGCCGCGGCTTATGAATCAGGCACCACGACTCCGATGGCCAGCCGTGCACTGTGGCTGGTCATCGTGTGAGGCACTGGCATCCGCCAAGGATGTCAGCGTGTCCGGCTGCGGGGCAGCTTGCCCTTGAACACCCTGCCGCGGTGGATGGCGAGGTAGTGCTTCAGGCGATCTCCCGGTGCTTTGCGCAGACACATGTTCCCTGGAATCAGACCGGCGTCCGCCAGCTGCTTCCTGACCTGCTTGTCCGCAAAGATGGCATCACCATCGTCGTCGAAGGTCATCAGTCCGGCGTCGAACAGCAGGTCAAGCGTGCCGACCAGCGGCAGGCCGTTGTGCGGATCCAGTCTTGGATCCTGGCCTCCCGGGAGCCACTGGTCCTCAGTGACTTCATGCGCCCATGGCTGGGCATGCGACGCTCGGATCAGGGCCGGTACAGTGCAGTCCGTCACCGCACAGCGGTGATCCCACAACTTCAGCATTTCACGACGGAACGTCCCCTGCCCCAGGCGAGCCTCCATCATCGTCAGCCGCGTGGTTGGATTACGAATCTTGTCCATCTCACCGAGCAGAACGCTGGCAGGCGGGCCCGGTGTCTCCTCTGCGCGATAGTCGGCGGGCATGCGTGATTTCCCGTACGCACGGCGATCGTAGACGCCGCGGTGGTGCTTCTCCAGGTTCTTGCCCACGGAGGCCATCTTCGCTTGGAACGATGTGCTTCCCTCAGCAAGCGCTTCCAGTGGATACACCAGACTGTCGAGCACCTCCCTCCAGGACGAGCACTCGGTCACTGCCTGAAGCACCTTCCGGTCTTCCTTGCTGCCGATGGTGAAGCGCAACACATGGCGCCCGTCCACGCGCCCCATCGACAGCAGCGGTCGCCCGTCTCTGCCGGATACCTTGGTGCCAAAAATCACGGTGCGGCGGCCGTTCATCCCGTTTCTGGACGAGTACTTGGCCAGATATGCATCCACCGGGCCCAGCACGCGCCGCAGGTCAGCGACGGCCACATCCAGCCCTTTGCGCTCTTTCGGCGTGAGGCCCAGCTCCATGACCTCCTCATCCCTGCTCAGCAACATCCGCGTTCTTCCCCAGCTCCATCAGGGAGCTCCATCCTGGAGCTCAATTGTCGCCGATCCAGCTGACCATCGAGAAGCCGACTATGGCCGGATTGTTGATCTCCAGCGCATCTACTCAACCCCACGCGAAATATCGGCAGTCGCCGTAGGCGTCTGCGATTCGACGAGCAGCGTCAACAAGCACTTGCAGATCCGGTTTGAAGTACTGCGGTTTCCTCTGCCGTGGGGCGTGGCCAACACCGTCGGCCTCCCTCGCGGCGACCGCACTGTGATGGCCCAGGATGCGAAGGCCACCAGATACCACGACAAAGACTCTCTCTTTGGAGAATTGCGGTGGGATGCGGAGTTCCCTGAACGCCAGCCTTATTTATATACCAGTCAGTTCAATATTCAGGGTTGATTAGACCCCCTAACGGATAATTCACACCTGTCGACCGTCTCCTCTCTCTCTCCCCCTCCCGGGAGGCGGTCGACGAAACCAAAATAATTAAAGGTGTGTCCCGATGAACAAGAATTCGCTGCTCGCCCTGGGTCTTCTGGCTGCTCTGCCGTTCGCTGCATCGGCAACCGATGGCCTGTCGTACAACTACGTTGAAGGCGGCTACGTGAACACCGATGCCAAGGGCGGCGATGCCGATGGCTGGAAGGTGAAGGGTTCCGTGGCGGTGCACCCGAACTTCCATGTCTTTGGCGACTACAGCGCCCAGGAGACCGACAAGTTCAAGAATGACGTCGACCAGTGGCGCCTGGGTGTCGGCTACAACTACGGCATCGCACCGAACACCGACCTGGTGGCCCGTGTTGCGTACCAGAAGTACGACGAGAAGCGCGGCCTGGACTTCAACGGCTACTCCACCGAAGTGGGCGTGCGCACCGCGTTCAACCCGTACGTGGAAGGCTACGTGATGGCCGGCTACGAAGATTTCAGCAAGAAGCACGGCTACAACCCGGACGGCGAGTTCTACGGCCGTGTCGGCGCCACCGCCAAGTTCAACCAGAACTGGGGCCTGAGCGGCGAAGTGAAGCTGGCCAAGGCCGGCGACCGCGAGTGGTTCGTGGGCCCGCGCTTCACCTGGTAACAAACGCCTGTCGTTAGTGCGTGTTGTGCTGGCGTGTGACTCTCTCTCTCCCACACGCCAACCGAAGCCCGGCCTCGCGCCGGGCTTCACTTTTATGGGCTCCGGGGCGCCACAATGCGGCATGGGCGACCCTTCCTCCCTCGCGGGTACCGGCACGGCCTATCAGGAGCACCTGGCGCCTGGGCCGCTGCGTGGCCATTTCGGCCAGCTGTGGCAGAGCCAGCTTCCTGCCGATGCCGATGGGCACATCACGGTATTGCCCGATGGCTGCGTGGATATCCTTTGGCGCGACGGCGCGTTGTTCGTGGTCGGCCCGGACCGTGTGGCCGCACACCCGGCGCTTGCACCCGGTGCGCAGGTGCTGGGTGCGCGCTTTCGTCCCGGCCAGGCGTTGGCCGCGCTGGGCCTGCCACTGGCCGGCATCATTGGACAGGCGGTGCCGTTGGCCGATCTGAAGGGCGGATGGGCCATAGCAGCCGCTGCTTCCATTGGCGATACCGCGCCGGCTCAACGAATGCAGCGGATGGCGCAGTGCCTGCAACAGCACATGGGCGCGGCGGCCCTCGACGTGCAGGCGCAACGGGCGCATGTGTTGTTCCACGCGCTTGGCCGTGGCCAAGCTACGCTGGACGAGCTGGCGGCAGGCTTGAACCTGAGCCCGCGCAGCCTGCGCCGTTTCAGCCAGGCGCAGTTCGGCTACGGCGCCAAGACGCTGGAGCGGATCCTGCGCCTGCAACGCTTCCTGCGCCACAGTCGCGGGTTGCCGCAGCACTCGCTGGCGATGCTGGCCGCCGAGGCCGGCTATGCCGACCAGGCCCATCTCAGCCGCGAAGCCCGCGAACTGGCCGGCATGACCGCACGCGAACTGCGACGGGAGTGGGGGCAGTGATGGCCGTTTCGTTCAAGACCGGCAGGCCACGCTGATCGATGCTGCGGGCTCCAACCACGGAGTCCACCATGAGCCACGCCATCCCCGATGCCGAACGCCGCATCGACAACATCGAATTCAACGTCGCCGACATTGCCCGCAGCAAACGCTTCTACGGCGAGGTGTTCGGTTGGCACTTCACCGACTACGGGCCGGCCTACACCGAGTTCGACGACGGCCGTCTGAAAGGTGGCTTCGTGGCCGACGCGCCGGTGCGTGCCCACGGGGGGCCGCTGGTGATCCTCTACTGCGCGGACCTGGCCGATGCGCAGCAACGCGTGGTTGCCGCAGGTGGCGAGGTGGTGCAGGCGGTGTTTGCCTTCCCTGGTGGTCGCCGCTTCCACTTCCGCGATCTGGATGGCTACGAGCTGGCGGTCTGGAGTGATGTGGATTGAGGTCTTCGTATCTTCGCCGGTGGACGGAACGAGAACCGCTCCGTCCCTGGTCAGGCGGTTCCGCTATGATCGCCCGCACATCGCCACACGCGATGCGCCCGCCTCAAGCCAGCAGGAACCGCCGTGAACTCCCAGCCCGCACCGATCACCGCCCTCAACCACACGCTCGACAACGAGCCGCAGCAGATCACCGCGCCACTGACCCATTCGGCGGCGTTCCTGGTGCTGAAGGTGAAGGACGATGAGGCGTCGATCGCAAAGGCGCGCGAGGTACTGGCCAGCACCGATGACCTGATCAAGAACACCGCCATCCGCGAGATCGAGCGCACCTTCACCTGCAACGTGGCCATTGGCCACCGCGTGTGGCAACCGCTGGTGGGCACCACGCCGCCGCGTGAGCTGCAGCCGTTCCGCGAAATCAAGGGTGCGACCCACACTGCCGTGTCCACGCCCGGCGACCTGCTGTATCACATTCGCGCACGCACCATGGACCTGATCGTGGCGTTCGAGCGCAACCTGCTGATGGCCTTTGGCGATGCGGTGGAGACGGTCGATGACGTGGCCGGCTTCCGCTATTTCGATGGCCGCGACCTGCTCGATTTCGTCGACGGCACGGCCAACCCGGAAGGGCTGTCGCTGCCGGAAGCGACCATCGTGGGCGATGAAGACCCGGAGCATGCCGGTGGCAGCTACGTGGTGGTGCAGAAGTACCTGCACAACCTCGATGCCTGGCGCGCGCAGAAGACCGAGGCACAGGAAGCGATCATCGGCCGCACCAAGCACGACAACATCGAGCTGGACGATGCGCCGGCCGATGCGCAGAAATCGCACAAGACGCTGTGCACCATCGAGGATGCCGACGGCGAGCACGAGATCCTGCGCGACAACATGCCGTTCGCCAACCCGGGCCGTGGCGAGTACGGCACCTACTTCATCGGCTACACGCGCCGCCTGTGGGTGATCGAGAAGATGCTCGAGCGCATGTTCATCGGCAATCCAGCGCCGCTGCATGACCGCATCCTCGATTTCTCCACCGCCACCACCGGCGTGACCTTCTTCGCGCCCTCGCGCAAGGTGCTGGCCGACCTGGGCGATTGATCGCGTCGGGCAGTGCCGACCGCCATCTGCCTGTCATCTACCGCGCCGACCATCAGCCGTTGGATGAGAGCGCAGGGGCGGGCGATGGCGATGGCAAGGAACACAACCGGCGCACGCCGCTGGTGGCGGCCGCTGGCCGCGTTGTTCGGTGCGCTGGCACTGGGGAGTGCCAGCGTTTCCGCGCAGGAAGCCCCTGCACACTGGATGGCCTATGCCGCCGCCGTGGGCGGCCAGCTGCAGCAGCGCCTGCAGCAGGAGCAGGACCCGCAGGCGCAGCGCGTGCTGGAATGGCTGCAGGCACATCCGGATGCACCGACGCCGCTGCCGGTGAGCGTGTGGATCGCGGCGGATGGCCGCATCTCGAAGCTGGAATTCGACAGCCTGGGTGATGCCCAGGTCGACGCCGACCTGCGCGCGACCCTGCAGGCCGCGCCGTTGCAGGCAGCCCCACCGGCCGACATGCGCCAGCCGCTGCGGCTGGGCCTGCTGCTTACCCAGTAGATTCACGCCATGCGTGGATCGCCTGGTAGATACGACCCTGGTCGGCAGGCGCGTGCAAACAAGGTTGGCGACTATCGTAGCCCGCAGCCACGCATGGCGTGGCTCTACTGCGTTGCCACCTGCGGTTCACGCGCGGCCGCACTCCACGCGCGCAGGCCGAACACGGCCAGGCCGAGGAAGAACACGTACAGCGCGGCGGTCACGTGCAGCGACTTGAACAGGTACGCACCCACATAGACCACGTCCACCGCGATCCACACCCACCAGCAGGCCACGTGGCGGCGTGCCTGCCACCACTGGCCGACCAGGCTCAGACCGGTCAGCATCGCATCCAACCACGGCAGAGCAGCGTCGGTGAAGCTGTGCATGGCCGCGCCCAGCGCCACGCCACCGCACACGCCGATGGCCAGATCGCGCAGCAGCTTACCGCGCGCCAGTGGCACGATGCGGATGCTGCCCTCATCGGCGGCATGCTGCCGCCAGTTGATCCAGCCATAGACCAGGAAGCCGCCGAAGATCACCTGCAACAGCGTGTCCGAGTACAGCTTGGCCTCGGCGAACACCAGGCCGTACAGCGTCACCGACAGCAGGCCCACTGGCCACGCAGACAACCGACGCCGGGCCATCAGCCAGACGCCGAGGATGCTGCACAGCGCGGCGGTCCACTCCAGCATCACGCCGCTCACAGCGCGAACGTCACCGACAGGCGGGCCTGTCGCGGTGCGCCGGGGAACAGGTAGTAGTCACCGCCGCTGCTGCCGGTATCGCGCCAGTAGAAGCGGTTGAACACGTTATCCACCGACAGGTTCCAGGTCACCGCACGTTCGTGCAGGCGATGCTGGAAGCGCAGGCCGGCATCGAACACCGAGTAGTCCGGTGCGCGCACACCACCATCGGCGCGGGCGACATTGGCCCCGGCATAGCGCCAGCCGCCGGTCACATCCAGGCCCTGCACGAACGGCAGCGCGTAGGCTACGTGCACGCTGGCGCGCACCTTCGGCACGTTCACCAGCTGATGGCCTTCGTAGGCCGGGGTACCGGTGTCGCGCGCGCGCGCCTGCAGCACGCTGGCGCTGGCCACGATCTGCAGCGCGTCGGTCAGCTGGCCGTTGGCGGTCAGCTCCAGGCCGGTGTGGGTCTGCGTGCCTTCCTCGACGAAGGTGTACCCCACGTCGCTGTTGTCGGGCTTGGCGTACTGGTACGGCTGCGAAATGCGGAACACCGCCGCGCCCAGGGTCAGCGCCTCGACCGGTACGTACTTCACGCCCACTTCCAGCTGCCGCGACTGCACCGACGGCAGGAAGGTGTCGGCGTTGCTGGTCCAGAACGGCGCTTCCTGGCCCAGCGAGATGCCGCGCACGTAGCTGGCATAGGCATTGAGCTGGTCGGTGGCCTTCCACACCACGGCGGTCTGCGGCAGCAAGCGCGACAGGCGGCTGTGCCGCTGCGGGGTACCACGCTTGTCGTAGGCACGCTCGTCCAGGCGCACGAAGCGGCCGCCAGCCAGCCACTGCCAGTCATCACCGAAGCTGATCCGGTCCAGCGCGAAGAACGCGGTCTGGCGGCTGTCCAGACGGCGAGCGGACGGCCCGGGCATCTTCGGCGACGGCGCGAACACCGGCACCTGCGCGTCGTGGATGTTGCTGGTGCCGACGTATTCGTTGACGCTCGGGCGCTTGTCGACGGTGCGGCGGAAGTAGTCGGCACCGATGGTCAGCTCATGGCCGACGCTGCCGGTCTCGAAGCGGCCGCGCAGCTCGGCACGGGCCTGCTGGTTGCGCCGGGTGTCGTCCGGGCTGCGGTAGTCGTAGACGTCGTAGTCGCCATTGGGCGCGAAGTAGTTGCCCGGCACGCTGCCATCGGCGCACTGCGTGGCGTAGTAGCAGCCGTAGGCGAAGGCGACGTTGTCATCGATCACCGAGCGGCTGTGGCCGACCGAGACGCGCGACTGCCAGGCATCATTGAAGTCGTAGGTGTGCAGCGCGGTGATGTTGGTGCTGGCAATGTCGACCGGACGCTGCCAAGGCTGGTAGCCGAGCAGGAATTTGCGATCCACGCCGTGCGGCAGCTCGCGCGCGCCCAGCAGCTGGTAGCCCGACACCGAACGCTGCGAGCTGGTCTGGTAGTTGACATCCACTTCCAGCTTGCCGCGTTCGCCGATCAGCCAGTCGGCCGCCAGCGAGTAGAAGTTGCGACGGCCATCGGCGTGCTCGACGTAGGAATTGCTGGAGTCCCATGCGGCATTCAGGCGCAGGCCGAAACGCGGGGTGATCCAGTGGCCGACATCGACGGCGACGTAGCGCGACCCTTCCGAATCGGTACCGAGCGTGGCGGTGCGCACTTCGGCCGGGCGCTTGCCGATGTAGTTGATGATGCCGCCGGGCGCCATCACGCCTGCGGCCAGGCCGGCTTCACCCTTGAGAATCTCCACCGATTGCACGTTCTCCAGCGCCAGGCGCTGTTCGCCGGCGATGGACAGGCCGTTGAAGCGGTAGCCGGTGGCGGCGTCCAGGGCGAAGCCACGGATGGCGATGTTCTGGTAGTAGCCCACCGGTGCATAGGCATCACCCAGCGAGGCATCGTTGCTGGCCAGCTCGGACAGCGAACGTACCTGGCGACGGTCGAGGTAGTCGCGCTCGAGCACGTTCACCGACGCCGGCGTGTCCTTCCAGCTGCCGCCACCGAAAGCGTTCACGCGCGAGGTATCGGCCTTGGGCTTGCCGGCCTGCACGCGCACTGCTGCCAGCTCGGTGGGCGAGCGCTCGGCGCCGGTGGCAGCCGCATCGGGGGACGCCTCGGCCTCGCTGGCGTGCAGCGGCAGCGCGGCGCAGAGGGCGAGGGAGAGCAGGGTGGGGCGCAGGCAGCGGTTCATTCGGTTCGTCTTCGGACAACAAGGGAGACGAAGCGACGGCGCGCAGGTGCACCGGCCCATGATGGGGGTGTGGCTGCGGCTCAAAGCTCCCTACGCCGGTGCAAACCGGATCAGGTTCCAAGGGACTCTCTCAGCCTGGCAGATCCAGGCACCCCCGCTTCAGGTGACCATTTCACTACAAATGGTACGGATTTGCGAGCCGGTGCCCTTCAGGCAGCGGGGTCGGATCCCTTTCCGCAGGAAAGGGGTCTGACCCCAACGGGGCGCCAACCGGGTCACGCCGCTGTGTGCAGCGCCTGCAGCAGTGCCTGTCCCGGCGCGCTGTGGAACCACGCCGGATGCCCCAGCATGAACGGCTGCCACGCCACATCCGCGTTTGCGGTCGAGCCGGTGACGCCTTCGAAGTACTCCACTTCGGACAGTGCGAAGTCGAAATGCACCATCGGCAGCAGGTCGGCCAGCAGATGCACGCGTGCTGCCGACAAGGGCAGCACCTCACGGTAGCCGTCGAGCAACGCCAGTGCGATGTCGATGCGCACCGCCTCCATCCCGCGCTCCAGTTCCAGCCACGCCACTGCGTTGCGCTCGATCGCGGTGGCGAGGTCGAACAAAGCGCTGGTGGGTGAAGCCAGGCCGAAATCCAGCACGGTGCTGACTTGCCCGTCGCGCCACAGCAGGTTGGAAACATGCCAGTCGTTGTGCGCCCACAGCCGTGGCTCGTCGCGCAGGCGCTCGGCCAGCCCGGCGTGCCACGGCAGCACGTCGCGCTGCAGCTGCGCTTCCCATGGAATGCGCGCGAGATAGCGGGCCAGTCCGGGGCGTTCGTGCAGCCCTGCCTTGATGGCCGCGATTGGATCGTCGGTGCGGATCAGATCGTCGCGCGCGACCAGCACATGGGTGCTGCGCTGGGGCGCGTGGTAGCTGGCCGCGGCACGGTGCAGGTGTGCGAGTGCGCGCCCGGCTTGGCGGGCCTGCGCGACATCGGTCAGCAACGACCACGACACCGCGTCGCGGTACAGGTCGTCGCCCACGCCGACATCGTGCAGTTCAAACGTCCATTCGCCGTGTTCGACCGCGGTGTGGCCATCGGCGGCCGGCAGCACCTGCACCACCGGCACGCCGGCGGCGGCGAGATGGGCGATGAAGTGGTGTTCTTCTTCCAGGCAGGCCGCACTGCGCACACTGTGGTGGTGGCGCTTGATGAACACCGCGCCGCGCGTGCCGTCGACAATGGCGGCGGCCGACAGCGGCCGCGGGCTGTGCCAGCGCGGTTGGCTGTGCCCGCCCAGCTGGGGGTAACGCGCACTCAGCCACGCGATGTCCGCCGCGCTGATCGGTGGCCAGTCGGCAGCGACCTCGTCGTTGTTGAGGCCCTGCACGCGATGGGAGGAAGACGTCATGCCGCAGCCCAAAAGGGGAAAATCACATCCAAGGCTGCGCATTCAACGCCATGCGCGCGGCCAACGCAAACGGGCGGGTCATCGACCCGCCCGTCTCCGCATCGGCATGGACAATGCCGCCGCGCCGCTTACCAGCCGCGATGGCGGCCGCGGTCGTTGTAGTAGCGGTTGTCGTAGTAGCGCTGGCGCTGCCAGCGACGGTCGTCGCCACGGTCGTAGTAGCCGCTGCGGTAATAGCCACGATCGTAGCGGCGGTCGTAACGGTTGTCGTAGTAGCGGTTGTCGTAATAGCGACGGTCGCGACGATCGGAGGTGGTCAGGTTGCCGATCGCACCGCCGGCCACGGCACCGCCCACGGTGGCCGCCGGATCACCGTTGGAGAGCAGGTTACCGGCCACGCCACCGACCACGGCGCCGACCAGGGTGCGCTTGTCCTTCCTCGACATCGCGCTGGCATCGCTGACCACGGCGACACCGGCCAGCAGGGCCAGGGCCATCGCCAGACCACGGAAGCTGAGTGCGGAAGTACTGAGCATGTTCGGTTCTCCTGTGAGGTGCATGCCACGCTGGGCAGGGAGGGCGCTGGGCGCCCCGGCTGCCGTGATGTCCACGCTGGCGTTCCAACATTGCCGGAACATTGCCTGGTCCACCCTGCGGCTTGCGCATTCATCTAGCGGCAGGCGGCATGAAGCAAGGCTGAAAGCAGCCTCGGCTGCTCAGCTGGCAGAAAGGGAAAAGGCCACGCGGACGTGGCCCTCCCTTCTCTGCCAAGGCGCTGCGGGCTTAGACGCCCATCGCCTTCTGTGCCTGCCGGGTCTGCTCCTGCTGGGCTTCCTGCTGCTGGTGCAGCACGTTGGGCGCACCGTGCACCGCGCCGCTGCTGAGCGCCAGGCTCTGTTCGCTGGCGGCACGGGTGTCCACCGCAACGCGGCTGGCGGCGGGGTCACCGATCGTGCCCTGCACGGCAAACAGACGCTCGCCATTCGGGCTGGCCACCACCGAGTCGATACGCTGCAGGCCGGCGGCGTGGGCTTCCTTGGTCAGGGCCGCGGCGGCGCTTTCCAGCGCGTGGCGATCCTTGAAGGTGCCTGCCGGCATCAGCTCCAGACCCTTGCTGGCCTGGATGAACAACGGATTGCGCGGGTGCCGTTCGTCGTTGAGCAACGGCCGTTCGCGTGCGTCCTTGATCGCTTCCAGGGTCTTCGCCCCGACAATGCCGTCGGCCACCAGGCCGTTGTCCTTCTGCAGCTGGCGCACCGCCGCGTCGGTGTTGCGGCCGAAGCGGCCGTCCTCGACCAGCGGCTTGCCGTCGGCACCGACGTAGCCGAGATGGCCCAGCTGCTCCTGCACCTTGCGCACGCCCTCGCTGTGCGCGCCCTGCTTGTACAGTTCGGCGTGCGGGGTGGCAGCGGCCTTGTGCTCGGCCGCAGGCTTGCCTTGGGTCTGCTCGTGCGACTGGGTGCGGTTTTCCAGCAGGTCGCGCGCCTTGGACAGCGGATCGGAGGCGTACAGCTTCCAGTTCGGATGGTCCTTCACCTGCTTGAGATAGTCCTCCACCGGCATGGTGTGCACTCCCTTGCTGCCGGTGGACTGGCTGATCAGCAGCTTGTCGGTGTTGGGGTCGCGCACCACCATCACGATGTGGTCGATGCCGTTCCAGTGCTCATGGCGGGTCTTGGCCGTATCCAGGCCGATGATCATGCCTTCCTTCAGCGCATCGGGCTTCAGGACCGCGTCGCGGTCAAGCAGCACGCCGGACTGGTCGAACGCCTTGCGCACGATGCCGCCGGAACCGAGGTTGCCCAGGTCGATGCGGTCGGCCTTGCTGAAGACAGCGTGCCCGGCCTTCTGGTTGATCTCGTCCATGGTCCGGTTCTGCAGGGTGCCGACCCAGCCGGAGCAATCGATGTAGCCCTGGTCCACGTTCTTGCCGGTCTTGCCCGGCACGTACAGTGCGTGGCCCGGGATGTTGATGGCGTACTTCACATCGTCGTACTTCACGCCGGCGTCGTAGGCGGCGTGCAGTTCAATGCCCGGCTTCGGTGTGGATACCGCCGTTGCGGCTGCCGCCAGCGTGGCTGCACCCGCCGCCACGGCTGCGCTGGCCTGTGCAGGCGCTGCCGGGGTCTGGCCCTGGTCCTGCGCTACCGCCTGCGGTTCGATGTTCTTTTCCGGAATGCTGATCGCCGCGTACTTGTGGATGTAGTAGCTGGAGAAGGTGCGCGCCAGGTCGCCGTCGTTCATGCCGCGCATCTCGGCCAGCGTGTGGCCGGTCAGCGCCTTGGCATCGGAGCCGATCTGGTTGAGCACGTTGCGGCGCATGTTGATCTCTTCACCATGGCCGTTGCGCACCACGCCGAAGGTGCCGGTGGCGATCGCGGTCTGCACCGAGCCGTAGCCGGCACTGCCCTGCTGGTGAGCCAGGTACAGGTCCAGACCGGTCGGCGTCGCTCCGCCGGACAGGTACGGGTGGCCGGTGCGTTCGTTGCGGCGCGCCATCGAGTCCAGGTTGTCCTGGTACATCTGTGCGGCCGCTTCGGTATTGCGGGTGGGGTCGAACTCGTGGCCAGTCAGGTGGTACTGGCGGGCCGAGCCGGGCACGAACTGGAACAGGCCCTTGGCCCCGGTCGAGGTGTTGTGGGCGCGCTCGTTGAAGGTGCCGCCGGTCTCGATGTGCGCGAAGCGCATGAAGTCATCGACCGGGATGCCCTTGTGCCGGGCGACCTGCTCGACGATGTCCAGGACTTCCTTTCTGCTGTAGTCATGCTGTGCCATGACGTTTTCCTCGGGGTTGATGGAGCGGCGGATGCCGCGAATCGCCAACCGGACTCATCCGTGAGTCAAGAACATGTCGGTCAACAGGTAACCCGCGCGTGGCGGGTGCTATCAGGGCGCGACGTACTGCTGGGTCGCGCTGTCGAAGGTGTAGTGCACGGCGTCGCTGGCACCCAGTGCGCGGGTCTTGCCGGGGCCCTCGATGGTGGTGCCCTTGAAGCTCACCGTCAGGCGCGGCAGGCCGTTGCCATCGGCAACGAAGGCGAGCTCGCCATCGCTGTCGGTGCAGGGCATCACGTTGCCTTCGTCGCAGGCCGCGCTGTTGTCCTCACCGGTGCGCACCGAGCCGACATAGCGCCAGACCTTGCTGTCCACGTCGTCTTCGCTGCGCTTGGGGTTGAACAGCAGCAGCGCATAGCCGGTGCTGCTGATGCCACGGTCGAAGCTGCTGGTCGGCACCGCCAGCAGCAGGCGGCCGTCGGTGGTGCGATGTTCAAGCGGCTTGCGCCGGGTATCGACATCGTCGGCCTTGTCGTACGCGCCCAGTGCGCCGATGGTCCATTCCTGGCCACGGAACTTCCATGGCTTCCTGGCGTCGGTGCCGGCCAGCACGAAGGTGGCTTCGGCGAGGTTGGCGCGGTCATCCGGGCCGGCCGGCTGCTGCTCGCCGGGCTTGCCGTAGTGCTCGCGGGTATCCCATGAGAAACCGGTGTAGTAGGTGGTGCCGTCGAGCGTGAACTGATGGCCGAACCAGAAGGTCGCCACGCTGCCGTTCTGGACCTCGTAGGAGGTCGCGCCATCGCCGTCCACCTGGTAGGTGAAATACATCACGGTCGGCGCGTCGGGCGGGGTGACGGCGGCATCGGGGGTGGGGGTCTGCATCGGGGCAACATCCTGTCGGGGCGCATTGGCAGCCTGCGCAGGGGCGCCGGGCTGGGAGGACGAGGGGGCCGGATCGGCGGCGCTGCAGGCGGCAGCGGAAAGAGAGACGAGCAGGCACGCCGCGAATGCGCGCAGGGGCTGCAACGGCAGGGTCCAACGTAGCTCAGGGGGGTGATGCATGCGCCTCTCCATGGTCAGCGTTGCCGGGCCAGACGGCCGGCAGGAAACCGCACCCCATCCACCAGGGACGGGAGCGAGGACATGAGCCGGTCGATTCCTTCGACCTCGCATTGAGAACTCATGCCGGGCCATCTTGGCACAGATCCGCAGCACATCAAAGAGGGGGGGGCTGGCCCCCGGCGTTTGTGATCCGGCTCTCAGATCCTGCCGTCACGCAGGTAGTCGAACAGTTCGGCGTCGCCTTTCAGGCCCAGCTTGAGCATGGCGTCACCCTTCTGCCGGCTGATGGTGCTGACGCTCTTGTGCAGTTGCAGCGAGATTTCCTTCACCGTCATGCCGGTGCCAAGCAGCCGCAGCACCTCCACCTCGCGCGGCGACAGTGGCTTGCCGTCGCCCTCGCGCATGCGCCAGCTGCCGGCGGTCTCGACCCGTTCGCGCAGGCTGCGGCTGATATAGGGCTGGCCACGATAGACCGCCTGGATGGCCTGCGGCAGCTCGTCCATCGACGAGCTCTTGTCGACCAGGCCGAGCACCCCGCTGTCGAGCACCATGCGCAGGATGGCCAGGTTGTTGGAGACGCTGAGCATCAACACCGGCAGGTCGGGATGGCGGCGGCGGATCATGCCGATCATGGCGAAGCCGTCGGCCTGGGGGCTGCCGGGCATGGAGTAGTCGGTGACCAGCAGGTCGCAGGGCTGGCTGCCAAGCAGGGCCATCAGCGCCTGTGCACTGTCGGCTTCGCCGACCACGCGGCCTACCCCGCTCGATTCGATGACGGCGCGGGTACCGATACGGACCACCGGGTGGTCGTCTGCGATGATGATGCGCAAGCTCATGCTCTAGTATGGCCACCGGGCTGGCCGGGCCGCGACCATCGCGGTCCCTGGCAGGATTCTAGGAGATCGTCGCCGATGCGTAGCTGGGCTGTTCGCGGGCTGGTCCTGCTGCTGGCCGTACTGGCGCTGCCGGCAGCGCTGGCGCAGGCCGTTCCTGGCCTGCTGCCGCTCAGTCCCCTGCAGCGCGAGTACCTGGCCACCCATCCGAGCATCGTCGTGGGGCAGTATGACAGCGGCTGGCCACCATTCGAGTCACTCCGTGATGGCCAGCAGGTGGGTCTGGGCCCGGATTATCTGTCGCTTCTTGCCCGTCAGTTGGGTGTGAAGGTCGAGGCCCGTCGTTTCCCGGACTGGACCTCCGTGCTGGATGCGGCATGTCGTGGCGAGATCGATGTGGTGATGAATGTCGGTCTGAGTGCCGACCGCACCCGTTGCATGGTCTATACCGCCGCCTATGGCGAAGCGCCGCTGGCCCTGGTGGGCCGCCCCGACGACCTGCGTGCCTCGGACAATCCCGATCTGGATGGACTGCGGGTGGTGATCGAGCAGGACTTCCTGACCGGCCCGCAGGTGCGCGCGCGTTTTCCGCAGGCCCGTCAGCTTGTCGCAAACAGCTCGTTGGCGGCACTCGAGATGGTCAAAGACGACAAAGCTGATGTCTATATCGGCAATGCCTATGTCGCCACCGAACTGATCGCCACCCAGCGCCTGCAGGGTGTGGTGCTGCTGCGGCCGAGCGATCTGCCTCCCGAACGCCTGCACTTCGGCGTACCCAACAGCAAGCAGCCGCTGGCAGAAGCGTTGGATCTGGCCCTGGCTGCGACCAGCCAGGCTCAGCGTGATGCCCTGGCGAAGCGCTGGTTGCCGCCACCGAAGTGGTCGGCATCGGCGCGGATGGCGCTGAGCCGGGCCGAGAAGCGGGTGCTGGAACAGCCGTTGAAGATCGGTTTCGCACCGAACGCGGCGCCGCTGTCGTTCACTGACGAGGAGGGCAGGCCCAGCGGGCTGGCCAGTGAGTACCTGCGCCGTCTGATGCAGGCCGGCGCCAACCTGCAGCCGGAGAGCAGCCACGACTGGTATGAGGTGCGTGAGAAGGCCCGCCGTGGCGAGCTGCAGGCAGTGATGGGCATCCCCGCCGATTCGCGCTACCTGGGGCCGGACTGGGTGTTCAGCCAGCCCTTCATCAGTGTGCCGAACGTGATCGTCAGCCGCGTCGACAGCCCCGCCCTGCTGGGCATGTCGGACCTGCAGGGCAAGCGCGTGCTGCTGTCCGATCCCGAGCGTGTGCGGGGCTACGTGCTGCAGCAGGCACCGCAGGCCCGGATCATGGCGGCACGCAGTGCGGAACAGGCGATGCAGCGGCTGCTTGATGGCGAGGCCGATGCCTACGTGGGCAATCTGGCGCTGGTCGACTACCTGCTGCGCAGTCGTTTCCCCGGCCGCCTGCAGGTCGCTGCACCGGCGGGCTTCAACGATCAGCTGGTGCTGGCGGTGGAGCGGCGGCACGCCGCACTGGCGACCACCTTCGACCGCCTGCTGCTGCAGATGACGCCGCGCAAGCATGAGGCGCTGCGTGGCGACTGGCTGGCGGTGGAGTATCGCAATGGCGTTGACTGGAAAAGCGCACTGCACTGGGGCCTGCCACTGCTGCTGGTACTGCTGACCGCGTTGTTGGTGCATGGCATCGGCTACTGGCGCCTGCGCCGCGAAGTGACCAGCCGGCGTCATCTGGAACAGCGACTGGCCGAGGTCACCGACAACCTGCCTGCGGTGGTCTACCAGGCACGCCGCGACGCCGATGGCGTGCTCAGCTTCCCGTTCATCGCCGGTGATCTGCAGGCGTTGTTCGGAATCAGCCGGCAGCAGGCCGAGCAGGATGCCAGGACGCTGCTGGAACGCATTGAAGAAGACGATCGCGCGCACATCCTGCAGGCCGTCGAACAGGCCGCGCGCCAGTTCGCGCCGCTGATCCTCGAGTTCCGCCTGCGCGCCGAGGGCGAAGGCGCGCGCTGGGTGCGCAGCCAGGCCCATCCGTATGCCGCGGAAGCCGGTGCGGTCACCTGGAGTGGCTACTGGGTGGATGTCAGCGAAGCGCGTGCACAGGCCGACGCCCTGGTCACGGCCAAGGCCGAGGCCGAGCAGGCGGCGGAAGCGAAGTCGCGCTTCCTGGCGACCATGAGCCATGAAATCCGCACGCCGATGAGTGGCGTGCTGGGCATGCTGGAAGTACTGGCGCATTCGCCGCTGGACGCCGAACAGCAGCGCATCCTGGCGGTGATCGAGGACTCGGCGCAGATGCTGCGGCAGATCCTGGACGACATCCTCGACTACTCACGGCTGGAGGCTGGCGCACTGCGCCTGGAGCCGGTGCCGCAGCCGCTGCGGCCCCTGCTGGAGAGCGTGTGCCGTCTGCTCTCCGCGCAGGCCAGTGCACGTGGGTTGGCGCTGCACGTGCAGATCGACCCGCAGCTGGCGCCGGCCCACGAAGTGGATGGCGTACGCCTGCGCCAGATCGTGTTCAACCTGCTCAGCAACGCCATCAAGTTCACCGCGCAGGGCGAGGTTCGCCTGCAGCTGGAGGTGCTGGGGCCGACCAGCGAGGAGGGGGCTCAGCCACTGTGCCTGAGTGTCACCGATACCGGCATCGGTATTGCACCGGAACAGCTGCAGCACCTGTTCGCGCCGTTCACCCAGGCCGGTGCCTACATCCAGCGAGACCACGGCGGCACCGGGCTGGGCCTGAGCATCTGCCAGCGTCTGGTGCACATGATGGACGGCGAGCTGGCGTTGCACAGTACGCTGGGCGAGGGCACCCGCGCCGAGGTGCGGTTGTCGCTGGTGGAGGCCGGCAGTGGCGACGTCGAGGCCCTGGTGGCCGAGCAGGATCAGGCGGCGCTGCTGCCGGCGCCGCTGCGCGAGGCACGGGTGCTGGTGATCGAGGACCACCCGACCAACCAGGCGATGATGGCCTGGCGCCTGCAGCAGTTGGGCGTGCCGCACGTGATGGTCGGTGACGGCCAGCAGGGATTGGATCGGCTGTCGTCGGAGAGCTTCGATCTGGTGATCACCGACTGCCGGATGCCGGTGCTGGATGGTTTCGGCTTCACCCGCCTGCTGCGCGAGCGCGAAGGCCGCAATGGCCAGCCGCGGCTGACCGTGCTGGCGCTGACCGCCAGCGTGCTGGATGACGATGCGCGTCGCTGCCGCGAGGCGGGCATGGATGAGGTGCTGGCCAAGCCACTGTCACTGGCAACGCTGCGCGCCGCGCTGCTGCGCTGGTTGCCACAGGCGCAGGGCCAGTCATTCGAGGTGCCGGTGGCCGAGGTGGCGGCCAACGATGGCGATACGCTGCCCGACCTGGCGACCCTGCAGCAGCGCTTCGGCTCGCGCGCGGTGGCCGAGCAGCTGCGTGACAGCCTGCTGCAGGCCAGCGAAGGCGATCTGGCGGCCGTGCAGCGTGCCGTGCAGGCCGGCGATCGCGAGACTGCCGCGCTGCACCTGCATCGTCAGGCCGGCGGACTGGGCGCGGTGGGGGCAACGGGATTGGCCGGGCAGGCCAATGCACTGGTCGAGCGCCTGCAGGATGCGGCGGAAACCGATGTGGCGCCGCTGTTCGCGGCCGTAACGGCGTTCGTGGCGCGGCTGCAGCAACAGCTGCAGCGCCTGGCTCACTGAGCCGACTGCTGCTGCAGGTAGGCGATCACCAGCGCGCGGCGTTCGGCGCTGGGGAAGGCGTTGTACATGCGCGTGCCGGGCACCACATGGGTGGGCGACTGCAGGAACGCATCCAGCGTCTGCGCGGTCCAGGTGATGTCGGCGCGGCGCATGCCATCGGAGTAGCCGTAGTCGGGCAGGCTGCCGGCGCGCCGGCCGATCACGCCGTGCAGGTTCGGCCCGAAGCGGTGGATGCCCCCGGGCTGCACGGTGTGGCAGCCGGCACACAGTTCAAACGCGCGCTGCATGGCCTGCTGGTGCGCCTGTTCCGGCGTGGCCGGTGCCGCAGGCGGGCGCTGGCAGGCCGTGGCCGCCAGGGCCACGGCAACGGTGATGAGCAGGCGGAAGGCACGCATGGGCGGGCAGGATAGCGGTGCGGTGGAGCGGCGGGGCTGCGACACACGGTCGCAGCCCGGAGCGATCACATGCCCGAGTAGTTCGGGCCGCCGCCGCCCTGCGGGGTCACCCAGACGATGTTCTGGGTGGGGTCCTTGATGTCGCAGGTCTTGCAGTGCACGCAGTTCTGCGCGTTGATCTGCAGCCGCGCGTTGTCGGCTTCGCCGACGAACTCGTAGACGCCGGCCGGGCAGTAGCGGGCTTCCGGGCCTGCGTACTCGGCCAGGTTCACCTTCACCGGAATGCTGGGGTCCTTCAGCGTCAGGTGGCTGGGCTGGTTCTCGTCGTGGTTGGTGCTGCTCAGGAACACCGAGCTGAGACGGTCGAAGGTCAGCACGCCATCCGGCTTCGGGTAGGCGATGCGGGTGTGCTTGGCCGCCGGTTCCAGGCAGGCATGGTCCGGCATCGTGCGGTGCAGGGTCCACGGCGGGTTGCGCACGCCCAGCTTCGGCAGCAGCCACTGCTCCACGCCGGTCATCAGCGTGGCTACGGTCTGGCCCTTCTTGAACCACTGCTTGAAGTTCTTGGCCTGCTGCAGTTCGGTGAACAGCCAGCTGGCTTCGAAGGCCTTCGGGTAGGCGCTCAGTTCATCGTGCTGGCGGTCGGCGGCCAGCGCGTCGAACGCGGCATCGGCGCACAGCATGCCGGTCTTGATCGCGGCGTGGCTGCCCTTGATGCGGCTGGCGTTGAGGTAGCCGGCCTCGCAGCCGACCAGCGCGCCACCGGGGAACACCGTCTTCGGCAGCGACAACAGGCCACCGGCGGTGATCGCACGCGCGCCGTAACCGATGCGGGTGCCACCCTCCAGGTGCTTGCGGATGGACGGATGGGTCTTGAAGCGCTGGAACTCTTCGAACGGGCTCAGCCACGGGTTCCTGTAGTCCAGGCCGACCACGTAGCCGATGGCGACCTTGCCGCCGTCGGCGTGGTACAGGAAGGCGCCGCCATAGGTGTCGCTGTCCAGCGGCCAGCCGGCGGCGTGCACCACCAGGCCCGGCTCATGCTTGGCCGGGTCGATCTGCCACAGTTCCTTGATGCCGATGCCGTAGGCCTGCGGGTCCTTGCCTTCGTCCAGCTTGTAGCGGGCGATCAGCTGGCGGCCGAGGTGGCCGCGCGCGCCTTCGGCGAAGATCGTGTACTTGGCCTGCAGCGCCATGCCGCGCTCGAACGCCGGGCCGATGCTGCCGTCCTTCTCGATGCCCATGTCGCCTGTCGCCACACCGATCACTTCACCGTTGTCGCCGTACAGCACCTCGGCGGCGGCGAAGCCGGGGAAGATCGCCACCTCCAGCGCTTCGGCCTGCTGCGCCAGCCAGCGGGTCACTTCACCCAGGCTGATGATGTAGTTGCCTTCGTTGTGGAAGCACTCCGGCAGCAGCGCGTTGGGTGTGCTGCGTGCGCCGGTTTCGCTGAGGAACAGGAATTCGTCGCGGGTGACCTTCTGCTTCAGCGGTGCGCCGCGCTCGGCCCAGTCCGGGAACAGCTCGGTCAGCGCGCGCGGATCCATCACGGCGCCGGACAGGACGTGCGCGCCCGGTTCGGAGCCCTTCTCCAGCACGCACACCGACAGTTCGCGGCCGGCTTCGATCGCGCGCTGGCGCAGGCGGATCGCGGTGGCCAGGCCGGCGGGGCCGGCGCCGACGATCACCACGTCGAACTCCATTACTTCACGCGGGGGCAGGGCGTTGGCTTCAGCGCTCATCGATTGCATGACTCGTGGGTAGGGCCGGCATCGGGGCCACCGGCGGTGCCTGGGAATCGCGCGTGCAGCCACGAGCGAAACGGTTGTTTGAATGTGTCAGGGTACCGGGCCGCGCGTGATCGAGCTAGATCGCCGATGTTCACACCCGGATTGCTGCAATGCAGCGTAGGGCCGCCGCTCTGGTGGGTGCCGACCTTGGTCGGCACGCTCTGCCCGGATGACCGACAATGGCCGGGTCCTGACTGCGTGTGAGTGCCATGGCTTTGCATCCGTACGATCTGTTCGATGTCCGTTCCCTGCTCAACGAGGAAGAGCGCGCGGTGCAGGAAAGCGTCGCCCGCTTCACCAACGAGCGCGTACTGCCGATCATCGGCGATGCCTTCGACCAGGCCCGTTTCCCCGATGAACTGGTGCCGGAGATCGCCGCGCTGGGCCTGCTGGGCGCCACCCTGCCGACCGAATACGGCGGTGGCGATCTCGGCGCGGTCAGCTACGGCCTGATCTGCCAGGAGCTGGAACGCGGCGATTCAGGCCTGCGCAGCTTCGTCTCGGTGCAGAGCTCGCTGTGCATGTACCCGATCTATGCCTACGGCAGCGAGGAGCAACGCCAGCAGTGGTTGCCGGCGATGGCGCGCGGTGAGCTGATCGGCTGCTTCGGGCTGACCGAGGCGCACGGCGGTTCCGATCCGGCCAGCATGAAGACCCGCGCGGTGCGCGACGGCAGCGACTGGCGCATCAGCGGCAGCAAGATGTGGATCACCAGCGGCCCGGTGGCCGACCTGGCCATCGTCTGGGCGCAGACCGAGGACGGCATTCAGGGCTTTGTGCTGGAGAAGGGCATGGCCGGCTTCACCACGCAGGAGATCAAGCACAAGATGAGCCTGCGCGCGTCGCTGACCGGTGCGCTGTTCTTTGACGACGTGCGTGTGCCCGACAGTCACCGCCTGCCGAACGTGAAGGGCCTCAAGGGGCCGCTGGGTTGCCTGACCCAGGCCCGCTACGGCATCAGCTGGGGCCCGATCGGTGCCGCCATTGCCTGCCTGGATGAAGCGCTGGGCTATGCCAAGGAGCGCGTGCTGTTCGGCCGCCCGCTGGCCGCCACGCAGAGCGCGCAGATCAAGCTGGCCGAAATGGCCCGCCGCATCACCACCGCGCAGCTGCTGGCGCTGCAGCTGGGGCGGTTGAAGGAGGCGGGCCAGCTGCAGCCGCAGCAGGTCAGCCTGGCCAAGTGGAACAACTGCCGCATGGCCATCGACATCGCCCGCGAGTGTCGCGATCTGCTGGGCGGCGCTGGTATCACCACCGAACACGTGGCGATCCGGCATGCGCTGAACCTGGAATCGGTGATCACCTATGAGGGCACCGAGACCGTGCACCAGCTGGTGATCGGCCGCGAACTGACCGGCATCAACGCGTTCTGAGTGCACCGGTAGTGCCGGCCGCTGGCCGGCGTTGCCGAGTAGGGTGGGCGACATGAGACGCCTATCCGGAGATGCAAGCTGAATGAAGAACAATCCCGCTGTAAGGCTGCTGTGTCTCTCGCTGCTTCTTCAAGCCTCCGTGCTGCAGATGGCGTGGGCAGGCGACAGCGATCATGGGGCATGGACAGGCAGCTATTCGCAGGCGAGCGATCTGTGTACCGAACCGGGCAGCGGGCGTAGTTGCCGCGATGGGTTCAGGGACAGCCTGTCGATTGTCGAAGAATCACTGGGCTATAGGGTTGAGCTGCACAGTACCCAGGCGATGCAGCACGTCTGCTCCTTCGTGCTGCATATGAAGCCAGAAGGCGGAAAGCTGATTCATCAGTCCGAACCAGGCACAGTGGTTATCGAGCAACATGCAGGTGCGCTGAGAGTCTCATCCGGCGGGATCGACCCGACGGCAATGGGCTTGGGCTTGTGCGGCACGCATGCTGATATTGATGGTCTGGAGTTTCCTTCTGCGGGCAATCGCACGCGTTCCAGGCAACGCAATGGCGCCCGCTCGTGATTGATCCAGGCGGAAGATATCCACGCATGGCGTGGATCTACTGAGCGGCTGTTGGGTCCGCCTTGAAGCGAGCCGAGCACCGCAGGTCCGGCGGGGGCGAAGAGGCGCGGATGTCTGAGCGCAGCGAGTTCCGCGCCATCCCCCGGCGGGCCGAGGAGCGCAGGGTACCGGTGCGCAGCACCGGCTCGCGGATGGCGGCGCGTTTCTTTTGGTTACTTTTCTTTTCGCGCGGAAAGAAAAGTAACGCCCATGAACGCATGCGCCCGCCACAGCAATTGGGCAGAAGAGAGACGCGTGGCGTTACGCCCCGCCGGCAAACCCATGCTGCCGCCACGCTTCGTACATCACCACCGCAACGGTGTTGGAAAGATTGAGGCTGCGGTTGTCCGGCCGCATCGGCAGGCGCAGGCGGCGGCCATCGGGCAGGGCATCGAGCACGTTCTGCGGCAGGCCGCGGCTTTCCGGGCCGAACAGGAAGGCATCACCGTCTTCAAAGGCCACGCTGTCGTAGCGGACGCTGGCACGCGTACTCAGGGCGAACAACCGCTTCGGTGCGATCCGCGCCAGCGCGGTGTCCAGGTCGGGGTGCACCTGCAGGCGCGAGTACTCGTGGTAGTCCAGCCCGGCGCGCTTGAGCTGCTTGTCTTCCAGTGCGAAGCCGAGTGGCTCGACCAGGTGCAGTTGCGCGCCGGTGTTGGCGCAGAGCCGGATCACATTGCCCGTGTTGGGCGGGATTTCCGGTTGGAACAGGATCACGTGGAACTGGGGCGCGGCATTCATCGGCGCAGTGTACCTGCGACGACCGCCGCCTTTACGGCGCACGCCCTGCACGGGGCAGGGCGGCATCGCTTACGGGCGCAGCAGGACCTGGGCGGTTTCGGTGGCCAGGGCCTGCAGCTCGGCGGCGCTCGGACGCACCTGCAGGGCCGGCAGGTTGACGATGACCGAGTGGGCAACGTTGGTGGCGGCGGCGGCCAGGTTGGCGGCGTAGCGCTGGGCTTCCAGTTCGGCGGCCAGGGCGACGCGCTGTTCCAGGCTCGGGCGCACTTCCACCGAGGCCAGGGTGGTGATCGGCATCGCGGCCGCAACTGGGGCGGCGACGTAGCCGCTGCGCTCGGCCAGCTGGTCGGCGCTCGGGCGCACTTCCACGGTGGCCAGGGTCGGGATGCCGCTGGCCTGTTCCCAGGCCTGCTGGGCCAGCTGGTCGGCGGCCGGGCGGACCTGCACGGTGGACAGGGTCTTGATGGATTCGGAGGCCTGCACCGACGAAACAACCGCGGTGCCGGCGATCAGGGCGATGGCGATGGCAATGGTCTTGGCGTTCATGACGGGGCCTGTTTAGTGTTGGTGAGCGGTGGTGTGGTAGTAAGGTAGTACACCAATTCTGGGCTCGCAAGGAAAATTTTTGATTTCCTGCATTTATTCAGTCTTCAGTCAGCTTTTGTCTGAAGCCCTTCCTGGCGCAGAAAGTACCAAGCAATCCCCGTGCCAACTTTTATTCATTGATTTACAAGGGTTTTTTATCAATCGAAAAGTGTCCGGTGGGCGGACACCTGTCCATTCGATGTGCCGCGGACACTGTCCGGACGCCTTCAGCCGGCACATGTGACGGTTCACGCCCCCCGGCTGGGGCCGGGCCAGATGGCCTTCAGGGCAAACACCCCCAGTGACTGGCGACCGATTCCTGCCGTTGCCTGCGCAGGCTAGGATCGGGGTTCACCTATGTGACCAAGGATCCGGATATGTCTCTCGCCCTTCGCCCGCGCGCTGCACTGCTGGCCGTCGCCCTCAGCACCGCCCTGGGCACGCTCGCGCCCACCTCCGCACTGGCCGCCAAGCCGGCGGCTCCGGCCAAGGTCGATATCCCGTACGAGCAGTTCACCCTGCCCAATGGCCTGCGCGTGATCGTGCATACCGATCGCAAGGCGCCGATCGTTGCGGTCAATGTCTGGTACCACGTGGGCAGCAAGGATGAGCCGGCTGGTCGCACCGGCTTCGCGCACCTGTTCGAGCACCTGATGTTCCAGAGCAGCGAAAACCACGACGGCGAGTACTTCGAGCCGTTCAAGCAGGTCGGTGCCACCGGCCAGAACGGCACCACCAACACCGACCGCACCAACTACTTCGAGAACGTGCCGACCACCGCGCTGGACATGGCGCTGTGGATGGAGTCGGACCGCATGGGCCATCTGGTGGGTGCGATCGACCAAGCCGCGCTGGACGAGCAGCGCGGCGTGGTGCAGAACGAGAAGCGCCAGGGCGAGAACCAGCCCTACGGCCAGGCCTGGGACCAGATCAACAAGGCGCTGTACCCGGTCGGCCACCCGTACCACCACGGCGTGATCGGTTCGATGAACGATCTCAACGCCGCCTCGCTGGACGACGTGAAGAACTGGTTCCGTACCTGGTATGGCCCGAACAACGCGGTGCTGGTGCTGGCCGGTGACATCGACCTGGCCACCGCCAAGGAGAAGGTCGCCAGGTACTTCGGCAGCATCCCCGCTGGCCCGACCATGGCGCAGCCGGCAGTGAACGTGGCCAAGCGCAGTGCCGATACCCGCGAGACGATGACCGACAAGGTGCCGCAGGCACGCATCTACCGCGCCTGGAACGTGCCGCAGGTCGGCACCACCGACATCGACCAGCTGCAGCTGTTCGCCGAAGTGCTGGGCGGAGCCAAGTCCTCGCGCCTGAGCCAGCGCCTGCAGCACCAGGACAAGCTGGTGGACAGCATCGGCTCGGGCCTGTCGACCTCGCAGCTGGGCTCCAACTTCGTGATCGTGGCGACCGTCAAGCAGGGCCAGGACCCGGCCAAGGTCGAGAAGATCATCGATGAGGAACTGGACCGCCTGATCAAGCAGGGCCCGACCGCGGCCGAGCTGGCGCGCGCCAAGACCGGCGCCCGCGCCGGCTTCATCCGTGGCATCGAACGCATCGGCGGCTTCGGCGGCAAGGCCGATGCGCTGGCCGAGTGCGCGGTGTTCACCGGCGACCCGGGCTGCTTCCGCACCTCGCTGGCCAACATCGAGAAGGCCAGTGCCGCCGATCTGAGCCGCCTGGGCGCACAGTGGCTGGACAAGGGCAGCCACACCCTGGTGATCGCACCGGGTGAGCGCGTGGCGCTGAAGGAAGACCCGAGCCAGACGCCGAAGCCGTTCACCGTGCCGGCGGTGGACCCGAAATACAGCACCCTGCCGGAACAGGTGGACCGCAAGGCCGGCGTGCCGCAGACCCGCGAGTTCCCGCAGCTGAAGTTCCCGGCGTTGCAGCGCGCCACGCTGAAGAACGGCACCCAGGTGATCCTGGCCGAACGCCACGAGATTCCGGTGGTGCAGTTCAGCTACCAGTTCCCGGGCGGCTTCAGTGCCGACCAGGGCCGCAAGCCGGGCACCGCCAACTTCACCATGAGCCTGATGACCGAAGGCGCCGGCAAGCTCGGTTCGCTGGCCTTCGCCGATGCGGCCGACGCGCTGGGCGCCAGCCTGGACGCTTCGGCTGGCCTGGACTCGATGAGCGTGGACCTGTCGGCACTGAAGGAGAACCTGGCACCGTCGCTGGCGCTGTACCGCGACCTGCTGCGCGAGCCGCGCTTCGAACAGGGCGAGATCGACCGGGTCAAGGCGACCTGGATCGCCGGCATCCAGCAGGAGAAGGTCAACCCGGGTGCGGTGGCGATGCGCGTGCTGCCGCCGCTGCTGTACGGCAAGGGCCACCCGTATGCCATTCCGTTCACCGGCAGCGGTGACGAGGCGGCGATCAATGGCCTGACCCGCGAGGACCTGGTCGACTTCCATCACGACTGGCTGCGCCCGCAGAACGGCACCCTGATCGTGGTCGGTGACACCACCCTGGCCGAGATCGTGCCGCTGCTGGACAAGCAGCTGGGCGACTGGAAGGCGACCGGCGAGGCGCCGCAGGTGAAGGCGGCCACCGACGTGGCGTTGCCGAAGGGCCCGCGCGTGTTCCTGATCGACCAGCCCGGCGCGGTGCAGGCCAACCTGTTCGCCGGCCAGGTGGTACCGCCGTCCAGCGCCGCCAGTTCGACCCGCTTCGATATCGCCAACGGCGTGATCGGTGGCGACTTCACTTCGCGCCTGAACATGAACCTGCGCGAGGACAAGCACTGGTCGTACGGCGCGCGCAGCAGCGCGACCAACTCGGTGGGCCAGCGCCCGTGGATGGCCAGCGCGCCGGTGCAGATCGACAAGACCGGTCCGGCGCTGGCGGAAATGCGCAAGGAAATCGCCGCGTTCGCCGACGGTAGCAAGCCGGCCACCGCCGCCGAGGTCAACCGCATCCGCAACATCCAGACCCTGAGCCTGCCCGGTGCCTACGAGACCGCCAGTGCGGTGGCCGCGACCATCGGTTCGATCGTGCAGTTCAAGCGTCCGGACGACTATGTGCTGCGTCGCAAGGCCGAGATCGAGGCGATGACCCCGGCGCAGGTGCAGCAGGCCGCCGCCGAGATCAAGCCGCAGGCCCTGACCTGGGTGGTGGTGGGTGACCTCAAGCAGACCGAAGCGGCCGTGCGCGCGCTGAACCTGGGCGAGGTGACGGTGATCGACGCCGAAGGCAACCCGGTCAAGAAATAAGGCACTACTTCGGCCAGGGGTCGGATCCCTCCCCCAGGAGGGCTCCGACCCCGTCGTGCATTTGGGGTTAGCGCCCCCTGCGGGGGATCCGACCCCTACCCGGCTACCCCCGATTCAGGCTGTTCAGGCAGAATCCCCCCCATACCCTTCCAGGATCTGCCCATGCGCGTTCTGCTGCTTTCCTCCCTGCTGCTTACCGTCACCGCCTGTACCTGGGTGCCGATCGAACCGGCCGGCAAGGCGACCCGCGTGCTGCCGGCAGGCCCGGTTCCGGCCGGCTGCATCGCCAAGGGCGAGGTGGTGGTTACCGTGAAGAGCAAGGTCGGCTTCTACAACCGCAACCCGCTGCGCGTGCAGGAAGAGCTGGAAACCCTGGCCCGCAACGAGGCCCCGAGCGCCGGCGCCAACGCCGTACAGGCCGCCGCCGCGCCCGCCGATGGCAGCCAGCGCTTCGCCGCTTTCCAGTGCCCGCCGCGCTGAACGCTTCACCATACGGCCAAGCCTGAATTCGTAAAGATGCGGTGAAGGCCCCGGGGGTTATAGAATAGCGCCCCCTTTTGCCTGAGCCTTGGCGCTAACCTCGATGCTCTTCAAGAATGTCTCGATCGCCGGCCTGGCACACGTTGATGCGCCGCACACGCTGACGACCAAGGAAATCAACGAGCGGCTGCAGCCGACGTTGGATCGCCTAGGTATCCGCACCGACGTGCTCGGCGATATCGCCGGCATCCACGCCCGCCGCCTGTGGGACAACGGCGTGCTTGCGTCCGATGCCGCCACCATGGCCGGCCGCAAGGCGCTGGAAGACGCGGGCGTCGATGCGACGCAGGTCGGCCTGCTGGTCAACACCTCGGTCAGCCGCGACTACCTGGAGCCGTCCACGGCCTCCATCGTGTCGGGCAACCTCGGCGTCAGCGACGAGTGCATGACCTTCGATGTCGCCAATGCCTGCCTGGCCTTCATCAACGGCATGGATATCGCGGCGCGCATGATCGAGCGCGGCGACATCGACTACGCGCTGGTGGTGGATGGCGAGACCGCCAACCTGGTGTACGAGAAGACCCTGGAGCGCATGACCGCTCCGGACGTCACCGCTGACGACTTCCGCAACGAGCTGGCCGCCCTGACCACCGGTTCGGGTGCCGCCGCGATGGTGATGGCGCGCTCGGAGCTGGTGCCGGACGCACCGCGCTACAAGGGCGGCGTGACCCGCTCGGCCACCGAGTGGAACCAGCTGTGCCTGGGCAACCTGGACCGCATGGTCACCGATACCCGCCTGCTGCTGATCGAAGGCATCAAGCTGGCCCAGAAGACCTTCACCGCCGCCAAGATCGCCTTGGGCTGGGCCGTGGAAGAGCTGGACCAGTTCGTGATCCACCAGGTCAGCCAGCCGCATACCGCTGCGTTCATCAAGAACTTCGGCATCGACCCGAAGAAGGTCATGACCATCTTCGGCGAGCACGGCAACATCGGCCCGGCCTCGGTGCCGATCGTGCTGAGCAAGCTCAAGCAGCTGGGCAAGCTGAAGAAGGGCGATCGCATCGCGCTTCTGGGCATTGGTTCCGGCCTGAACTGCTCGATGGCCGAAGTGGTCTGGTAAGCAGCCCGCTGCCCGACCTCCTGTAGAGCCGAGCCATGCTCGGCTCACGCGCGCAGCGCGGCTCTTCCGCAGCGGACCGGAGAGCAGCCGAACATCGGCTCGGCTCTATACCGCGCCGCGATTCTCCTTAGGTGCTCCGCATGCGCGATCTTCCCGGTTACCCCGCCCACCCGCAGCGCTTCGACGTGCGCCCCGGCCTGTCGATGAACTATCTCGACGAAGGTCCGCGCGACGGCGAGGTGGTGGTGATGGTGCACGGCAATCCGTCGTGGAGCTATTACTGGCGCACGCTGGTGGCCGGCCTGTCGGACACGTACCGCTGCATCGTGCCGGACCACATCGGCATGGGCCTGTCGGACAAGCCGGACGATAGCCGCTACGAGTACACCCTGCAGTCGCGCGTGGACGATCTCGACGCGCTGCTCAAGCATCTGGGCATCACCGGTCCGGTGACCCTGGCCGTGCACGACTGGGGCGGCATGATCGGCTTCGGCTGGGCGCTGTCGCACCACGACCAGGTGAAGCGCCTGGTGGTGCTCAACACCGCCGCGTTCCCGATGCCGGCGGCGAAGACGATGCCGTGGCAGATCGCGCTGGGCCGCCACTGGAAGATCGGCGAGTGGATCATCCGCAGCTTCAACGCGTTCTCGTCCGGCGCCTCGTGGCTGGGCGTGGAGCGGAAGATGCCGGCCGACGTGCGCCGTGCCTACGTGTCGCCGTACAACAGCTACGCCAACCGCATCAGCACCATCCGTTTCATGCAGGACATCCCGCTGTCGCCGGCCGACAAGGCCTGGTCGCTGCTGGAGCGTGCCGGCAAGGCGCTGCCGTCGTTCGCCGACCGACCGGCCTTCCTCGGCTGGGGCCTGCGCGACTTCGTGTTCGACCACCACTTCCTGAAGGGCTTCCAGGCCGCGCTGCCGCGGGCCCAGGTGCATGCCTTCGAGGACGCCGGGCATTACGTGCTGGAAGACAAGCATGAGGTGCTGGTGCCGGAGATCCGCGCGTTCCTGGACGCCAACCCGATCTGATCGGTGTGCAGGGTCGGATCCATCTCGCAGAGAGGGCTCTGACTCCATCTGCGTCGGAACCCTTCGGTAGCGCCGGGCCATGCCCGGCGTTGTCGTACATGAGGTCAGAGCCGTTTCCGTGCCGGAAACGGATCCGACCCCGACCGTCACGCGGCGACCGGCGCCTGCGGCGGCGAAGACGGGCTGTTGCCGTTGTCGTCCGGATGGTCGTCGTCGTTGTCGGCCGCGTCGCGCCAGCGCCAGTCGGCCAGTGTGAGCGGATCCAGGCCATAGGCGATGCGCGCCTTGTCGCACTGCGGGCTGGCCTTGCCGTACTCCCAGGACGCGTCCACCTCACGGCACACGCTGGGCCGGTTGGGGTGGATGGTGCAGCGTGAGTACACGCCGATCTGCGCATCCAGCGCCACGCAGCGCACCGGCTTGGAGTGGGTGCCGCGCATGCACAGGCGATGCGGGTCCAGCACCTCGGTCAGCTGGTGCGGTACGCCGCCGGGGGTGACCTCGTCTGATTCCATCCAGTGGAAGGCCACGCGGTATTGGGTGCAGCAGGCGCCGCAGGTCATGCAGGGATGTTGCATGGGCAAGCCGCCTCGGGCGGCAGTCGGAATCAGGAACGAGGGTGCGGATTTTCCACGAAGTGGGCCGCCGCGCAAGAAATTCCGTAAGCGGCGACAATGAACGGATGAACCGACCCTGCAATATTGCGGCCCGTTTGCCTGAACTGGCGCGTGAACGCCCCGACCAGATCGCCATCCGCTGCCCCGGCCGCCGCGGCGCCGGCAATGGCATGGCGGCCTACGACGTCACCCTGGATTACCGCCAGCTGGACGCCCGCAGCGACGCCATGGCCGCCGGCCTGGCCGGCTACGGGATCGGCCGAGGGGTGCGCACGGTGGTGATGGTGCGGCCCTCGCCGGAGTTCTTCCTGTTGATGTTCGCGCTGTTCAAGCAGGGCGCGGTGCCGGTGCTGGTCGATCCGGGCATCGACAAGCGCGCGCTGAAACAGTGTCTGGACGAGGCGCAACCGGAAGCCTTCATCGGCATTCCGCTGGCCCATGTGGCGCGGCTGGTGCTGCGCTGGGCGCCGTCGGCTGCGCGCCTGGTGACCGTCGGCCGCCGCCTCGGCTGGGGCGGAACCACCCTGGCCGCGCTGGAGCGCGCCGGCGCCAACGGGGGGCCGATGCTGGCCGCCACCGATGGCGAGGACATGGCGGCGATCCTGTTCACCAGCGGCTCCACCGGCGTGCCCAAGGGCGTGGTCTACCGCCACCGCCATTTCGTCGGCCAGATCCAGCTGCTGGGCAGCGCCTTCGGCATGGAGGCGGGCGGGGTGGACCTGCCGACCTTCCCGCCGTTTGCCTTGTTCGACCCGGCGCTGGGCCTGACCTCGGTGATCCCGGACATGGACCCGACGCGGCCGGCACAGGCCGACCCGGCACGCCTGCACGATGCCATCCAGCGCTTCGGCGTGACCCAGCTGTTTGGCTCGCCCGCGCTGATGCGGGTGCTGGCCCGGCATGGCCGGCCCCTGCCAACGGTGACCCGGGTGACCTCGGCCGGTGCGCCGGTGCCGCCGGATGTGGTCGCTACCATCCGCAGTCTGCTGCCCGCCGATGCGCAGTTCTGGACCCCGTATGGCGCCACCGAATGCCTGCCGGTGGCGGTGGTGGAGGGCCGCGAGCTGGAGCGCACCCGTGCTGCTACCGAAGCCGGCGCCGGTACCTGCGTGGGCAGCGTGGTCGAGCCGAACGAGGTGCGCATCATCGCCATCGATGACGCACCGCTGCCGGACTGGTCGCAGGCGCGCGTGCTGTCCACCGGCGAGGTGGGCGAGATCACCGTGGCCGGACCGACCGCCACCGACAGCTACTTCAACCGCCCGCAGGCCACCGCAGCGGCGAAGATCAGCGAGACATTGGCTGATGGCAGCGTGCGCGTCGTGCATCGCATGGGCGACGTCGGTTACTTCGATGCGCAGGGTCGCCTGTGGTTCTGCGGGCGCAAGACCCATCGGGTGGAAACCGCGCGCGGGCCGCTGTACACCGAACAGGTCGAGCCGGTGTTCAATACCGTGCCCGGGGTGGCGCGCACGGCGCTGGTCGGTGTTGGTCCGGCCGGTGCGCAGGTGCCGGTGCTGTGCGTGGAGCTGCAACGTGGTCAGTCAGACAGCCCGGCGCTGCAGGAAGCGCTGCGTGCGCACGCAGCAGCCCGCGCGCCAGAAGCCGGCCTGCAGCACTTCCTGGTGCATCCGGCGTTCCCCGTCGATATCCGTCACAACGCCAAGATCGGCCGCGAGAAGCTCGCCGTCTGGGCCAGCGCCGAACTGGAGAAGCGCGCATGAAGATCCTGGTCACCGGTGGTGGTGGTTTCCTTGGCCAGGCGCTGTGCCGCGGGCTGGTCGAACGTGGCCACCAGGTGCTGGCGTTCAACCGCAGCCACTACCCGGAACTGCAGGCCATGGGCGTGGGCCAGATCCGCGGCGATCTGGCCGATGCACAGGCGGTGCTGCACGCGGTGGCCGGCGTCGATGCGGTGTTCCACAACGGTGCGAAGGCCGGCGCCTGGGGCAGCTATGACAGCTACCACCAGGCCAACGTGGTGGGCACCGACAACGTCCTCGCGGCCTGCCGTGCACATGGCATCAGCCGCCTGGTCTACACCTCCACGCCCAGCGTGACCCACCGCGCCACCCATCCGGTGGAAGGCCTGGGGGCTGACGAGGTGCCGTACGGCGAGGACTTCCAGGCACCGTATGCGGCGACCAAGGCAATCGCCGAACAGCGCGTGCTGGCCGCCAATGATGCAACGCTGGCGACGGTGGCGCTGCGCCCACGGCTGATCTGGGGCCCGGGCGACCAGCAGCTGGTGCCGCGCCTGGCCGAACGTGCACGGCAGGGCCGCCTGCGCCTGGTGGGCGATGGCAACAACAAGGTGGATACCACTTACATCGACAACGCCGCGCTCGCGCACTTCCTCGCCTTCGAGGCATTGGCGCCGGGCGCCGCGTGTGCGGGCAAGGCCTACTTCATTTCCAACGGCGAACCGCTGCCGATGCGCGAGCTGGTCAACAAACTGCTGCAGGCGGTGGGTGCACCGACCGTGGACAAGGCGATCAGCTTCAAGACCGCTTATCGCATTGGCGCCATCTGCGAACGGCTGTGGCCGCTGCTGCGCCTGCGCGGCGAGCCGCCGTTGACCCGCTTCCTGGCCGAGCAGCTGTGCACGCCTCACTGGTACAGCATGGAGCCGGCACGCCGGGACTTCGGTTACGTGCCGCAGGTCAGCATCGAAGAAGGGCTGCGCAGGCTGAAGGCTTCATCTGCCGCATAGATCGCCGTCACTGGCTGCACACCGCCAGATCGGGAGGATGGACCCACGCCATCCAACGGCCCGGACATCTGCGAGGAGCGCCATGCTGCATTACGCCGTCATCTTTTTCGTCATCGCCATCATCGCCGCCGTGCTCGGCTTTTCCGGCATCGCCGGTGCTGCCAGCAACATCGCCTGGATCCTGTTCGTTGTGTTCCTGGTACTGGCAGTGATCTCGATGTTCCGCAAGCGCGGATAGAAGACCGCGGGATAGTGCCGGCCGCTGGCCGGCACTGTTCTTTCCGGTGGGTGCCGACCGTTGGTCGGCACGCCCCTTTGTAGCGTCGAGCATGGCTCGACGCTACACACAGCGCCGCTACACGGCGCTGTGCAATCCGCGATCAGCTGCATGGCGCTCCAGCGCCAGTTCGATCAGGCGCGTGATCAGCGTGGTGTAGTCCACACCGCTGGCGCCCCACAGCTTCGGGTACATGCTGATGCGGGTGAAGCCCGGCAGCGTGTTGACCTCGTTGATGACGATCTCACCGTCTGCGGTGAGGAACACATCCACGCGCGCCATGCCCGCACACTCCAGCACCTGGTAGGCCTGCAGCGCGATCTGCTGGATGCGTGCCTGGGTTGCGGCATCGATATCCGCCGGTACCACCACTTCGGCGCCATCTTCGTTGATGTACTTGGTGTCGTAGGCGTAGAACTCGTCGTGCACCACCACCTCGCCGCACAGGCTGGCCTGCGGTTGTTCGTTGCCCAGCACCGCGCACTCGATCTCGCGGCCAACCACCGCCGATTCCACCAGTACCTTGTGGTCGTAGCGCAGCGCCAACGCCAGTGCCTCGGCGAAGCCCGCCGCATCCTTGACCTTGCTCACACCCACCGACGAACCCTGGTTGGCTGGCTTCACGAACAGCGGCAGGCCGAGCTGCGCGATCACCGCATCTGCATCGACGTCAGCGGCCTGGTGTCGACGGATGCACAGCCACGGCGCCACCTGCAGGCCAGCGTCGCGTAACAGGCGCTTGGTCACGTCCTTGTCCATCGCCACCGCCGAGCCCAGCACCGGGGAACCGACGAAGGGCAGGTTGGCCATGCGCAGCAGGCCCTGCAACGCACCGTCCTCGCCCAGCGGCCCGTGCACGATCGGCAGCACCACATCGATCTGGCCCAGCGCACTGGCTGCATCGGACGGCTGCAGCTGCGCCTGCTCCGCACCCGGGCGTACCGCCAGCGACGTGCCGGACCGATGCAGCGCGATGCGCGACGGATCATCGGCGTTGATCAGGAAGGTATCCGGGTGGCTCAGATGCCACTGGCCCTGCTTGTCGATACCGACCAGCACTGGCTCGAAGCGCTCGCGATCAAGCGCATCGAGGATGTTCTTCGCCGACTGCAGTGAAACCTCGTGCTCGGAGGACTTGCCCCCGAAGATGATGCCGACCCGGGTCCGTGCCATGGTGTTGCGATGTCCTGTGCGTTGCGTGGCCGTACAGCATGAACCTTCCATTGCCGCACAGGTGAGGCACAGATGAACCAGAAATCCATCCACGCATGGCGTGGATCTACACGTGTCGACCAAGGTCGACACCCACCAACAGCAGCAGGAACCTGTCGAAGGCGGGGTGGGTCCGGTTGCGGGGGGCCAGATCAGTCCGCGGCATGGATGCCGCGGCCAAGCCCCCAAGGAAGGGTTACGGCGTCCCCCGCCATCGGACCCACCCCGCCATCCCACGGAATGCACGCTGTTGCTTCGGCTGTTGCCGTTGCTGTTGCCGTTGCCGTTGCCTCTGCGGGTGCCGGGCGGCAGCCCGGCCCAAGCCCCCCACCCACGCAGGTAGAATGCGCACATGGCTCTCTCCCTGCTCAAGTCCCTCAAGCCGGTCGCTGGCCGCGCCCTGCAGATCGCCCTGAACCGCGCGCTGGCGCTGGATCCGGATACCCGCCATGCACTGGCCAGCCTCGACGGCCGGCACATCGACCTGACCCTGGAAGCGCCGTCGCTGGCGATGCGCATCAGCGTCGATGGCGACCAGCTGCGGGTCGGCCCGGTGGACGCGCAGGAAGCCGACCTGGCCGTGCGCAGCAGCCTGGCCGGCGTGCTGGCGCAGCTGCCGCTGCTGGCCAATGCACGGCGTGCCGACAACAACGGCAAGGGTCGCGTGCGCGTGGCCGGCGATGCCGAACTGGCGCGCCGCCTGCAGCAGCTGGCCAAGGGCTTCGACCCGGACTGGCAGCAGCCGTTCGTCAGCGTGTTCGGCGACGTGCTGGGCGTGCAGGTGGCCAACACCCTGCGCAGCGCCCTGCAGCATGCGCGCCAGGGCGCGATCGACCTGGCCCACAGCGCCGCCGAGTTCATCACCGAGGAATCGCGCGACGTGGTGCCTCGTGCCGAGCTGGATGCCTTCCACGATGACGTGGATGTGCTGCGCGACGACGTCGAGCGTCTGGGTGCACGCGTGCAGCGCCTGCGGGGTGCCGCATGAAGGCCGTGCTGCGGGCAAGCCGCATCGGCCGGGTGATCCTGCGTTACCGCCTCGACGACCTGCTGCAGGGCACCCCGGCCGAGCGCTGGCTGCGCCTGGCCAAGCCGTTCGTGCCGCGCGCCTCGGCCGACATCGCCGCACAGTCGCGCGGTGCCCGCCTGCGCCTGGCGCTGCAGGATCTCGGCCCGATCTTCGTCAAGTTCGGCCAGATCCTGTCCACCCGCCGCGACCTGGTGCCGCCGGATGTGGCCAACGAACTGACCCTGCTGCAGGACCGGGTCAAGCCGTTCGATGGCGAGACCGCGCGTCGCATCGTCGAGGAAGCGCTCGGCCTGCCGGTCAGCGAGGCCTTCGCCAGCTTCGACACCGAACCGCTGGCCTCGGCCTCGATCGCGCAGGTGCACGCAGCGACGCTGGCCGATGGCCGCCAGGTGGTGGTCAAGGTGCTGCGCCCGGGCATCGAGAAGCAGATCGACGCCGATATCGCCCTGCTCAACTCGCTGGCCGCCTTGGTCGAGCGCACCCATCCGCGCGCTGACAAGATCCGCCCGCGCGAAGTGGTGGCCGAAGTCGAGAACACCCTGGCCGCCGAGCTGGACCTGCAGCGCGAAGGCGCCAATGCCAGCGTGCTGCGCCGCTTCTGGGAAAACAGCGACGATCTGTACGTGCCGGAAGTGATCTGGAGCCACACCGCAGAGCGCGCGCTGACCCTGGAGCGCGTGTGGGGCATCCCGTCCGATGACATCGCCGCACTGGACAAGGCCGGCATCGACCGCAAGGCGCTGGCCGCCAAGGGCGTGCGGGTGTTCTACACCCAGGTGTTCCGCGACAACTTCTTCCACGCCGATGCGCACGCCGGCAACATCTGGGTCGACACCGATCCGGCGCGCCGGGCCAACCCGCGTTTCATCGCGCTGGACTTCGGCATCATGGGCCAGCTTTCGCAGGAAGATCAGTACTACCTGGCCGAGAACTTCATGGCCATCTTCAACCGCGATTACCGCCGCATCGCCGAACTGCATGTGCAGGCGCGCTGGATGCCGGACAACGTGCGCATCGATGACCTGGAAGCGGCCGTGCGCTCGGTGTGCGAGCCGTACTTCACCCGCCCGCTGTCGCAGATCTCGCTGGCCGAAGTGCTGATGAAGCTGTTCCGCGTGGCCCAGCGTTACCAGCTGACCCTGCAGCCGCAGCTGATCCTGCTGCAGAAGACCCTGCTGAACATCGAAGGCGTCGGCCGCCAGCTCGATCCGCAGATCGACATCTGGGCAGTGGCCAAGCCGGTGCTGGCGAAGATCCTGCGCGAGCGCTACAGCCCGCGCCGGGTGGTACGCGAGATCGGCAAGCGCCTGCCGGAAATCATGACCCACGCGCCGGACATGCCGCGCCTGGTACACGCCTGGCTGACCCAGCAGGTGGAAGGTCGGCATGAACTTGCAATGCGTTCGCGCGACCTGACCGCACTGGATGCCAGCGTGCAGCGCCTGCAGAAGCACGCGGTCGGTGCGATCACCGGTGTCGGCCTGCTGGCCATCGCGGCGCTGATGTACGTGCTGCAGCCGCCAGGCTGGTACTGGGGCGACGTGCCGGCGTGGAGCTGGCTGTCCGGGGCGGTCGGCGCAGTGGCGCTGCTGCGCGCGTGGTGGAAGTAGGCCCCATGCTGCAGGCACTCATGGACGAACTGGCCCGCTTCGGCGCCGACAACGACGCACGCGAAAGCGAGCGTGGCCGCCGCATGCTCAACATCACGCCCGACACCGGTGAATTCCTGTCGGTGCTGGTGCGCTTCGGCAACACTCGTCGGGTGCTGGAAATCGGCACCTCCAACGGCTATTCGACGCTGTGGCTGGCCGAGGCCGCCGCTGCCATCGACGGCCATGTGACCACGCTGGAGTTCGCCGAAGACAAGGCGACGATGGCGCGTGCGAACTTCGCGCGCAGCGGTCTGGACGAGCACATCACACTGGTGCATGGCGATGCCGGGTCGTGGCTGGCGCAGGCCGCGGAGGCCTGCATCGATCTGCTCTTCCTCGATTCGGATCGCGAACAGTACGCCGGCTGGTGGCCGCAGCTGCGTCGCGTGCTGCGCCCGGGTGGCCTGCTGGTGGTGGACAACGCCACCTCGCATGCGGAAGAGATGGAACCGCTGCGGGTGCTGCTGGACGCTGATCCGGACTTCAGCACCAGCCTGGTGCCGGTGGGCAACGGCGAGCTGCTGGCCGTGCGCAGCGCCTGACTGCCGCGTGCCACAACCCGGGGTCAGATCCCTTTTCCTGCGGAAAGGGATCTGACCCCATACAGGCCGCCCTTATAATCCCGCGGTGAGCACCGAACCCGATACCCTCGACGCGGTCGAGACCGACACCGCACCCCTGCAGCTGCTGCACCTGGATGAGCGCCTGGCCGTGGTCAACAAGCCTGCCGGGCTGATGGTCCACGACAGCAAGCTGGCCCGTGGCGAAGACGACTTCCTGGCCGACCGCCTGCGCGAGCAGCTGGGCCGCCCGATCTTCCTCGTGCATCGCCTGGACCGGGCAACCAGTGGCTGCCTGCTGCTGGCCTTTGACCGCGATACCGCCAGCGCGCTGGGCAAGGCGCTGATGGGCGGCGAAGTGCTGAAGGACTACCTGACCGTCTGTCGGGGCTGGCCGGCCGAACTCGCCTGGCGGGTCGACCACGATTTGGACGGTGGCCCGGGCAAGCCGGTGAAGAAACCGGCGGTCACCGACTTCCAGCGCCTGGCCACCGGCGAGCTGTCGGTGCCGGTCGGTGAGTTCACCAGCTCGCGCTACGCACTGCTGCGCTGCCAGCCGCAGACCGGGCGCTTCCGGCAGATCCGCCGGCACCTGAAGCATCTCTCGCATCACATGATCGGCGACACCAGCCACGGCGATGGCCGCCACAACCGCATCTTCCGCATGCAGGGCGTGCACCGCATGCTGCTGCACGCCGAGCGCCTGCGCTTCCCGCATCCGGACGGTGGCACGGTGGACGTGCGTGCCCCGTTGGACGGCGGGTTCCAGAAGGCGCTGGACCTGTTTGGCTGGCAGGTGGACCTATAGACGGTAGTGCCGGCCGCTGGCCGGCACCTGCCTGATCCCAACCGTACGAGGTTGCCGGCCAGCGGCCGGCACTACCTCACTTCTTTTCCGGCTCGTTGACGATCGCTTCCAGGTCCTTCTGCAGGTCCGCGAACAGCGGCTGCATGCGGGCCTGGATCGCCACCATCACGTTCTGCATCAGCGCCGGAGTCTTGTCCAGCAGGCTCTGGCCGGCCGCGCTCTCGTAGAACTCGGCCATCGCCAGCACGTCTTCCTTGCTGAAGGTCTTCTTGTACAGGTCCACGTACATCGGCCGCAGCTGCTGCCATGACAGGGCCTGGCGCAGGGTCTGGCTGGTCCGCGCCTGGATCCGCTTCAGCTGTTCCTGCTGCTGGGCATTGAGCTGGCGCTGTGCGGCCACCTGCTGGAACTGCTGCTGCTGCATCGCCTCGATCTGCGGCAGCATGGTGTCGATCATGCTCTGCGCACGTGACGCGGACAGCAGGCGGTTGATGTCGCCATCGGTCGGCGGCGCGGCCAGGGCCGGAACGCTCGCCACGGCCAGCGCCAGCAGCAGGGCGGCGCGGCGCAGCAGGGACGGCAGGGCGGGTGCGGTGCGGGTCATGCGGGCTTCCTGCGGTACATGGGACGGCCAGCATACCCGCAGCCAAGGCGAAGGCGGCGTGTTCGGTACCTGATCGGCGGCATACGGGGCGCGATGCCGCACTCCGGCACGTGGCTGCCGCTACAATGCGCGGATGGGCAGTGGACCGGTCACCATCAGCGCGCAGCTTGAAATCCCCGACGGCGAGATCGTCGAGCGGTTCGTGCGTGCCAGTGGCGCCGGTGGCCAGAACGTCAACAAGGTCTCCACCGCGGTGGAACTGCGTTTCGACGTGGCCAACTCGCCCTCGTTGCCCGAACCGTTGCGCACGCGCCTGCTGGCGCGGCGTGACCGGCGCATGACCGGCGAAGGCGTGCTGGTCATCGACGCGCAACGTTTCCGGACCCAGGATCGCAATCGCGAGGATGCGCGCGATCGGCTGGCGGCCTTCATCCAGGCCGGGCTGAGCGTGCCCAAACCGCGCAAGGCCACCAAGCCGACCCTCGGGTCGAAACTGCGTCGTCTGGACGCCAAACGCGGGCGCGCGCAGATCAAGCGCGGGCGCTCATCACGTGACTGGGAGTGATTGCTTGAACAACCCGACTTCGTTGCTGCCGGCCGTGCCGCCGCAGATGCCGCAGGTCAAACCCAACGCCTTCCTGCGCTGGCTGGCGCGCTGCACCCTGCGCATGGGCGGCTGGAAGGTGACCGGTACCCTGCCTGACATCCCCCGGCTGGTCTTCATCATCGCCCCGCATTCGTCCAACTGGGATGGCCTCTGGGGCATGGCGGCCAAGATCGCACTGGGCATGAAGGTCAAGGTGCTGGGCAAGGCATCGCTGTTCTGGTGGCCGCTGGGCCCGCTGCTGCACAAGCTGGGCGTGATCCCGCTCGATCGCAGCTCGCCGCAGGGCACGGTGGGGCAGGCCGTGGACCTGCTGCGCAACAACGAGAAGATGTGGTTCGCCATCACCCCCGAGGGCACCCGCAAGGCGGTGAAGGACTGGAAGGCCGGCTTCCTGAAGATCGCGCGGATGGCCGACGTGCCGATCCTGGCCGCGTATTTCCACTACCCGGAAAAGACCATCGGCATCGGTCCGCTGTTCACGCCGACCGGCGATGATGCCGCCGACATGGCCGCCATCCGCGAGTTCTACCGGCCCTGGATCGGCAAGACCCGCGGTACGGTCTGAGCCTGCCGCAGGCCGCCGCATAGACGCCACGTCCGGCACATGCCGGGCGTGCGCGACAGGAGTAGGGTGGAGGGCTGGTATCCCGTACCGTCTGCCCAAGGAGTGTTTTACATGTCGCGTACCGTAGTCCTGGCCGCCGCCATCAGCCTGGCGCTGGCGGCCTGTTCCGGCAAGGAGTCCACCCCCGTGTCCGATGCCCAGAAAGCCCCGGCCCAGCAGCCGGCCGAAGCCTCCACCAATCCGCTGCTGAGCGCGAGCACGCTGCCGTTCCAGGCGCCGCAGTTCGACAAGATCAAGGACAGCGACTACCTGCCGGCGTTCGAAGAAGGCATGCGCCAGCACCTGGCCGACGTGCGCAAGATCGCCGACAGCAGCGAACCGGCCACCTTCGACAACACCATCGTGGCGATGGAGCGCAGCGGCGAGACCCTGAACCGCGTGTCGCGCATCTTCTTCGGCCTGGTCCAGGCCGATACCAACGATGCACGTCAGAAGATCCAGGAAGAAGTGGCACCGAAGCTGGCCGCGCACCAGGACGAGATCAATCTCGATCCGAAGCTGTTCGCGCGCGTGAAGTCGCTGTACGACCAGCGTGACACCCTGGAACTGGACCCGGTGCAGAAGCGCCTGGTCGAGCATTACTACGACGGCCTGGTGCGCGCCGGCGCGCAGCTGTCCGACGCTGACAAGGCGAGCCTGCGCAAGCTCAACGTGGAAGAGACCACCCTTTCCACCCAGTTCCACACCCGCCTGGTGGCCGCCACCGCCGCTGCGGCCGTCGTTGTCGACGACAAGGCCAAGCTGGCCGGCCTGGACGAGAATGCGATCAACAACGCTGCCAACGCCGCCAAGGATCGCAAGCTGGATGGCAAGTTCCTGCTGCCGCTGCAGAACACCACCCAGCAGCCGGTGCTCGGCGCGCTGAGCGACCGCGACCAGCGCGCCGCCGTGCTGAAGGCCTCGGAAACCCGCGCCGAGCGCGGCGATGCCAACGATACCCGGCAGACCGTGCAGCGCCTGGCCCAGCTTCGCGCGCAGAAGGCCAAGCTGCTCGGCTTCGATACCTTCGCCGACTACCAGCTGGGCGACCAGATGGCCAAGACCCCGGCTGCCGCGCTCAAGCTGCTGACCGACACCGTGCCGGCCGCCACCGCCAAGGCGCGCGCCGAGGCCGGCGAGATCCAGAAGGTGATCGACGCGCAGAAGGGTGGTTTCCAGGTCGCCGCTTCGGACTGGGACTTCTACGCCGAGCAGGTACGCAAGGCCAAGTACGATCTGGACGAGTCGCAGATCAAGCCGTACTTCGAACTGGACAACGTGCTGCAGAACGGCGTCTTCTACGCCGCCACCCAGCTGTACGGCATCACCTTCAAGCCGCGCACCGACATTCCGACCTACAACCCGGACATGAAGGTGTACGAAGTGTTCGACAAGGACGGCACCTCGCTGGCCCTGTTCTACACCGACTACTTCAAGCGTGACAGCAAGTCCGGCGGCGCCTGGATGGACGTGTTCGTCGAGCAGGACGGCCTGACCGGTGCCAAGCCGGTGGTCTACAACGTCTGCAACTTCACCAAGCCGGCCGCTGGCCAGCCTGCGCTGATCAGCTTCGACGACGTCACCACCATGTTCCATGAGTTCGGCCATGCGCTGCACGGCATGTTCTCGAACGTGAAGTACCCGTCGATTGCCGGCACCGCCACCTCGCGCGACTTCGTCGAGTTCCCCTCGCAGTTCAACGAGCACTGGGCGCTGGATCCGAAGGTGTTCGCCAACTACGCCAAGCACTACAAGACCGGCGAGGCGATGCCTCAGGAGCTGGTCGACAAGATCCTGAAGGCACGCAGCTTCAACCAGGGTTATGCGACCACCGAGTACCTGTCGGCCGCACTGCTGGACCTGGCCTGGCACACGCAGAAGGCCGATGCACCGCTGCAGGATGTCGGCGCCTTTGAAGCGAGCGCGCTGAAGAAGTTCAAGGTCGACCTGCCGCAGGTGCCGCCGCGTTACCGCACCACCTACTTCGACCACATCTGGGGTGGTGGTTACTCGGCCGGTTACTACGCTTACTTCTGGGCCGAAGTGCTGGACCATGACGCCTACCAGTGGTTCACCGAACACGGTGGCCTGACCGCGGCCAACGGCCAGGAATTCCGCGACAAGATCCTCTCGCGCGGCAACAGCGTGGAGCTGTCGACCCTGTACCGCGATTTCCGCGGCAAGGATCCGTCGGTGGAACCGCTGCTGAAGTTCCGCGGGCTGAAATAAGCGCGACCTGAAGTACGAAAGAAATAACGGCGGGGGAAACCCCGCCGTTTTTCGTTGAATCGATGCCATCGACAGATTCCGCAGTTTGCCGCTCATCCACGCATGGCGTGGATCCATGTATCGACCAAGGTCGACACCCACCAAAAGCAGGCCATGCCATTCCGACAGTTCGCGGAGATCTGTCGAAGGCGGGGTGGGTCCGGTTGCGGGGGTGTCCGCGGCATGGATGCCGCGGCCAAACTTACAGGGACGTACTTGCAGCGTCCCCCGCAACCGGACCCACCCCGCCATCCCCCAGGAAACCGGCTTTGGCTGTTGCTGTTGCTGTTGCTGTTGAGGTTGAGGTTGAGGTTGCCGGCCAGCGGCCGGCACTACCGGGTGCCGGGCACAGCCCGGCCATCACGTGCCCACATGCACCCGGTTCGCCTGCTCGGCCAGCCCCAGGTGGTCCAGCGCGATATCCAGCGCCAGCACATAGCTCTGCGCACCGTAACCAGCGGCGATGCCCAGGCGCTGGCCGACACCCGCCGGCAGGCACGGCTCGGCCACCGCGCCGTCGTCATGCACTTCCACGTAGGCGTTGTGCAGGTACGGCAGCAGCCGCTGCAGGCGCAGGCTGTTGGCACATGCACCCGGGTCAAGCAGCGTCACCTCGCCACGGCTGTGGTCGGCCACGCGCAGGGCGTCCAGCAGTTCCTGTTCCGAGCCACAGGCACGGATCGCCACACTGGTGCCGGCGTCGATCGCACGATGCACCAGCGACTTCAGGACCGGTGCCGGCAACGGCATTGCCGTGCGGATCAGCGCACCGGCCGCTTCCGGGCCACGGATGATGAAGATCGACATGGCTCAGCCTTCCTGTGCCAGGCGGCGGCCGACGATGGCCAACGACAACGGGTAACCGGCCTGCTGGCTGCGCTGGTCCACCACCACCGCGGCGGGGCCGTGCTGCAGGCGCAGGCGTGCCTCCAGGCCGGGTTCGCTGGGGGCCTGCAACTCGATGTACTGCGCCGGCAGCCGTTCCAGCGCCGCCTGCAGCGCGCCACCTTCGGCCTGCCATTGCGCGTCGTCGGCGGCGCCGACATCCAGCAGTACCCAGTCGGCCGAGCGCGCCTGCGGCTGGCACAGGCACTGGCGCACTTCGGACAGGCTGGCGCAGTCGCTGCACAGCACGCGATGGCCGGCCAGCTGCGCCGGCAGCTGCGGGCGCGGCGCCGACGAAGACGCGTGGCGGATCACCAGGAGGGTCATACAACACCTTGCGGAATGCGCCCTGTGGCGCGGTGGGCACACGATGCGCGTGCTGGCCGTAAAGGTGCGATGCCCGCTGCCGGGGCGCAGCGTAAAACCTGCGTAATCCTTCTTGTAGAGCCGAGCCCACGCTCGGCTGCCGTTCCGTAGAGTCGAGCTTGCTCGACTGCTCTGCGCCTCAGTCGAGCAAGCTCGACGCTACAAGAGCAAGCCGAGCATGGGCTCGGCTCTACAGGTTCCAGGCGCGGGAACCTCCTGCGCCCGGATGTGGTCTGATAGCGCTACCACTTGCTCGGAGCCTGCCATGGACGCTGTTGCCCGCCCTCCCTTTTCCGAACGCGCGCTGGCCTGGCTGAAGAAGGAGGCGCTGCCGTTGTTGGTGATGCTTGGCCTGCTCGCCGCCGCCCGCGACACCCTGGCCAACCACTACGTGGTGCCCAGCGGCTCGATGCAGCCGACCCTGCAGCCCGGCGACCGGGTGGTGGTGGACATGCGTGCCTATGGCCTGCGCCTGCCGTTCACCAGCAAGGAACTGGTGTCCACCGGCACACCGCAGCGCGGCGAAGTGGCGGTGTTCGATTCGCCCGCCGACGGCACCCGGCTGATCAAGCGCGTGGCCGCGGTGGCCGGTGACCATGTGCAGCTGCACGAAGGGCACCTGAGCATCAACGGCCAGCCGCTGCAGACCGCCGACCTGCAGGATGTGGAAGCCTTCGGTGAACGCCGTGCCAGCCTCGATCTGGACATGGGTGGCGGCCCGGACATCGCCGACCTGGTGGTGCCGGACGGCAAGGTACTGGTGCTGGGTGACCACCGTGGCAACAGCTTCGATGGCCGCTTCTTCGGCTTTGTCGACGCCGACAAGGTCTACGGCCGCGCCGTGGCGGTGTATTACCGCCGGGGCGCCGGCTTTGAGTGGCAGCGCCTGTAAGCTGAATTGATACTTCTGGTGTATCAATCCTGACCTATCAGGTTATGGATCGACTGGATGGGCGGGCCTAGTCTGAGGCCCGTTCCCTCCCACGCCCGGCCGTCCCCACCGGCCCTTCGATTCCATGACTGGCGAAACCACGGCGGCCCTCGAACGCCGCCCCCCCACTGTCGACCCCGGCGCCGAGATCCGCATCCAGCAGGGCACACCGGCCTTCCGCCGCACCGCGCTGGCGCTGTTCCTGGCCGGCTTCTCCACCTTCGGCCTGCTGTACACGGTGCAGCCGCTGCTGCCCGAGTTCAGCCGTCACTTCGGCGTGTCCGCCGCCGGCAGCGCGATGTCGTTGTCGCTGACCACCGGCACGCTGGCGGTGGCGATGCTGCTGGCCGGCCTGCTGTCCGATGCGGTCGGCCGTCGCCCGTTGATGATCGCTGCGCTGCTGGCCTCGGCCATGCTGTCGCTGAGCACCGCGCTGGTGGATGACTGGACCACGCTGCTGGTGTTGCGCACCCTGCTCGGCCTGGCGCTGAGCGGCGTGCCGGCGGTGGCGATGACCTACCTGGTCGAGGAAATGGACAGCCGCGCGCTGGGCCTGGCGATGGGCCTGTACATCGGCGGCAATGCCATTGGTGGCATGAGCGGGCGCCTGCTGGCCGGCATCATCGCCGACCATTGGGGCTGGCGCTGGGGCATCGGCGTGGTCTCGATCATCGCCATCGCCAGTACCGTGCTGCTGTGGTTGCAGCTGCCGCCGTCGCGCCATTTCCATCCCCGCCGTGATGGCCTGTGCCAGTTGCCGTCGCGCTGGCGCATGCTGTTCGCCGACCCGGGCCTGCCGTGGCTGTTCGCTACCTCGTTCGTGCTGATGGGCGTGTTCGTCACCCTCTACAACTACCTGGGCTACCACCTGCTGGCGCCGCCGTACCACCTCAGCCAGACCGTGGTCGGCCTGATCTTCAGTGTGTACCTGGTGGGCACCTTCAGTTCGGCATGGATGGGCCAGCAGGCCACGCGTTACGGGCGCGGCCGCATCCTGTCGATCTCGTTCGCACTGATTGGTGCTGGCATCGTGCTGTTGGCGATGCCGTGGCTGAGCACGATGGCACTCGGTATCGCGCTGGTGACGTTCGGCTTCTTCGGCGGTCACTCGGTGGCCAGCAGCTGGGTCGGCAGCCGCGCCGGCGCGATGCGCGCCGAAGCTTCGGCGCTGTACCTGTTCGCCTACTACCTGGGATCCAGCGTGCTGGGCGCGGTCGGTGGCCTGGCTTATGCGGCGTGGGACTGGCTGGGTGTATGCCTGTTCGCCGCCGTGCTGACCCTGATCGGCGGTGGCATCGTCTGGGCGCTGCAGCAGCGCGCCCCGCAACCGCTGACGGCGTGAACCTGCTCTGGTAGATGCCGACCTTGGTCGGCGCTGTGGCCGTGGGCCAACCAAGGTTGGCCGCTACCGGGTGGGTTGCACCTCACCCTTCGGCGAACGCCCCGCGCAGCAGCCCGGCGAAGTTGCGGATCAGCGGCGTCACCCCCTCGCGGTGCCACGCCAGCTGCACTTCCGAATGCGCACCGGCATCGGCCAGCGCGACGAAGCGCGCACCTTCCACCCGGATGTGATCACAGGACGACGGCAGGATCGCCGCACCCAGGCCCGCAGCCGCAAGACTGATCAATGTCGATGCCTCACCGGCTTCCTGCACGATGCGCGGAGTGAACCCGGCAGCCGCACACAACGCGATCATGTGGTCATGGATACCCGCACCGGCACTGCGCCGGAATGCTACGAACGGCCCCTGCGCGAAGTCGCGCAGCGACAGCGTGCCCTGTTTCGACAGTCTGCGCAGGGCAGGGTGATCGGCATGCACGATCAACGCCAGCGGATCGACGAACAGGCTGTGCGCAACCAGTTCCGGCGGCAACGCGCGCTTGCGGATGATGCCCACGTCCAGGTTGCCATCGAGCAGCGCATCGATCTGCTGCAGGGTGTTCATCTCGCTCAGCTGCAGCCGCACCTGCGGATAGCGTCGGCGGTACTGCAGGATCGAGCGCGGAATCTGCGGCGACAGTGGCGTCGCGCGGGTCAGCCCGATGCGCAGCTCACCCTGTTCGCCGCGCTGCGCGCGCTGCACCTCGTCCACCGCCGTTTCCACCTGCTGCACGATGGCCCGTGCACGTTCCTGCAGCAGCTCACCGGCAGGCGTCAGCTGCACACGACGATGGCTGCGCACGAACAAGCGCGCACCGATCAGATCCTCCAGCTGGCGGATCTGCTGGCTGAGCGGCGGCTGCGACATGCCCAACCGCTCCGCCGCCTGTCCGAAGTGCAGCGTATCGGCAACGGCAAGGAAGTAACGCAGATGGCGGAGTTCGATGGACATGGCGCCAGTTTATTCATCGTCAGCCGGAAATGAATCAGAGATGGGATCCGATCCCGTGCCGACCAACGGTCGGCACCCACCAACAGCAGCTGGCACCAACAGCAGCGACCAACTGTCGAAGGCGGGGTGGGTCCGGTTGCGGGGGTGTGAGCGGCACGGATGCCGCGACCAAGCCCCCATGGTGAAGTGACCCCCGAGACTTGGACGGTTTCAGGCGGCCGATTGGGCCTGCTCCCGGTACTGTACCGGGCTCAGGCCTTTCAGTTTCAGTTTGATGCGCTCTTCGTTGTAGTACTGGATGTATTCCACCAGCCCGGCCTCCAGACTCTCGATGCTGTCAAAGCTGTTCAGGTAAAAGAACTCCGACTTCAGCGTCCCAAAGAAGCTCTCCATCGCTGCATTGTCCAGGCAGTTGCCACGCCGGGACATGCTTTGTTTCAAAGAGTGCTTTTCCAGCATGTGCCGGTAGTTTTCATGCTGGTACTGCCAGCCCTGGTCGGAGTGGATCATGGGGCGCTCATCCGGCGAAAGCTTCTTGATGGCCTCCTCCAGCATCTGACCTACCAGATCGAACACGGGCTGGCGCTTGATCTGATAAGCCACGATTTCGCCGTTGTAGAGGTCCATGATCGGCGACAGATACAGCTTCATGCCTTGTACCTTGAACTCGGTCACGTCGGTCACCCACTTCTGGTTGGGGCGCTCGGCGTGGAATTGGCGATTGAGGTCATTGCCAACCACAACATTGGCGGCCCCCTTGAAGGACCGGTAGCGCTTCACGCGTACCCGTGATTTCAGGCCCATCTTCCCCATCAGGCGCTGTACCCGCTTGTGATTGGTCCGATGGCCCTGGTTGGCCAATTCCAGCGTCACCGTGCGATAGCCATAACGCCCTTGGCTTTGATCGTAGATTGCACGGATGCGCTCGCACAGGGCTGCCTCATCCTGATCCGGATGGGCCAGGACATGGTTCTGGTAATAGAACGTACTGCGTGACAGCTCTGCCGCTTCGAGCAGAAGCGACAACGTATGAACCTGCCTCAATCCTTGGATGGCTTGCGCTTTGCGTCCTGCGCCGCCTGCTCTTCCCGGATCAAGGCATCGAGTTTTTTTAGGTAGTCGGTCTCCGCACGCAGATAGGCGACTTCCTTGAGCAGCTCATCGCGGCTCATTTCCTCAGGTGGCTTGGACGAACGGGTCTTTTTCATCGGCTTTCGGGGCAGCGGCGGAGGCGGTGCCAACGCTTGGGCACCGCCTTGAGCATACAGGCGCCGCCATCGCCCCACCGCGCCGGCATCGCCAATCTGGAAGTAGGTGGTGGCCTCCCGCCCGGACAGGCCGTCCCGGCTCATCTTCTCCAGGACCGCCAGCTTGAAGGCGAGGTCATAGGACCGGGGCTGGCGGCGAAACCCACGCCAACCGTGCAGCCGATAGGTCGCTACCCAGCGCCTGACCGTGGAGAACTCCAGACCGTGGCGACGGGCAATGGCTTTGACCGATGTGGAGGTCTTGCAGGCCTCTTTGGCGACCTGCAGTTTGAAACGCGCGTCGTATTTGTTCATGTATCCCTCGGGGTTGGATCTGGCGTCCAACTCCCGGGGGTCACTTCATGGACGGGTTTACGGCGTCCCCCGCAACCGGACCCACCCCACCATCCCACGGAATGCCCGCTGTTGCCGTTGACGTTGCCGTTACTTCGGCCTCTGCAGGTGCAGGGCGGCAGCCCTGCAAACCAGAACACCCCTACCGCTCCGAATGCCCGCTCTGGTCGTAATCGCGCGGACTGAACAACTCCGGCTGGATCAGCTCGATGAACGCCCGCGCCTGCGCCGACAACGCCTTGCCGCGTCGCACGATCACCCCGTAGCTGCGCTCGGGGAACCAGCGCTTCATCGACCGCGCCGCCAACCGCTCGCGGTCAGCCTCGTTCAGGCACAGCGCCGGCACGATGGAAATGCCCATGCCCATCGCCACGTACTGCTTGATCACCTCCCAGCCGCCCACTTCCAGCGCCACGGTGTAGGCGATGCGGTGGCGCTGGAACACCTGGTCTACCAGCCGGTAGGTGATCTGCCGCTTCGGTGGCAGCACCAGCGGATAGCGCGCGATGTCGGCCAGCTCCAGTTCGCCGCCGCTGGCCAGCGGATGGTCGTGCGGCGCGATCAGCACCTGCTCGAAGCGGTAGGCCGGGGCGTAGCTGAGGTCGGCCGGCACATCAGTCATCGAACCGATCGCCAGGTCCGCGGCGTCCTCGCGCAGCAGGTCGGTGCCGTCGGCGCTGATCGCGTTGTGCAGGGTCAGGCGCACATCCGGATGGTGCAGGCGGAAGCGTTCGACGATCTTCGGCAGCAGGTACAGGATGGTCGAACTGTTGGCGGCGATATTCAGCTCGCCGGCGTCCAGGCCGCGTACCTTGTCGCGGAACCGCGCCTCCAGCCCGTCCAGGTTCTCCACCAGTGGCTGCGCCATTTCGTACAGCAGCTGGCCCTCGCGGCTGGGCACCAGGCGGCGCCCGCTGCGCTCGAACAGCGGCACTCCCAGTTCACGCTCCAGCGCCTGCAGCTGCAGGCTGATGGCCGGCTGGCTGACGAAAAGTGCCTCAGCTGCCCGTGAGACCGAGCCCAGGCGCACCGTCTGGCAGAACGCCCGCAAAGGCTTCAGCCGGTCGGATTTGTAGGAAAAACGCGGACTTGGCGGGGGGCGTGTGGTCATCGCGTCACAAGTATTAGCACAATTTATGTAAAACATTGCAAAAACTGTTTTGCCAAATACTCCGCTCCAGCGGCACCGTGGAGGCGTTCCCCCACCGCTGGAGTCGCCCCATGTCCGCCGTCGCTTCCGCTGTTCCCACCCCCGCCAGCAAGGCCACCCCCGGCATCGCCCTGGCGACCCGCGTGGCCGGCCAGGACACCCTGCTGCCGGCGCCGCTGCTGGCCCTGCTGGTGTCGCTGCACCGCGCGGTGGAACCGGGTCGGCAGGCACGGCTGCTGGCGCGCCGCGAGCGCCAGGCGTTCTTCGACCAGGGCGGCCTGCCGGACTTCCGCGAAGACACCGCCACGATCCGCAGCGGCGACTGGCGTGTTGCGCCGCTGCCGGCCGCGCTGCAGGACCGCCGCGTCGAGATCACCGGCCCGACCGACCCGAAGATGGTCATCAACGCGCTGAACTCCGGCGCCAAGGTGTTCATGGCCGACTTCGAGGATTCGACCTCGCCGACCTGGCGCAACCTGCTGGCCGGGCAGCAGTCATTGGCCGCGGCAGTGCGCGGCGACCTCGAGTACACCGCGCCGGCATCCAACGGGAAGGCCGGCAAGCACTACACCCTGCGCCCGTTCGACGAACAGGCGGTCCTGATCGTGCGCCCGCGCGGCTGGCACCTGGACGAGAAGCACGTGCGCATCGATGGCCAGTTCATCGCCGGCGGCCTGTTCGACGCGGCGGTGTTCGCCTTCCACAACGCCCGCACCTTGCAGGCGAAGGACCGCGGCCCGTACTTCTACCTGCCCAAGCTGCAGAGCATGGAAGAGGCGGCGCTGTGGGAGACCGCGCTGTCGCACATCGAGGGCATGCTCGGCCTGCCGCACGGCCAGATCAAGGTGACCGTGCTGATCGAAACGCTGCCGGCCGTGTTCGAGATGGACGAGATCCTGCACGCGCTGCGTGACCGCATCGTCGGCCTGAACTGCGGGCGCTGGGATTACATCTTCTCGTACCTGAAGACCTTCCGCCGCCACGCCGACCGCGTGCTGCCCGAACGCGGCCAGGTGACCATGACCCAGCCGTTCCTGAAGGCGTATTCGGAACTGCTGATCCAGACCTGCCACCGCCGCGGTGCGCATGCGATGGGCGGCATGGCCGCGCAGATTCCGATCAACAACGATGCCGCCGCCAACGAACAGGCGATGGCACGGGTACGCGCCGACAAGCTGCGCGAGGTCACTGCCGGCCACGACGGTACCTGGGTGGCGCACCCGGCGCTGATTCCGGTGGCGATGGCGATCTTTGACGAGCACATGCCCGGTGCGAACCAGCACAGCGTGCTGCGCCAGGATGTGCGCGTGGGCCGCGACGAACTGATCGCGCGGCCGCCGGGCACCATCACCCGTGCCGGCTTTGAGGGCAACGTGGAAGTCTGCGTGCGCTATCTGGCGGCGTGGCTGGATGGCAACGGCTGCGTGCCGATCCACCACCTGATGGAGGACGCGGCCACCGCCGAGATCAGCCGCAGCCAGCTGTGGCAGTGGCTGCATACGCCGGGCCAGCAACTGGACGATGGCACTGCGATCGATCTGGCGCTGCTGGATTCCACCCTCTCGCAGCTGCCGGCACGGCTGGGCGATACCGCCGCGCTGCCCGGTGGTACACGCATCGGCGAGGCCATCACCCTGCTCGGCGAACTGAGCCGCAGCGAAGAACTGACCGATTTCCTGACCCTGCCGGCCTACGCGCGCATCGACTGATCGCCGCCCGCATATCCCGCTGTTTCCCTTCCCGCTGCACGCACGAACCGAACTGGAGAAAGACATGAGCAAGCTGCCCACTGCCGAACAGATCCAGCACGACTGGGATACCAACCCGCGTTGGGAAGGCATCCAGCGCAACTACAGCGCCGCCGACGTGGTGCGCCTGCGCGGCACCGTCCACATCGAGCATTCGCTGGCCCGCCTGGGTGCGGAGAAGCTGTGGGCGTCGCTGCATGAGCGCGAGTTCGTCAACGCGCTGGGTGCACTGACCGGCAACCAGGCGATGCAGCAGGTCAAGGCCGGCCTGAAGGCGATCTACCTGTCCGGTTGGCAGGTGGCGGCCGACGCCAACCTGGCCGGGCAGATGTATCCGGACCAGTCGCTGTACCCGGCTGACTCGGTGCCGGCAGTGGTCAAGCGCATCAACAACACGCTGCTGCGCGCCGACCAGCTGCACCACGCCGAAGGCAAGGATGACATCGACTTCCTGCAGCCGATCGTGGCCGATGCCGAAGCCGGTTTCGGCGGCGTGCTCAACGCCTTCGAACTGATGAAGGCGATGATCGAGGCCGGTGCCGCCGGCGTGCATTTCGAAGACCAACTGGCCTCGGTGAAGAAGTGCGGCCACATGGGCGGCAAGGTGCTGGTGCCGACCCGCGAGGCGATCGAGAAGCTCAACGCTGCGCGCCTGGCTGCCGACGTGCTGGGCGTGCCGACCCTGCTGGTGGCGCGTACCGATGCCGAAGCCGCCGATCTGCTGACCAGCGACATCGACGGCAACGACAAGCCGTTCGCCACCGGCGAGCGCACCGTCGAGGGCTTCTACAAGACCCGCAACGGCCTGGACCAGGCGATCAGCCGTGGCCTGGCCTACGCGCCCTACGCCGACCTGGTGTGGTGTGAAACCGGCAAGCCGGACCTGGAGTTCGCACGCAAGTTCGCCGAGGCGATCCATGCCAAGTTCCCGGGCAAGCTGCTGGCCTACAACTGCTCGCCCAGCTTCAACTGGAAGAAGAACCTGGATGACGCCACGATTGCGAAGTTCCAGCGCGAACTGGGCAGCTACGGCTACAAGTTCCAGTTCATCACCCTGGCCGGCTTCCACGCGCTGAACTACGGCATGTTCAATCTGGCCCACGGCTACGCACGCCGCCAGATGAGCGCGTTCGTCGAGTTGCAGGAAGCCGAGTTCGAAGCGGCCGAGCGCGGCTTCACCGCGGTCAAGCACCAGCGCGAGGTCGGCACCGGCTACTTCGATGCGGTGACCCAGGCGATCCAGCAGGGCCAGTCGTCGACCACCGCGCTGACCGGCTCGACCGAGGAAGAGCAGTTCCACGGCGGGCGCAGCGAACGCGCTGCGTGATGCGGTAGTGCCGGCCGCTGGCCGGCAACCCGTCGATGTTCCCGGAGTCCACGTGGTAGCCGGCCAGCGGCCGGCACTACCGGACCACAGAGCGATCAGGGTGGCCAGGGAAGGGCCAGACAACGCCGGCCGGTCGGGGGACCTGCCGGCGTTGTTGTATCGATGCAAGTGCGCAGCGCGGGGCCAGCGTCAATCAGGCGCACCCCGCGTGCCGCCAACTTGGCTGAAACCCTGTGAAGCCCGGCATCGGATTGATCCAGCAGGGGTTTTGCCCGGACACCCGTGACCAGAACGGGCCACCACCGATCTTCACATCAATCAAGATCGGCAAACGGGTCAAAATGAGATAGGGCGCACACTTTAAAGCGGTGCTATGCTCCGCGGCTCACCAGGGGACGCTGGCGGCGGGTGCAGGGAATGACCGGCAGGGGTGCGGCCGAGAACAGTGATGTGACGTCAGGTATCGCCCGGGTGGCGATGGCCGAGATCGTGCACGCGCTGCTGTCCGCTGCCGAGGTCGCATTGTTCGCCAGATACGCCCGTCCATGCAAGCTTCATGCCGGACAGTGGTTGTTCCAGCGTGGCCATCGCGGCGAACGGATGTACGTGATCCTCGAAGGCCAGATCGAACTGGACTTCGGCGAGGACCTGGTGATCAAGACCCTCGGTCAGCATGAGTTCTTCGGTGAGCTTGGCCTGCTGGTCGGCGATCACCTGCGCAGCGCCAGTGCCCGCGCGCTGGCCGACTGCGAAGTGCTCGAGCTGGGCCCGGCCGACTTCCATCGCCTGGTCGAATCCGATCCTGGCCTGGTCGCCTATTTCCTGCGCCGCACGATCATGCGCGTGCTGACCAACGAGCAGGCGCTGATCAGCCAGCTGCGCCGGCGCAACCATGATCTGGAAACCGCGCTGGACAACCTGTACATCACCACCCATCAGCTGACCCATACACGCGAGCTGGTGCGCACCGATGAGCTGACCGGGCTGCACAACCGTCGTGGCCTCACCCTGTACCTGCAGGAATGCCGCGCCGATGGCGAAGGGTTGCCGCAGGCACTGCTGCTGATCGACTGCGACCGCTTCAAGCAGATCAATGATCGCCACGGCCACCAGGCCGGCGACCGTGTGCTGCAGAGCATGGGCAACATCCTGCGCTCGATGGCCGGCGAACAGGACCTGGCCTGCCGCCTCGGCGGCGATGAGTTCTGCCTGATCCTGCGCCGTGGCAACCATGAGATCGTGCAGCACGCGGCCGAGTTCATCCTCAGCGCGGTGCATGGCCTGCTCGAACGCAGTCATGGCACGCCGCACGTCAGCCTGGTCAGCATCGGTGCCAGCCTGCTGGCGCCGGAGGCGGGCTGGAGCGAGTGGTACGCCAACGCGGACCGCGCGCTGTACCAGGCCAAGCGCGATGGTGGCAACTGCCTGCGCTGGGCGGATGCAGCGGACATACCTTGATCGGGAGAGACCGGCGATGAATGGCGACAACGGAACGTCGACGCCGCACAACCAGCAACTGCGTGCGCTGTTGTTCACGGATCTGTGCGACTCCCTGCTGCTGGTTGAACGTATTGGCGATGTCGCCGCCGCCGAACTGTTCCAGGAACACGACCGGCTGGTGCTGGCGCTGCAGCAGCGCTGGAACGGCCAGTTGATCGACCGTTCCGATGGATTGTTCATGCTGTTCGAGCGCCCGATTGATGCGCTCGGGTTCGCCCTGGATTACCAGCGTGGGCTGCAGCCGCTGGGGCAGTCGCGTGATCTCCGGCTGCAGGCGCGGGCCGGGTTGCACGTGGGTGAGGTGATTCTGTGGAACAACAGCGCTGAGTCCGTTGCGCTGGGGTCCAAGGCCGTAGAGGTGGAAGGTCTGGCCAAGCCGATGGCGGCGCGCCTCATGCAGCTGGCACGACCGGGCCAACTGCTGTTGTCGGCAGCGGCCGAATCGCTGGTCCGGCGTGCAGCCTCCCAGCTTGGCGAACCGGCCGACCGGTTGTACTGGAAGTCATTCGGCCGCTGGCGCTTCCGTGGTGTGGCGCAGCCGATGGAGGTGATCGGCGTCTCGGCGGTCGGCAAGGCAGCGCTGCGACGGCCGCGTGCGAGTGACAAGGCCAGGCCGGATGTCCCGTTCTGGCGTCGCCCGATGGCGATGGCGGCGCAGGTAACGCTGGTGGCGGCCTGCGCGATGGGCTTGTGGTTGCTGACTCGTCCACAACCGGCCATCGCCTTTGCCGAACGCGACTGGGTGGTGATCGCGGAGCCGCGCAACCTGACTGGCGATCCTCTGTTGAGCGAGTCGATCAACCAAGCGTTCCGCATCAGCCTGGAGCAGTCGCGGTATGTGAACGTGCTGAGTGACCTGAAGGTGCGCGACACCATGCAGCGCATGCTGATCAGTCCTGGGGCCGGGCTGGACCGGGGAGTTGCCAGCGAGGTGGCCCAGCGTGATGGTGCACGCGCGGTGCTGGCGCCTTCGGTCCTGGAGGTGCATGGCCGCCTGCGGGTGGCGGTCGATGTGATCGATCCGTCGACCGCGGCCACCGTCTACACGGTGCATGTCGATGGCAAAGGCCTGGACTCACTTCTGGCATCCACCGATGAAGTGGTGGGGCGTCTGCGCGAGCGTCTTGGCGAAGGCGGTATGGAGATTGATCGACATTCGGTGAATCTGCCGCAGGTGGCGACGTCCAGCCTGGACGCGCTGCGTGCTTACGCCGCAGGCATCAGGGCGCTGGACCGGCGCCAGACCGATGAGGCGCTGGGCTTTCTCGCGCAGGCGGTGAAGGTCGACCCGGAATTTGCGATGGCCCATGTGGCAATCATGCGCATCCACTGGATGCGCGGTGAAAGCCGCATGGCACTGGATGCCCATGCACGTGCGCAGGCATTGCGGGCGCGACTGACGCCGCGCGATGCACTGTACCTGGACGGATGGGCAGGGCAGGCCAGCGATCTGCCGGAGGCTGACATCGCCCGACGCTGGAAGCTGTTGACCGACCTGTATCCCGACTACCACGGTGGGTATGTCAATCGGGCGCTGGCGTTGTCCGGAATGGGGCGCTACGCCGAAGCGGTGACCGTGGTGCAGCCGGCGCGGGTTCCGCAGGCGTGGGCCCGCAGCCACACGCTGGATTTCTCAGGACGGTTGAAGCTGGCTGCGGGCAACACCAACGGTGCGGTTGCGGATTTCCGCATGGCCGGTGATGTCGGAGGCTGGAGAACCAGCGCCAACCTGGCTACGGCGATGGCCGTACTCGGAGACTGGAGCGCTGCACGTGCCCAGTTGGCGGGCGTGCCAGCCGATGATTTCGGCGCCCGCATGCAGCAGGCAGCGGTGCTGGTCGATCTCGGTGAGCTGGACAAGGCCGAAGAGGTTGCCCGATCACTGCAGGCGCAGTGCAATGAGCCGGCCCTTTGCCGGCTGGCGTCGGCCTGGCGCGCCAGCATTGCCGGCATGGCAGGAGAGCGGTCGGATCCCGCAGCGAGCCGCAAGCGGATTGGAGAGGCGTTGGCCGACCTGCGCCAGCAGCCCAGCGGCAATCTGCACACCCGGCAATTCATGGTTCTGGGCCTGATTCGCCTGGCTCAGCGCGAAGGCGTGGACGTGACGCCCCAGCTGCGCTTGGCGCGTCGCGCGATCGACCTCAGGAGCGACCCACGCTCGCGCCAGTTGCTGGACATCATCGAAGCCACCCGCGAGTTGCATGCCGGGCAGGCGGTCGCGGCCGTCGAGCGCCTGCTGCCGTGGGCCGACGGCACGGAGTTGTACCAGTTGCACGTGGCGCTGCGCGATGCAAGGCATGCCTCGGGAGATTCCGCGGCGGCCGCTGCAGAAACACGCTGGCTGGCCGCGCATCGCGGTCGAGCCTATGCCGAGGATTCCGGCAATTACATCCTGCAGGCGCTCAATGTCCGTGACAGCCGCGCACGGCAGGGCGCGGACTGACAGCGCAGCATCAGCTGTCGGCGCCGGCTTCGAAGAAGTGCGGCAGGACGAAGGCGCCACAGGACTGCAGGTGCTGTTTCAGGGCCTCGGCAGTAGCGGCAAAGGCTTCCTTGCTGGCCAGCGTGTCCACTGGAGCGCACATCGAGCCATCGGCATTGGGAGCAATGCCCAGACCCTGCAGCGCAAGGCTGGGAGAAGCGGCGAAGGCACTGCGGAAGCCGTCATCGCTCTGCAGCAGCGACAGTACCTGGGCGGCTTGTGCAGCCGTAAGCAGGGTCTTGTCGGAAGTACTCATGGTGATCGCGCTGGCCGTTGCAGGTAGGGTTCTCTTGTTTCGGCCTGTTGCAGGGAAAGTTTAGCTTCAGCGCGCCCTGGGGCGATGCATGGCATCCTGCGCGTCCCGCTCCACACCGATGCCTCCATGCAGATCAGACGTTGCTCCATCGTGATGTTCGAGCCCCGTGCGGATGTGGCGCTGGACCTTGACCTGCTGCTCAAGGGAGAGGCCGGCCTGGGCACCACGATGCAGTGGTACGCGCTGGCCGCGCACCTTGATGCGCCGCTCAGGGTGGAGGCTGGCGACGTGGAGCTGTTGGGCCGTATCGTGCCCGACGCCTGGGTCGACGCGGCGCACAGCAACATTGGCGAAGCCGATCTCGACCGGTTGCTGCACAGTGGTCTGCTGATCAGTGACGACGCAGCCTACGCTGGGCACCGCCAGCGAGACCAGCGTGTACGCGATGCCAGCTGGTGGCCGCTGTCGGCGCTGGCCCATCGGCTGGGGCGCTGGAGCGGCATCGACAGCGCGCAGCAGATGCGCGAAGAGAAGCTTGTCACGGCGCAGGACCTGCGACGTAGATTCGGCCCTCCACCACCGGCCGTGATGCCCCCCGCCACCGAGCCGCTGGCACTGCCCCTGCCGGAAGACGAGCCGCGTGATCTGCTCCTTGCGAGGCGCGCGACCTGCCGCAACTTCGATACCGCACGATCATTGCCGTTGCGCATGCTCGCCCAGGTGTTCAAGCGGACGGTGAAGGCGCACGCCGTGGTGGAGCCCGGCGAAGACATGGCCTTTCTGAAGAAGCATGTTCCTTCCGGTGGAGGCCTGCATCCGCTGGAAACCTATGTCATCGCCGTGGACGTCGATGGCCTTGCCGCAGGTGTCTATCACTATCACGCGCTGGAACACACCTTGCGGCCGCTGCCGGTGGATGGCACCGGTCTTCGCGGCATCGTGCTGAAGCTGCTGGCTGGACAGGACTGGTTCGCGGCTGCGCCACTGCACATCATCCAGGTTGCGCGGTTCCCGCGAAGCTTCTGGAAGTATCGCAACCATCCCAAGGCCTATCGGGCAGTGCTGCTGGATGCAGGCCACCTGTCACAACAGTGGATGTTGTCTGCCACCGAACTTGGGCTGGCGGCCTACGTCACCGCTGCCATCAATGAAGTGGATATCGAAGCCCTGCTGGGCCTGGATGGCATCGACGCCGGTCCGGTAATGATGTGTGGATTGGGGTGGCGGGCAGCGGACCAGACCACCAGCGAGTTTGATCCTCTGCAGCGGGTCTGGCCGGGTTGAGGCGTGGCGCGCCGTTGCCAGCGCGCCACTGCCACTTCATCACGCCGCCTCGAAGTCCACCAGCACCGCACCGTCACCCACCTGGTCGCCGGCCTTGGCGCGGTAGCCCTTCACCGTGCCGTCTGCCGGTGCCTGCAGGGTGTGCTCCATCTTCATCGCTTCCAGCACCACCAGCGGCGTGCCGCGCTTGACCTCGGTGCCGGCCGCGACCAGTGTCGCGACGATCTTGCCCGGCATCGGCGCCAGCAGGCTGCCGGCATCGGCCACGGCGTGGTCCGATTCGCCCACCGGATCGTGCAGGGTGAAGCGGTGCTGGCCATCGGCGCCGAACAGATACAGCTGGTCGCCTTCGCGCAGTAGCTGCAACGACCAGCGGCGCTCGCCCAGCAGCACGGTCAGATGCTGCGCATCGGCCGTGCCAAGCACCTGCACCGGCGCGGCGTCATCGCACTGCACGCGCCAGCCATCGGTCTGCGTCCACACCTTCAGCGTGTGCTTGCGTTCGCCCTGCTGCAGCGGCAGCACGCGCGACGCCGATGCGCCAAGGCGCCAGCCGTCCTGGGCCTGCCACGGCGAATGCGGATCGCGCGCGTCGGTGCTGGCGCCGCCCGTGCTTGCAACCGCAGCCACGGCGGCCAGCAGCCACAGGGCATCATCCGTGTCGCCCACTGCACTCAATGCCGCCTGCTCGCGCTCGATCAGCGCGGTGTCCAGCTTGGCGTGCGCGAACGAATCGGTGTTGACCAGGCGACGCAGGAAACCGGCATTGGTGGTCACGCCCACCACCTGGCAGTCGGCCAGCGCCTGGCTCATGCGGCGCAGCGCAGCGTCGCGGTCCACGTCCCAGACGATCAGCTTGGCAATCATCGGGTCGTAGTACGGGGTGATGCTGTCGCCTTCCTCCACGCCGGTATCCACGCGCACGTTCGCCGAGGGCGTCGGCAGGCGCAGGCGGCGCAGGGTGCCGGTGGAGGGCAGGAAGCCCCGGTCGGCATCTTCGGCATACAGGCGCGCTTCGATGGCGTGGCCGTGGATCGCCAGCTGTTCCTGGCGCAGCGGCAGCGGCTGGCCCGAGGCCACGCGCAGCTGCCACTCCACCAGGTCGGTGCCGGTGATGTACTCGGTCACCGGGTGCTCGACCTGCAGGCGGGTGTTCATTTCCATGAAGTAGAAATCGCCGTCCGGGCCGGCGATGAACTCCACCGTGCCGGCACCGACGTAGCCCACCGCGCGCGCGGCATCGACTGCCGCCTTGCCCATCGCAGCACGACGCTCGGGACTCATGCCCGGCGCGGGTGCTTCTTCCAGTACCTTCTGGTGGCGGCGCTGCACCGAGCAGTCGCGCTCGAACAGATAGACCGCCTCACCATGGCTGTCGCCGAACACCTGGATCTCGATATGGCGCGGGCGCTCGACATACTTCTCGACCAGCACATGGTCGTTGCCGAACGCCGAGGCCGCCTCGCGCTGGCAGCTGGCCAGCGCATCGACGAAGTCCTCGCTGCGCTCGACCTTGCGCATGCCCTTGCCACCGCCGCCGGCGCTGGCCTTGATCAGCACCGGGTAGCCGATGCCGTCGGCCTGTGCGCGCAGGAACGCGGGGTCCTGCTGGTCGCCGTGGTAGCCGGGGGTCAGCGGCACACCGGCCTTGGCCATCAGCGCCTTGGCCGCGCTCTTGTCGCCCATCGCGCGGATGGCGCTGGCCGGCGGGCCGATGAAGGTGATGCCGGCGGCGGCGCAGGCATCGGCGAAGTCGGCATTCTCGGACAGGAAGCCGTAACCGGGGTGGATCGCCTGCGCGCCGGTCAGGCGTGCGGCATCGAGCAGGGCATCACCGCGCAGGTAGCTCTCACGTGCGGCGGCCGGGCCGATGTGGATGGCTTCGTCGGCCAGGCGCACGTGGCGGGCGTTGCGGTCGGCATCGGAATACACCGCCACGGTGGCGATGCCGAGGCGGCGGCAGGTGGCGATGACGCGGCAGGCGATCTCGCCGCGGTTGGCGATCAGGACTTTGGTGAACATGGCAACAGACTCGGTCATGGCACGGGTTACATGCGGAACACGCCGAAGCGCGTCTGCTGCGGGGCGGCGTTGAGGCTGGCCGACAGCGCCAGGGCCAGCACCCGGCGGGTGTCGGCCGGATCGATCACGCCGTCATCCCACAGGCGCGCGCTGGCGTAGTACGGATGGCCCTGCTGTTCGAACTGCTCGCGGATCGGTGCCTTGAACGCATCCTCTTCCGCCGCCGGCCACTGGCCGCCCTTGGCTTCGATGCCATCGCGCTTGACCGTGGCCAGCACGCTGGCGGCCTGCTCGCCGCCCATCACGCCGATGCGCGCGTTCGGCCACATCCACAGGAAGTTCGGCGAGTACGCGCGGCCGCACATGCCGTAGTTGCCGGCACCGAACGAGCCGCCGATCACCACGGTGAACTTGGGCACCCTGGCGCAGGCCACCGCCATCACCAGCTTGGCCCCGTCCTTGGCGATGCCGCCCTGCTCGTATTTGCGGCCGACCATGAAGCCGGTGATGTTCTGCAGGAACACCAGCGGGATGTTGCGTTGGGTGCACAGTTCGATGAAATGCGCGCCCTTCAGCGCCGACTCGGAGAACAGGATGCCGTTGTTGGCGATGATGCCGATCGGGTAGCCGTTCAGATGCGCGAAGCCGGTGACCAGCGTCGCGCCGTAGCGCGGCTTGAATTCATCGAAACGCGAGCCATCCACCAGCCGCGCGATGACCTCGCGCACGTCGTAGGGCTTGCGCGTGTCAGCCGGGATCACGCCATACAGGTCGTGCGCCGGCAGCAGTGGTTCTTCGGAGGCCTGCACCGCCATCGCCGGTTCCGGCTTGCGCCAGTTGAGCTGGGCGATGATCGCGCGCACCCGTGCCAGTGCCTGCAGATCGTTGTCGGCCATGTGGTCGGCCACACCGGAGATGCGCGTGTGTACATCGGCGCCGCCCAGTTCCTCGGCCGTCACCACTTCACCGGTGGCCGCCTTCACCAGCGGCGGGCCGCCGAGGAAGATCGTGCCCTGCTCGCGCACGATCACGGTCTCGTCGCTCATCGCCGGCACATAGGCGCCACCGGCGGTGCAGCTGCCCATCACACAGGCGATCTGCGGAATGCCCTGCGCCGACAGATTGGCCTGGTTGTAGAAGATGCGGCCGAAATGGTCGCGGTCGGGGAAGACTTCGTCCTGCAGCGGCAGGAACGCGCCACCGGAATCGACCAGGTAGATGCACGGCAGGTGGTTCTGCTCGGCGATTTCCTGCGCGCGCAGGTGCTTCTTCACCGTCATCGGGTAGTAGGTGCCGCCCTTGACCGTGGCGTCGTTGGCCACGATCACGCATTCCACCCCGCTCACCCGACCGATGCCGGCCACCACCCCGGCGGCGGGCACGGCGTCTTCATACATGCCATGCGCGGCCAGCGGCGCGATTTCCAGGAAGGCGCTGCCGGGGTCGAGCAGGGCGTCGATGCGGTCGCGCACCAGCAGCTTGCCGCGCGCGGTGTGCTTGGCACGCGCAGCCTCGCTGCCGCCCAGCGCGGTGCGGGCGAGGGTGGCATGCAGGTCATCGACCACGGCCTGCATGGCCGCGCGGTTGCTTTCAAACCTTTCGCTGCCCGGTTGCAGCTGGCTGTTCAGGACGGTCATCGCGGTGGCCTTACAGGGTGCGCTGGAACAGTTCGCGGCCGATCAGCATGCGGCGGATCTCCGAAGTGCCGGCGCCGATTTCATACAGCTTGGCGTCGCGCCACAAACGGCCGGTCGGGTACTCGTTGATGTAGCCGTTGCCACCGAGGATCTGGATCGCCTGGCCGGTCAGCCAGGTGGCCTTCTCGGCGGCGTACAGAATGGCACCGGCGGCATCCTGGCGGGTGGTGCGGCCCTGGTCGCAGGCGCGCGCGACGGCATAGACGTAGGCGCGGCACGCGCCCAGCCCCACGTACATGTCGGCAATCTTGGCCTGGATCAGCTGGAAGCTGCCGATCGGTTCGCCGAACTGGTGGCGCTCGTGCACATAGGGCATGACCACGTCCATGGCCGCGGCCATCAGGCCCAGCGGGCCACCGGACAGCACCACGCGCTCGTAATCCAGGCCGGACATCAACACGCGCACGCCACCACCGACCTGGCCCAGCACGTTTTCTTCCGGTACTTCGCAGTCCTGGAACACCAGCTCGCAGGTGGGCGAGGAGCGCATGCCCAGCTTGTCCAGCTTCTGCGCGGTGGAGAAGCCCTTCATGCCCTTCTCGAGCAGGAACGCGGTGATGCCCTTGGCACCCGCTTCCATGTCGGTCTTGGCATAGACCACCAGCACGTCGGCATCCGGGCCGTTGGTGATCCACATCTTGTTGCCGTTGAGCACGTAGCGATCACCGCGCTTGTCGGCGCGCAGCTTCATCGACACCACGTCCGAACCGGCACCCGGTTCGCTCATCGCCAGCGCGCCGACCAGGCTGCCGTTGCACAGGCCCGGCAGGAAGCGCTGCTTTTGTTCTTCGTTGCCGTTCTTGCGTAGCTGGTTCACGCACAGGTTGGAGTGCGCGCCATAGGACAGGCCGATGCCGCCGGAGGCACGCGAGATTTCTTCCATCGCCACCACATGGGCCAGGTAACCCATGCCGGTGCCGCCGTATTCTTCTTCCACGGTGAGGCCGAGCAGGCCCTGCTCGCCCAGCTTCGGCCACAGGGCCAGCGGGAACTGGTTGCTGGCATCGGCCTCGGCGGCCAGCGGCGCGACCTCGGCGGCGGCAAAATGGGCCACGCTCTGGCGCAGCAGGTCGATGTCTTCGCCAAGGTCGAAGTTCAGGGATGGCACGTGCATTGCGGTGGCTCCACGACGGGACTGCAGGGAATGGACGCACCCGGCGGGGAGCGGATGGCTGTTTCAGGGACGGCCATCCGCACGGGCGATTGGACCCCAGCGTAGCGGGGTTCGGGAAAGAAGTGAATACAAATTCAACAATTGAATCTAGAATCAGAACATGGCCTACAAACGCTCTGCATTGATGGAAGAACGCCTGGCAGGGGTCCGTGAACGGATCCTGCTGGCGACCCGTGAACGGGTCGCCGCCGGTGGCTGGCGCAACGCCCCGGTGACCGCCGTGGCAACCCAGGCGGGGGTGTCCACCGGCCTGATCTACCGCCACTTCCCGTCCAAGGCCGAGCTGTTCGTGGAGGTGCTCAACGCCGCGGTGGCCCACGAGGTCGCGATCATGGAGCGCATTGCCAGCGGCCCGGAGGTGGCCAGCGAGCGCCTGCGGTTGGCGATCACCGCCTTCGTCCGCCGCGCCCTGGCCGGGCCGGGGCTGGCGCACGCCTTCATCGTTGAACCGGTCGATCCGGAGGTGGAAGCCGAGCGCATGCGCGGTCGCCGCGCCTTCGGCGACGTGTTCCTGCGGCTGGTGGAGGAGGGCGTGGCGGCCGGTGAGCTGCCGGCGCAGGACGCGCATGTGGCCGCCGCCTGCCTCGTCGGCGCCTTCACCGAGGCGATGGTCGGCCCGACCGCGCCCAGCCGCGAAGCACACCGCGACGAAGACGCGCTGGTGGATGCCATCTGCAGCTTCTGCCTGCGCGCGATCGGCGCCCGGTAATCCGGTAGCGCCGGCCGCTGGTCGGCTTCTGTTGCCGGGGTCAGATCCCTTTTGCGGCGCAAAAGGGATCTGATCCCAGCCCCGGCATGTTGCGCCGCACCAGCAGTGACGCCTGTTGTCGCACGCAAAGCGCGTTCTATACTCGGTCCATCACGCAGTCGCTCAGCCGTGGTCCAACGACTATCAGCCAGGGGTAACGAAGAGTGCGGAATTACGATCTGGAGTTCCTGAAACGCTTCTCCATGGTGATCGCGCTGCTGGCGACCATCACCCTCGGCCTCATCCTCCTTGCCGCCTACATCCACACCCGGATTCCGCCCGAGGTGTCGCCGACTGCGGCCAAGCGCACCGAGCAGCGCATCTCGCCCACCGGTGCGGTCTATGCCGGCAGCACCGGCGCCGCCGCGCAGGCTGCGGCCAAGGCCGCCGCGCTGGCCAAGGCCGCGTCGCAGGTCGCCTACGGCGGCACCAAGGACGGCAAGGTCATCTTCGACAACCTGTGCACCGCCTGCCACACCACCGGTGTGGGCATGGCGCCGACGCTGGACCATTCGCACTGGGACAAGCGCATCGCACAGGGCAAGGACACCCTCTACAAGCACGCCATCGAGGGCTACACCGGCCCGGATGGCGGCATCATGCCGCCCAAGGGCGGCAACCCGGCGCTGACCGAGGAGCAGATCCACGCCACCGTGGACTGGATGCTGGGCAACCTGAAGTAGCCGCCGCAACGCGCCGCTTCCTGTAGAGCCGCGCCCGCGCTCGACTGCTCTCCGCGCGGTGTGGCCAGGTGCAGCCGAGCATGGGCTCGGCGCTACGATCCCCCGGCTTTGCCCACCGAGGCCTGATCGCTCATATGCCCCCGCTGCGCAGGCGGGGTTTCGCATTTCAGGGTTAGTCTGTGCGCCTCTTCCATGGAGTCGCCCGTCGATGCGCCGCCGTTCCCTCGCCCTTGCCCTGTCCCTGCTGCTGCCGGCCGGCGCCTTTGCCCAGGCCCAGCCGCAGGCCGCACCGGTTTCGTCGCCCTCCGCCGCGCGCAGCAGCGCCACCGTGGTGCTGACCGCTGCGCCGGCCGACTGGCGTGTGCTGGATGGCCAGCGCGTGCGCATCGCCGCGCCGCTCACCCTGGCCGGTACCGACGGCCTGGAGCGCTTCGGCCAGCTCACCGTGGCCTTCGATGGCCGCCTCTGGCAGCCGACCGAAGTGGCCGCGCCGGGTACTGCCGGCTACGAGCAGGTGATGGCCGACAACCAACGCCGCCGCCTGGTGCTGGACGACGGCAGCGATGCCCGCGACCCGGCCAGCGTGGCCTACCTGCCGGCCAACCCGGTGCTGCGTACCGGCATGCAGCTGCGCAATGTGGAAGGTGTCGTGCACGTGGATGCACAGGGCCGTCCGCGCCTGCAGGTCGAAGGCGCGCTGAAGCTGCCGGAGCTGAAGCGTCCGGCGGTGCCGACGGTGCAGGGCAGCCTGCATGTGGCGGCCTTCAACCTGGAGAACTTCTTCAACGGTGATGGCCTGGGCGGTGGCTTCCCGACCCTGCGTGGTGCGCGCACGCTGGACGAGCACAAGGCGCAGGTGGTCAAGCTGGTCGCCACGGTCAACGCGCTGGGCGCCGACGTTGCCGCGCTGATGGAGCTGGAGAACGACGGCTACGGTCCGCAGTCGGCCATCGCCGAACTGGTCGACGCGCTCAACCGCGACCGTGGCGCGCAAGGCGACTGGCGCTTCGTCGACGCGGGCAACGGCCCCGGCGACAACCCGATCCGGGTCGGCATCATCTACCGCAGCTCGCGGCTGCAGCCGGTGGGCAAGCCGGCCACGCTGACCGGCGGCCCGTTCGTCGAGCACAGCCGCGTGCCGTTGGCGCAGGCCTTCCAGGGCAAGCAGGGTGCGCCGTTCGTGGTGGTTGCCAACCACTTCAAGTCGAAGGGCTGCCGTGACGCGGCCGGTGCCGACGCCGACCGCAACGACAACCAGGGCTGCTGGAACGCCACCCGCGTGACCTCGGCGCAGCAGCTGCACGCCTGGCTGCAGACCGACCCGACCGGTACCGGCGCCAAGGACGCGGTGCTGCTGGGTGACTTCAACGCCTACGCGATGGAAGACCCGATCCGCGCCCTGCATGAGCTGGGCTGGCAGGATGCGTTCAAGGTCGCCAAGGTCGAACATCCCTACAGCTACGTCTACAACGGCTACACCGGCCGCCTCGACCACGCGCTGCTGAACCCGGGCATGGCCAAGCGCCTGCGCGGTGCCGCCGAATGGCACAGCAACGCCGACGAGCAGGACGCCAGCGGCTATCAGGGCCGCAACGTGCAGGGCCCATGGCGCAGCTCCGACCACGACCCGCTGCTGCTGGGCTTCGACAGATAAGGTTCGCCGGGGATCTGCTCTGCGAGGGACCTTGATCGGCACGGATGCTGCCGTTGCTTTTGATCTACCAGTCCGCCTTCAAGCGAGCCGAGCATCGCAGGTGAATCAGGGGCGAAGAGGCGCCGATGTCTGAGCGCAGCGAGTTCGGCGCCGTCCCCTGGTTCACCGAGAAGCGCAGGGAACCGGTGCACAGCACCGGCTCGCGGCTGGCGGCGCGTTTTTTTTGGTTACTTTTCTTTTCGCGCGAAAAGAAAAGTGACATCCCACCGCGGGCGCGGAAATGGCCCGCCGCAACCAACGCTCACCCCCAGGCGATCAATCCGATCGCCAGCACCGCCAGCGCAAGACCCGCGCGGTTCCACTTCGTGGTTGCCTCGCCGAACGCGAACACGCCCACCAGCGCGCCCAGCACCACCACGCCGATGTTCATGCCGGCGAACACGGTGGCCGGGCTCTCCGGCATGGACTGATGCGCGTGCACATAGAAAAGAATGTTGCCGCCGTTGAGCAGGCCCAGCAGCGCGCCCGCGCCGAGGTTGCGCCAGGCCAGCTGGCTGCGACCACTGAAGTGCCGCCACAGCTGCAGTGCCAGCATCAGCACGAAGGCCACGCTGAAACTGGCCAGCACCGCTGCCATCGACGGCGTGCCGGACAGCGCCACCTGCTTGAGCAGCACGTCCACCACCGCGAACCCGGCCCAGACGCCCAGCAGCCAGCCCCAGCCACCCGGTGAGGACGCCACCGCCGGTCCGCGCGGGCGCAGGCTGATCGCCACCATCGCCAGCAGGCCCAGGCCGAGACCGGCCAGCTTCCACAACGTGGCGGTCTGGCCGAAGAACAGGAACGCGGCGGCCAATGACAGCAGCAGCGACAGCCGCTGCGCCACGTCGCTGCGGACGATACCGGCCACCGCCACCGCGCGGCCCAGCACCAGGAAGATCGACGGCAGCACCACCGCCAGCGCCAGCAATGACAGCCACGGCGCATGCGGCGCGCGCAGTGCATCCAGCGGCGGCTGCAGCACCACCGCCGTCATTGTCGCGGCCACCAGATAGTTCCAGGTGACCATCTGCGCCACATCCAGCTGGCGGCGGTTGGCCAGCTTCAACAACACCGAAACCAGCACGCTGCAGATCACGGCCAAGGACAGGTAGAGCATGGGGCGGGCACAGGGCGGGGGCAGGGGACGGTATCATGGTGCCATGCACAAGCCTTCGTTCCCCGTCGCCCCTGGCGAAACCGCCTGCCTCGAACTGGACGGCCCGGCCGGCCCGCTGGAAGTGGTCGTCGACCTGCCCAAGGCCGACGCGCCGGTGCAGCCGATCGTGGCCATCGTCTGCCATCCGCTGTCCACCGAGGGCGGCACCCTGCACAACAAGGTGGTCACCATGACCGCCACCACCCTGCGCGAGCTGGGCATCGCCACGGTGCGCTTCAACTTCCGCAGTGTTGGCGCGTCGGTCGGTGAGTTCGACCACGGCGTGGGCGAGCAGGATGACCTGAAGGCCGTCGCCGCCTGGGTGCGCAGCCAGCGTCCGGACGACCGCCTGTGGCTGGCCGGTTTCAGCTTCGGCTCGTTCGTGTCGCTGAAGGCCGCTGCCGCGCTGCAGCCGGAAGCGCTGATCTCGATCGCGCCGCCGGCCGGTCGCTGGGATTTCGATGGCATCGCACCGCCGGCGCGCTGGCTGGTGATCCAGGGCGAGCAGGACGAGATCGTCGACCCGCAGGCCGTCTACCAGTGGCTGGACACGCTGGACTTCCCGCATGAGCTGGTGCGCATGCCCGAGACCACCCACTTCTTCCACCGCAAGCTGATCGACCTGCGCGGCGCGCTGACCCACGGCGTGAAACATTGGCTGGGCGCAGCGGCATGAGTGCAACCGAGTTGACCCCGTCGCAGCGGTACGCGGAAGGGGTCGCCCGTGGCGACTGGCAGAACGACCCGGCCCAGCATGCGGCGCTGGCCGAGCTGGACCGCATCCACCTGGGCCTGCTGGACAGTGCCGAGGACGGCTGGCTGGACCGCCTGTCCTCGTTCTGGAAAAAGCCCGAGCCGGTCAAGGGCCTGTACTTCTGGGGCGGCGTCGGCCGCGGCAAGACCTTCCTGGTCGACCTGTTCTACGACGGCCTGCCGATCAAACAGAAGTACCGCACGCATTTCCACCGCTTCATGCGCAGCGTCCACGAGCGCCTGCGCGAGCACCAGGGGCAGAGCGACCCGCTGGCGAAGATCGCCCAGGAATGGCGCAGCAACCTGCGCGTGCTGGTGCTGGACGAGTTCTTCGTCACCGACATCGGTGATGCGATGCTGCTGGCGCGGCTGCTGGAGCGCCTGTTCGCCGAAGGCGTGACCCTGGTCACCACCTCCAACACCGCGGTGGAGAACCTGTACCTCAACGGCCTGCAGCGCGAGAGCTTCCTGCCGGCCATCGGCCTGCTGCAGCGCTTCTGCGTGGAGCTGTACGCCGAGGGCACCGAGGATTACCGGATGCGCGCGCTGACCCGCTCGCCGGTGTACCGCGCACCGCTGGCCGCCGACAGCGATGAATGGCTGGCCACGCGCTGGAACGAACTGAGTGGCGGCCAGCCGGCCAAGCCGGGCAACATCGAGATCGAGGGCCGCAAGATTGCGGTGCGTGGGCGCGGCAAGAGCATCGCCTGGTTCGATTTCGCCGCGTTGTGCGAGGGCCCGCGCGGGCCGTCGGACTACATCGAGATCGCCCACGAGTTCAACACCGTGCTGCTGGGCGGCATTCCTGCCTTCGATCGCCTGAACGAAGATGCCGCGCGCCGCTTCGTCAATCTGATCGACGAACTGTACGACCGCCACGTCAACCTGGTCTGCACCGCCAGCACCTCGCCGATCGAGCTGTACACCGGCCAGCGCCTGCAGGGCGCGTTCGAGCGCACCGCCTCGCGCCTGATCGAGATGCAGAGCGCCGAGTATCTGGGTACCCCGCACCGGGCGTGAGGGGTGCCGCCGTTTGTAGAGCCGAGCCCATGCTCGGCTGCTTCAAATATTCCGGTAGAGGTGATTCATGAGCCAGGAAATCGACAAGCACGTTGCGCGAGCCCTCGTTGACCTCGCCATATTTCTCGAGTTTTCGGCGGATGATGTAGTGGATCCCGATGCTGCAATCCAGCGGCTTGAACAATTGGCTTCCACGTTGCAAATGATGGACTTGGAGTCCCGATCATCGTTGTGCTCGCAGTTCAGAAGCATCGCAATGGACTATTCAGATGAGCAGGCAGGCTTTGTGGAAAGCCTGGGCGAAGCGCTGGGGCTGATCGAGAAGTAGTCCACTCGGCTCCAAGGGTCCAGATTCTTCCGGTATCCGGGCTGTCTGCCGGCCAGCGGCCGGCACTACTCCGCAGCGCCCCCCGGTAGTGCCGGCCGCTGGCCGGCATCCACAGCGCAGCTATCTGCTTGGCGCCACCGCATCATCCTGCGGCTGCTCGCGCACGCTGGCCGCCACCTGCACGCCCTCACTGCGCTGGATCAGCCGCAGCGGCTGCCCCTGGTAGCGCACCTCCAGCGCGTCGTGGGCCTCGGCCACGGCGGCCACCAGCGGGCACAGCGCCTGCGCGCGGGCCTCGATGCGCTCGGCGCGGCCTTCCAGCTGCTGTTCCATCTGCGCGTCCAGGCGGTCGGCGCGTTCTTCCATCGCATCGCTGCGGCCGGTGAACACCTGCCACAGCACGCTGCGGGCGATGGACGCGGACAGCGACTCGGCCATGTCCTGCACCTTGGCCTCGAAGCCCGGCCCGAACACCGCCTGTTCCCAGTAGCCCTTGCCCAGCGTGCCGCCGATCCAGTCATCGGCCTGCCGGCGCAGGCGCCGGACCTTGCGGCTGTTGGCGGTGCCGGTGAGGCTCTCATAGACCCCGTCGAGCACGTCGAAGCTCAACCCGCTCACTTCATGGGCCAGCGCGGTGGCCGCCGGCATCAGCTGCCGCGCCCCGGCCTCCATCTGCCGCAGGCGGGCGGCGTCGGCCTCGCTGACCGGCACGACCGTGTCGTCCAGGCTCAGCACGCCATCGTGGAACACCACCTCGTGCGGTGCCTGCGGGCCATGCCGCAGCCAGACGCCACCGCTGTCCACCAGCACGTCATAGTCGGTGTGGATACCGCACTGGTCCGCGCGCAGCTTCGGGGTGTCAGCGGCAATTGCAGGTACGGTGACCACAGCAGCCAGCAGGACCAAGGCGGGTGCTGACAGGCGCATGGTGGAATCCTTTCCGGTCATTGCAGGACCCCAGCATCCCGCGTTCGGCAGGCGCCGTCACCCGCCGAAAGTCACTGCGCGATGGCGATTCGTCCGGCCATACCGGCTTTCCCACCGGCTGCCCACCACCTATCCACAGGGTTGTCCCTAGCCAGTTTCATCACTGTCATGTGAAGCTGTCATTGTTCCGTTTTCGCGGTGCGTTGTACCACCGCAATGACGCCTTTCGGGCTTGACTGCGCAGCCCGTTCCGGCAGGTCTGAAGCGTCTGATCCGGGCGCCGATGGCACGATCCTTGCGGCGCAAGGGATTGCCGAATTTCACTACATTTGGCGTTGACGGACCCCATTACCCCCACTATCTTGTGGCCGTCGGTCGCAGCAACCCCAATTCCAGGGGGTGCCCGGGGTACCCATCCGCGATCGTCAACGGCAGTGGCAGGCGCAGGGTCTCATCCCCTGCGACGCCGTCCTGCCATCCTGGGCTGTCATGTCCCGGGCTGCGTCACCCGATGCATCGAGCACCCACCAATCACGCCAAGAGGACACACGCCGTGACCACCGAATCCAGCGCCACCATCGAGAAGGAAAGCGAATTCCTGTTGACGTCGCCGCCGACGGCCAACGCGATGAGTGTGACCAAGCGCAATGGCACGACCGAACTGGTGGACCTGAACAAGATCGTGCGCGCGGTGCAGCGTTCCTCCGAAGGCCTGCACGCCGTCGATCCGATGCGCGTGGCCACCCGCACCATTTCCGGTCTGTACAACGGCGCCACCACCCGCGAGCTGGACGAACTCTCCATCCGCACCGCCGCCCTGCTGATCGGTGAAGAGCCCGAGTACGGCCGCCTGGCTGCGCGCCTGCTGGCCAACTACATCGCCAAGGAAGTCTCGGGCCAGGAAATCTATGCCTTCTCGCAGTCGGTCAGCCGTGGCCACGAAGTGGGCCTGATCAACGACCGCCTGCTGAACTTCGTGCAGACCAACGCGCGCAAGCTCAACGATGCCATCGACATCTCGCTGGACCTGAACTTCGATTACTTCGGCCTGCGCACCCTGTACGACCGTTACCTGCTGCGCCACCCGCACACCCGCAAGGTGATCGAGACCCCGCAGCAGTTCTTCCTGCGCATCGCCAGCGCGCTGAGCGAGGACGTGTCCGAGACCCTGGCGCTGTACAAGCGCATGGGCAACCTGGACTACCTGCCGTCCAGCCCGACCCTGTTCAATTCCGGCACCACCCACGAGCAGCTGTCCTCGTGCTTCCTGCTGGATTCGCCGCAGGACTCGCTGGAGTCGATCTATTCCAAGTACGGCGACATCGCCCAGCTGTCGAAGTTCTCCGGCGGCATCGGCGTCAGCTACACCCGCGTGCGTTCGCGTGGTTCGCTGATCAAGTCGACCAACGGCCACTCCAACGGCATCGTGCCGTGGCTGAAGACCATGGATTCGTCCGTGGCCGCGGTGAACCAGGGCGGCAAGCGCAAGGGCGCAGCCTGCGTCTACCTGGAAACCTGGCACGCCGACGTCGAGGACTTCCTCGAGCTGCGTGACAACACTGGTGACGAAGCCCGCCGTGCGCACAACCTGAACCTGGCCAACTGGGTGCCGGACCTGTTCATGAAGCGCGTCGAAGCCGACCAGGAATGGTCGCTGTTCGATCCGCGCGTCGTGCCGGAGTTCACCGACCTGTTCGGCGAAGCCTTCGAGCAGGCCTACCTGCAGGCCGAAGCCCAGGGCAAGGCCAACCGCACCATCTCCGCGCGCAAGCTGTACGCCCGCATGATGCGTACGCTGGCCGAGACCGGCAACGGCTGGATGACCTTCAAGGACAAGTGCAACCGCGCCAGCAACCAGACCCTGCGTCCGGGCAACGTGATCCACCTGTCCAACCTGTGCACCGAAATCCTGGAAGTCACTTCCAACGATGAAACCGCGGTGTGCAACCTGGGTTCGATCAACCTGGGCAACCACTTCGACGAGCACAACGAGTTCGACTTCGAGAAGCTGGCCGAGACCGTGCGCCTGGCCGTGCGCCAGCTCGATCGCGTCATCGACCTGAACTTCTACCCGATCGAAACCGCCCGCCGCGCCAACCTGCGCTGGCGTCCGGTCGGCCTGGGCTGCATGGGCCTGCAGGACGTGTTCTTCCGCAAGCGCCTGCCGTTCGACAGCGCCGAAGCCCGTGCCCTGTCGAAGAAGATTGCCGAAGTGATCTACTTCCACGCGCTGGAAACCTCCTGCGAGCTGGCCCAGGAGCGTGGCAAGCACCCATCGTTCAACGACACCCGCGCCGCCGGTGGCGAACTGCAGTTCGACGCCTGGAACGTGGTGCCGGAAGACACCGCACGCTGGGATGCCCTGCGCGCCCGCATCAAGGAACACGGCCTGCGCAACTCGCTGATGATCGCGATTGCACCGACCGCGACCATCGCCTCGATCGCCGGTTGCTACGAGTGCGTCGAGCCGCAGGTGTCCAACCTGTTCAAGCGCGAGACCCTGTCCGGTGACTTCCTGCAGGTCAACCGCTACCTGGTGAACGAGCTGAAGAAGCTGGGCCTGTGGACCGCCGACATGCGTGACGCCATCAAGCTGGCCGAAGGCTCCATCGCCGGCGTGGCACAGATTCCGGAAACGCTGCGCGAGGTCTACCGCACCGCGTGGGAACTGCCGATGCGTTCGCTGATCGACATGGCCGCCGAGCGTGGTGCCTTCATCGACCAGTCGGCCTCGCTCAACCTGTTCATGGAAAGCCCGAACATCGGCGCGATGTCCTCCATGTACATGTACGCCTGGAAGCAGGGCATCAAGACCACCTACTACCTGCGTTCGCGCCCGGCCACCAAGATCGCCAAGACCACGGTCAGTGCTGCGGCCCCGGCCAAGGTGTTCAGCCCGGACGAAGCCATCGCCTGCTCGCTGGAAAACCCGGAAGCCTGCGAGGCCTGCCAGTAAAACCGCGCGGTGGGTGCCGACCGTTGGTCGGCACTCGACACCTCGCACCTGTAGAGCCGAGCCATGCTCGGCTGCGGAAAAACACCCACGGTAGCGCCGGGCCATGCCCGGCGGCTCACCCAGGAATTCAAGGAAACACCCATGGCCGACAAGCCCAAGCAGATGTTGCTCGATCCCGGTTTTGAACTGACCCTGCGCCCGATGCGCTACCCGCAGTTCTATGACATGTACCGGAACGCGATCAAGAACACCTGGACGGTGGAAGAGATCAACTTCCAGATCGACATCACCGACCTGCACAGCAAGATGTCGCCGGGCGAGCGTCACCTGATCCACCGCCTGGTCGCGTTCTTCGCCACCGGCGACTCGATCGTGTCCAACAACCTGGTGCTGAACCTGTACCAGCACCTCAATGCGCCGGAAGCGCGCATGTACCTGTCGCGCCAGCTGTATGAAGAAGCGCTGCACGTGCAGTTCTACCTGACCCTGCTGGACAACTACCTGCCGGATCCGGAAGAGCGCGCCAAGGCGTTCTCGGCGGTGGAGAACATCGACTCGATCAAGAAGAAGGCCGATTTCTGCTTCAAGTGGATCGACTCGATCCAGAGCCTGACCCGCATCGAGACCCGCGAACAGCGCCGCCAGTTCCTGCTCAACCAGATCTGCTTCGCTGCCTGCATCGAAGGCCTGTTCTTCTTCGCGGCCTTTGCCTACGTGTACTACTTCCGTTCGCGCGGCCTGCTGCCGGGCCTGGCCTCGGGCACCAACTGGGTGTTCCGCGACGAGAGCGCGCACATGGAGTTCGCGTTCGAGTCGGTGCGCGTGGTGCGTGAGGAAGAACCGGACCTGTTCGACGAAGAGATGAAGCAGCAGGTCTACGACATGCTGGCCGAAGCCATCGAATGCGAAGTGCAGTTCGCCGAGGACGTGCTGTCCGGCGGCGTGGCCGGCATCTCGACCCGCGACATGCGCCAGTACCTGCAGCACTGTGCCGACCAGCACTTCGCCAAGCTGGGCATGGAAAAGAAGTACAACGTGCGCAACCCGCTGCCGTTCATGGAACTGCAGGATGTGCAGGAACTGACCAACTTCTTCGAACGCCGCGTCTCGGCCTACCAGGTCGGCGTGCAGGGCGAAGTCGCCTTCGACATGAACTTCTGATCGGAGCGGTCAGGCCTGTCGCAACGAAGAACCCCGGCCAACGCCGGGGTTTTTTGTTGGTAGCGCCGGGCCATGCCCGGCGGAGCCTGCCTGGTGCTACCGGCCGTCATGCTGCACGTGGCCTTTGTAGAGTCGAGCTTGCTCGACTGCCGTTCGCGCAAAGCAGTCGAGCAAGCTCGACTCTACAATCAGCGTCGCCCTTCCACCGCCATGCGCACCGCCAGCCCGGCCAGCACCGTGCCCATCAGCCAGCGCTGCACCACCTGCCAGGTCGGGCGCGCGGCCAGGAAACCGGCGATGCTGCCAGCGGTCAGCGCAATCATGCCGTTCACGGTCACACTCACCGCGATCTGGGTGGAGCCCAGCACGATCGACTGCATCAGCACACTGCCCTCGCCGTCCGGATGCAGGAACTGCGGCAGCAGCGACAGGTACATCACCGCCACTTTCGGGTTCAACAGATTGGTCAGGAAGCCCATCGTGAACAGCTTGCGCGGGCTGTCCTGCGGTAGTTCGCGAACGGCGAACGGCGAACGGCCGCCGGGCTTGAGCGCCTGCCAGGCCAGGTACAGCAGGTACAGCGCGCCACCGATGCGCAGCGCGTCGTAGGCGAACGGTACGGTCATCAGAAGGGCGGTGATGCCCAGTGCCGCACACAGCATGTAGAACATGAAGCCCAGCGCCACCCCGCCCAGCGAGATCAGGCCTGCCATCGGCCCCTGGCAGATCGAGCGTGAGATCAGATAGATCATGTTCGGTCCGGGCGTGAGCACCATGGCCAGTGAAACCAGCGCGAAGGCCAGCAGGTCGGAAGTGGCGGGCATGGGCGGTCCTGGCAGTGGGCGTGGCGCAGTGTAACGCCTGCCGCAGGCGCGGCCTGCGCAGGCACCGCTGCCGGGTGACCGTTGCACGTGCATTCCGATGGCCATCACGCCGGTCGCTTAGAATCCGCAGCACCCCACACCGAAGCCCCCCATGACCCCTATCCCCGAGACCGTGCCGCCCACCGAAGTGCGCATGGCCGAAATCGTCTTTCCCAACCACACCAACCACCTTGGCACCCTGTTCGGTGGCCAGGCGCTGGCGTGGATGGACAAGGCCGCCTTCCTGGCCGCCGCCCGTTACTCGCGCCGCACCGTGGTGACCGCGCGCAGCGACCAGGTCGACTTCAAGCTGCCGATCCGCATCGGCCAGATGGTCGAGACCATTGGCCGCATCGTCGAAGTCGGCCGCAGCTCGATGAAGGTGGAGGTGGAACTGGTCGCCGAGGACCTGCACAGCGGCGAGCGCAAGCTGTGTACCCGCGGCCACTTCGTGATGATCGCGCTGGACGAGGAAGGCCACCCGATCGCGGTACCGCCGCTGCCGGCGGCCTGACCCGGCCAACGGACCGGCGCTTGCGGGGGCGCCACCGCGCCCCCATCTGGCAGCCATGACCCTGCCACTGACCGACTTCATCGACCGTGCCCAGCGCCTGTTCGTGCTGACCGGCGCCGGCTGCAGCACCGCCTCGGGCATTCCCGATTACCGGGATGCCGACGGCCAGTGGAAACGCACGCCGCCGGTGACCTACCAGGCCTTCATGGGCGAGGCGGCCACCCGCCAGCGCTACTGGGCGCGCAGCCTGCTCGGCTGGCCGCGCTTCGGCCTGGCCCGGCCCAACGGCACCCACCAGGCCCTGGCCGCGCTGGAAAGCCGAGGCAAGCTGCAGGTGCTGCTGACCCAGAACGTGGACGGCCTGCACCAGCGTGCCGGCAGCCACAACGTGATCGACCTGCATGGCCGCTTGGATCTGGTGCGCTGCATGGGTTGCGAGCGTCGCAGCGGCCGCGAGGAGTTCCAGCAGCGCCTGTTGGACGCCAATCCCGGCTGGGACGCGCTGGAGGCCGGCATCGCGCCCGATGGTGATGCCGATCTGGAGACCGATTTCTCCGCGTTCGTGGTGCCCGAGTGCCCGTATTGCGGCGGCCTGTTGAAGCCGGATGTGGTGTTCTTCGGCGAAAACGTGCCGCGGGAGCGCGTGCAGGCGGTGCAGGAGCACCTGCAGCAGGCCGACGCCGTGCTGGTGGTGGGTTCATCGCTGATGGTCTATTCCGGCTTCCGCTTCGTGCAGGCCGCAGCCAAGGCGGGGCTGCCGGTAGCCGCGTTGAACCGTGGCCGCACCCGCGCCGACGACCTGCTGCAGTTCAAGGATGAACGGGACTGCGCCGAGGCGCTGGCCGCGTGGGCCTCATCCTGAGCCGAGCACACGCTCGGCTGCACGCCCACCGCGAAACAGCGATCCATCCAGACGGTTGATTCGCAGGCCGTGCGGCGGTGCAATACGCCCCCTCCATCCGCCTGTCCCCCGCATCGCCGTGACCCAGCTGTTTTCGCCGATCTCGTTCGGCCCCCTGACCCTGTCCAACCGCATCGTCATCGCGCCGATGTGCCAGTACTCCGCCGAAGACGGCCGCGCCAGCGACTGGCACGCCATGCATCTGGGCAACCTGGCGCAGTCCGGTGCCGGCCTGCTGATCCTGGAAGCCACTGCCGTCGAACCGCGCGGCCGCATCAGCTGGGCCGACCTGGGCCTGTGGGACGACGGTACCGAAGCCGCACTGGCACAGGTGCTGACCAGTGTCCGCCGCTGGTCACCGATGCCGCTGGGCATCCAGCTCGGCCACGCCGGCCGCAAGGCCTCGGTGAAGCGCCCGTGGGACGGCGGCGGCCAGCTGCCAGCCGATGATGCGCGTGGCTGGTCCACCGTGGCGCCGTCGCCGCTGCCGTTCCATGCCGGCGATCCGGCACCGCAGGAACTGGACGAGGCCGGCATCGCCGAGGTCATCGCCGCCTTCGCCGCCAGTGCGGTGCGCGCCGAGCGCCTGGGCTTCGAGCTGATCGAGCTGCATGCCGCGCACGGCTATCTGCTGCACCAGTTCCTGTCGCCGCTGAGCAACCGCCGTACCGATGGCTACGGTGGCTCGCTGCCGAACCGCCTGCGCCTGCTGGTGGAAGTGTTCGATGCGGTGCGTGCAGCGGTGTCCGACAAGGTCGCCGTGGGCGTGCGCATTTCCGCCAGCGACTGGGTCGACGGCGGCTGGGATCTGGTGCAGAGCGAGGCGCTGGCGCAGGTGATGGACGCGCGCGGCTGCAACTTCCTGCACGTTTCCAGTGGTGGCCTGGACGAGCGCCAGAAGATCACCGTCGGCCCGGGTTACCAGGTGCCGTTCGCGGCAGCGATCAAGGCCAAGGTGCGCATGCCGGTCATCGCGGTGGGCATGATCACCGAGCCCGAGCAGGCCGAATCGATCCTGCGCCATCGCCACGCCGATGCCGTGGCCCTGGCGCGCGGCATTCTCTACGACCCGCGCTGGCCGTGGCATGCCGCCGCCGCATTGCGCGACAGCGTGGAACCGGCGCCGCAGTACCTGCGCTGCGAGCCGCGCGATGCGCGCGGCGTATTCAAGGCACGCTGAGGCTCACACCCGCCAGGCCGGCGCCATGCCGGCCTGCAGGTGCTCGAACAGCGCGCGGATCTTGGCGGTGAAGTCGCGGCGGTCGCTGACGCAGAAATAGACCTCCATCGGTTCCGGCCGCCATGCAGTGTCGGCGCCGAACACCGCCTGCAGGCGGCCATCGCGCAGGTACGGCTCGGCCACGAACGCAGCCAATCGGGTGATGCCGGCATCGGTCGCGGCCAGCGTTGCCAGTGCATCGATGTCATCGCAGACCATGCTCGGCGGCAGTGCGGCGTCCACGCGCTGGCCATCCTTCAGCAGGCCCCAGCGCAGCGGCCGGCCATCGGTGGGGAAGCGGTGCAGCAGCCCGCGATGACCGCTCAGCTCGGAGGGCTGCTTCGGCGTGCCGTGTGCCTTCAGATAGGCCGGTGAGGCACAGAAGACGAAGGGCACGCGTGCCAGTTGTCGCGCGACGACGCCGTCCTCCAGCTGCGCCCCGATGCGGATGCTGGCATCCACCGCTTCCGGCCCATGCTGCACGGCGCGGTCGGTCAGGCGCAGCTCCAGCTGCAGTTGTGGGTAGCGCTGCTGCAGTGAAGGCAACAAGGGGGCAAGCACGTGGCGACCGAAGGCGCTGCTGCTGGCGATGCGCAGCGGCCCGGCCGGTTCGATGTCACCGGCGGTGACCATCGCCTGCGCGCGCGCCAGGTCGGCTTCGATGTGGCGCACCTGCGCCAGGTACAGCGCGCCGGCCTCGCTGAGGGCGAGCTGGCGCGTACTTCGGTTCAGCAACCGTACGCCCAGATGCGCTTCCAGCCGGTTGATGTTCTGGCCGACTGCGGTGGCGCTGATGCCAAGGATGCGGGCCGCGGCGGCAATGCTGCCGGTCTCTGCGGTGCGGGTGAAGCTGCGGATCAGTTGCAACAGGTTCATGACCGACCAGCTTGCCACGGGGACGCCCAAGTATCGCTTGGGACTGAACCAAGCAGGTCGGTTGCATCGGTGACCATCGATCCATCAGGCAGGGCGCTGCCCTACACTCGGGCGATGCGCCCCGATTCCATCCTCACCCTGTCCTGCCCCGACCGTACCGGCATCGTCTACCGCGTATCCGGCCTGCTGTTCGACCACGGCTGCAACATCCTCGACGCCCAGCAGTTCGGCGACGAGGAGAGCGGCCGCTTCTTCCTGCGTGTGCATTTCGATCGCGATGCCGGCCTGCCGCTGGAGACCGTGCACGCCGCCATGGCCACGCTCGCAGCCGGCTTCGGCATGGACTGGCAGCTGCATGATGGTCGCCGCCGCGCACGCCTGCTGGTGCTGGTCAGCAAGCAGGGGCACTGCCTCAACGACCTGCTGTTCCGTGCCCACAGCGGCCAGCTGAAGGTCGACATTGCCGCAGTAGCGTCCAACCACGCCGACTTCGCGCCATTGGCCGCGTCCTACCAGGTACCGTTCCACCACCTGCCGGTGACCGCCGATACGCGTGCGGTGCAGGAACAGCAGATCATCGACCTGGTCGAGCGCGAGCGCATTGATCTGGTGGTGCTGGCGCGCTACATGCAGATCCTCTCACCCACGCTGTGCCGCGCGCTGGCCGGCCGTGCGATCAACATCCACCACAGCTTCCTGCCCAGCTTCAAGGGCGCGCAGCCGTACCACCAGGCGCACGCGCGCGGGGTCAAGATCATCGGCGCCACCGCGCACTACGTCACCGAGGATCTGGACGAAGGACCGATCATCGAACAGGACGTGGCCCGCGTGGACCACGCCATGGCGCCGCGCGAGCTGGTGCGGCTGGGCAGCGATACCGAATCGCTGGTGCTGGCGCGCGCGGTGCGACGCCATGTGGAGCACCGTATCCTGCTCAACGGTCACCGTACAGTCGTGTTCCGGTAATCGTCCATCCCGCGTCCGCCGGGCATGGCCCGGCGCTACCAACGGGCGTGATCCGGTAGTGCCGGCCGCTGGCCGGCAACTGCAGAGATCCCGAGGTTGCCGGCCAGCGGCCGGCACTACCGAATCCTGATTTCATCCAATGAAAAGCCCCCGGTTCGGCCGTCCCGCGATCTGTAGGGGGGCGTAGTTAGGGGGCTGGATGAATCGATTGTGTTGTCGTGGGCAGGAGCGCGCAAGCGGCATAAGCGACGTGCACGGTAGCGCCGGGCCATGCCCGGCGGTCACGCCTCAGGCGATCGCAATCCCCGCCTTGCCCAGCGCCTCACGCACCATCGCGTCGTTGGCGTCGGTCACCGGCTTGGTCAGCTCCCACAGGAACTTCACCCGGAAGCCGGATTTCACCGCATCCTGCGCGCTCCACAGCACGCAGTAGTCGCGGGCCAGGCCGCACACGTGCACTTCGCGGATGCGGCGCTCGTGCAGCCAGCCGGCCAGGCCGGTGGCCGGGCGCTCGCCATCAGGGCCGTGGTTCTCGCGGAAGGCGCTGTACGAATCCACCTGTTGGCGCGTGCCCTTGCGCAGGATCAGGTCGGCCACGGTCCAGTCCACGCCCGGGTGCAGCGCGGCGCCGTCGCTGCCCTGCACGCAATGGTCCGGCCACAGCGTCTGCGGCTGTGCGTGCAGCAGAATGGTCTCGAACGGGCGCTGGCCGGCGTGCTGGCTGGCAAACGAGGCATGGTCGGCCGGGTGCCAGTCCTGGGTCGCCACCACGGTGCGGTAGCGGCGCTGCGCCAGCAGCTCGGCAATCGGCGCCACCAGTGCATCGCCCTGGTCACAGGCCAGCGCGCCACCGGGCATGAAGTCCGGCTGCAGGTCGATCACCAGCAGGGCGACATCGGCGGGCGGGGCGGTCATGGCAGGGTCCAGCACAACAGAAGGGGCGACCAGCGTGGCCGCCCCCCGCGCACACGTCAATCGCCCTGCGGCGTTTCAGCATCCTGCCCGTAGTACAGCAGGCCGATCTTGATCCGTTCGCGGCCGTTCTCGCGGCGGTGGCGGTTGGCGTCGCGCAGCGAGTACACGCAGCCGCAGTACTCCTGCTGGTAGAACTGCTCGCGCTTGCTGATCTCGATCATGCGGCTGGCGCCGCCGCCCTTGCGCCAGTTGTAGTCCCAGTACTGCAGGCCTTCATAGCGCGACGCGGCACGGATGCCGCAGTCGTTGATCTGCGCCATGTTCTTCCAGCGCGAGATGCCCAGCGACGAACTGATGGTGTCGTAACCGTGCTCGTGCGCATACAGCGCGGTGCGCTCGAAGCGCATGTCGAAGCACATCGTGCAGCGGATGCCGCGCTCGGGCTCGTTCTCCATGCCGCGCGCGCGGCTGAACCAGTTGTCGGTGTCGTAGTCGCAGTCGATGAACGGGATGCCGTGCTGCTCGGCGAAGCGGATGTTCTCCTGCTTGCGCAGCTCGTACTCCTTCACCGGGTGGATGTTGGGGTTGTAGAAGAAAATCGCGTAGTCGATCCCGGAAGCGGTGATCGCCTCCATCACTTCGCCGGAACAGGGCGCGCAGCACGAATGCAGCAGCAGGCGCTTGCCGTCGGCGGGCAGGGTCAGGGTGGGGCGTTGGAGCTGGGTCATCGTCAGGTACCGCATGGGCCGCCGGCAACGGCGGTGGCCCACGCATCAGTGCATGGGTGAACGGGTCTGGCCGGATACCGTGAACAGGACGCGCGCGGCCACACCGCCTGCACGCGCAGGACGACGACGGCCCCGGCAACCTCCCCGCGGAGATTCCAGGTCGAGTCAGGGGACGGTCGTGTCCCCCGGCCGGGGCCGGTATTCGGGCTGATGGACACGGGCCGCAGCCCACCTACTACCCGCCGCTTCCCAGGCGTGAGCCCAGTGCTGTTGGCAGGATTCGTTTCCATTCACCGCTGCGGGGCAGCTCCGGAATGGGCGCGCGAGGCGCCTTCACCGGATTCCCGTTTAAATCTCTCCCCGCGCCGGAGCGATGGGAGGGATACCTTCGGCGTGCCCACGGTGGACGCGTTGCTGGCCAGGGTCAAGGGGCACCGGGGTCAGAGCCCGTTGCGCTGCAACGGGATCCGACCCCAGCGGAAGGAAGGGGTCGGATCCCGCTGCCACGCAGCGGGCTCTGGCCCCGGTCGGGATGCACCTTCAACGCCCCGCCGCCGCCCGCGTGCGGATGTCGTCCAGGCGCTGGTCGTGCAGCAGGCGGCCGTTCTCCCACACGGTCACCATCGCATCCTCGAAGCCGTCCGGCAGGGTGTCGTCGCCGTTGGCCGGCAGCGGCACCGTGTGCAGGCTGCCGTCATCCAGACGCCGCAGCAGGCGCATGCGGCCGCGCTTGCTGGTCTTGCCGGCGTCGGTGATCGGGTCCTTGTAGACATCAATCCACTCACCGTCCACCCGTGCGGCCGAACACTTCAGCGCGAACTTCTGCGTATCGCGGTCCAGCCGCTGCAACAGCGCACCGCCCATGCCGAAGGCCACGTTGTCGGCGGCGTAGCCGTCGTCGGTGATGCGTTGCAGGATGGTGCGGATCGTATCCGGATTGATGCCATCGCCCTGGATCACCCGCACGTGGTTGAGCACGCGGTAGCCCTTGCCGTTGACGGTGTGGCCGAAGGCTTCGTCCAGCCGGTGCAGGCTTTCGGCCACCACCTCCACCGGGTCACCCGAGTCGGGGCGGATGACCAGGGTGGCGCCCGAGGCGATCACCTCATCACGCAGTGTCGTGCCCCAGTGCTCGCTGATTGCGTGGTAGATGTCATAGCTGTCCGACACCACCGCCATGATCGCCCCGGGCTTGCCGAACTGGCGCAGCATGTTGCGGTAGGCGTCCACCTCGCGCTCGCGGCCCCAGCTGGTGATGGTGCTGTGCTCGGCGGCGGGAAGCGAATGGCCGGCCATCGGCGCGTGATAGTGCGCGCGCGCCAGGCACAGGGCCGAGACGGTATCGGTGCCGAGGAAGTTGACCAGGTGCGCGGCACCGCCCAGCGCGGCCGATTCCAGGCTCGAGACACCGCGCGCGCCGAAGTCGTGCAGTTTGAACGGCAGCTGCCCCTGCGGGTCGTCGCTGGTCTGCTGCAGGAACGCGGCAATGGTCTGCCGTGCATGCCAGCTGACGGTGGCCACGGTGACCGGATACCACACGCGCAGCAACAGCGTTTCCAGGTACGAGGGCACCCAGAACGCGGCCGGATCGGTCGATTCAATGGTCATCAGCGCCTGGTGGGTGGGCACCACGCTGCCCTCGGGCACGGCGCGGATACGCACCGGCAGGTGGCCGCCAAGCCGGTCGACGATATCGCGCCAGCCGGCTTCGTTGAACGGTTCGCCATGGGCAGCGAATACCGCAGCGGCGTCGTCGATGTCGGCATGGGTGACCGGCCGTGCCAGCGCGTCCTTGAGGATCGCCTGCAGGCCGAAGAACACCGTGCGATCGTGCAGGCCGCCGCGCGATTCCACGTAGAAGAACGTTGCATCGGTACCCGGCGGGTACTGCAGCCAATGGCTGGCCTTGTAGCTGTCGGTGTTGAGGAGAAGATTATCGAGGTAGTGCATGACGGAAGCTCCTTCGCGTCGAGTGGCACCGGCGGTCTATCCGCCAGCGGGGAGGCTGGGCCTGTCAGCCGCGGCCGAGGAAATACTCCAGGATGTGCAGGTGGTCTTCGAACAGCTGCGAGCCCATGTCCAGTGCTTCACTCACCGGTATCCAGCGCGCCTTGTCGGCATCGTCGCCGCCGCGCACCGGCGGCAGGTCACCGGCCGGGAACTCGAAGTGGAAGCCGTGGGTGATGGTGCGGCCACGCTGGCTGCGGTCGGGGTGGTCGAAGACCTGCTGGCCCTTCAGCGAGCCCTTCAGCACCGGCAGCGGAATCTTCAGCCGGGTTTCCTCGCGCAGTTCGCGCAGGCAGCTGTCGAGCAGGCTCTGTTCCTGGCCGACGAAGCCGCCGGGCAGCGCCCACAGCCCCTTGCCGGGTTCCGAACGGCGCCGCACCAGCAGCACGTGGCCCGAATGCACGACCACCGCATCGGTGGTGACGAAGGTGGGCGCGTAGGGCGCATCCTTCCACGCGGCTTTGTACTGTTCGATGAAGCGGTACTCGGCCACCAGCTGGCCATAGGCAGGCGCGCTTTTGCGGAACGCTTCGAGCATGTCGTACACAGGAGCCGGCACGTTGCCACGCAGCATCAACAGCGCGCCGTGGAAGTCGACGTCGCCGGCTTCGAACAGGTAGCGCCGCAGCTCGGTGGCCGACAGGGTGGCGGTGTGCTGCACGTCCACCAGCGGCCACTGCGGGAATTCCCGCAGGTAGTAGCTGGAGGCGTCCTTGTCCATGCCGATCAGGCCAACCTTCGCATCAGCGGCGGCGCCGTCGTTACGCAGCGCTTCGGCCACCTGTCGCTGCACGTTGGCGATCCACTGCGCTTCGTTGTACAGGTGGTCGCGCAGCGGGCGGATCAGCAGGCGGTCGGTGTGGCCATCGAGGGCGGCCTGGATCATCACGGCGCGTTCGGCCACGGTCCAGGGATTGCGCAGGCTGCGCGGGGTATCGGCAGAGCCGACCAGGAAGATCAGCTTGCGGGCCCGGCTCAGCGCCAGGCGGGCAACGGCGGCATGGCCGTTGTGGAAGGGCTCGAATCGCCCGATGAAGACGAGATAATCGAATTCCATGAGAATCCCTCATGTCGTTGTGGCAGCCGCGGGTCTGTCCCTTGGCTTGCTGCAGATGCTACGCCGATGGCGGGGCGGGTCAAGCCTGCAGGCATGCCTTCCGCTGAACGCCGGAGATTCCTGCCCGGACTGCGCTGGTGTTCTCAGGCCCTGAGAAGCCTCTGCGCCATACTGGCACCCACGCGGCGGACGGCATGCTCGGGGGCAAGACAGTGGCGGACAAGTACTGCGATCTGGTCATGAAAGGCGGCATCACCAGCGGCATCGTGTACCCCAATGCGGTACTGGCGCTGGCGCGCGAGTATCGCTTCAAGAGCATCGGCGGCACCTCGGCCGGTGCCATCGCTGCGGCGGTGGCGGCTGCGGCGGCATGCGGTGATCGCCGCCAGCAGGCCGGCGAGCACCTGCCCGGCGATGCCGGCTACGGCGGGTTGTCGGCGGTATCGGCGCAGCTGTCGCGGCGCGGCTTCATCTACAGCCTGTTCCAGCCGGCACGGGGCGCGCGCGCCGCCTACCGGCTGCTGGTGGTGCTGACCGGCAATGCCGGCCTGCCGCACAAACTGCTGTGCCTGGCCATCGCGGTATTCGAGATCGCGCCGCTGGAAGTGCTGGTGTCGCTGGCGCTGCTGCTCGGCCTGGGCTGGTGGGGCGGCGGCTGGAGCGGCGTGGCCGCCACGCTGCTGCCATCACTGCTGTGCGCTTACGGCGCCGGCGTGGCCGGTGCCGCGCTGCGGGTGGCGCGGGTGGCGCGGCGCAATCTGCTGGGCCTGTGCAGTGGCCTTGGCCGCGACGCGCGCACGCCAGCGTTGACCGAGTGGCTGCACGAGTGCCTGCAGCAGTTGTCAGGCAAACCGCTGGATGCACCGCTCACCTTCGCCGACCTGCACGATGCGCCGCGCTATGCCGGCGAGCCGGACAGCCCGCATGCGATCAGCCTGCAGATGATCACCACCTGCGTGTCGCACAGCGAGCCACGCACACTGCCGCTGGGCGGCGCGCAGTTCTGGTTCCTGCGCGAGGAGTTCGAGCAGCTGTTCCCCGCCAGCGTGGTGCAGTGGCTGGTGAAGCAGGCCGGCCCGCCGCTGGAGGTGGACGGGCGCCGGTACTACCACCTGCCGCAGGGCCCGAAGCTGCCGGTGCTGGTGGCCACGCGCATGAGCCTGAGCTTCCCGCTGCTGATCAGCGCGGTGCCGCTGCATGAGCCCTCGCGCCGCGAACGCCGCTGTGAACCGACCGCGCCAGCAGCCGACCAGGAGCACAACATGGCCGACAGCATGGAAGGGCTGACCAGTGCCGGCCAGACCTGTGGCCCGGTGATTACCGCGTTCCGCATCTGCTGGTTCTCCGATGGTGGCATCAGCAGCAACTTCCCGATCCACCTGTTCGATGCCGCCCTGCCGCGCTGGCCGACCTTCGCCATCAATCTGGTCTACCCGCAGCATGCCGAAGACGTGAGCCACGGCAGCAGTGGCCGCCAAGCGCTGGAGCATGCCGTGTTCCTGCCCACCGAGAACCGCCACGGCTGGCAGCGCACCTATCAGTCGATCGCCACGCCGCTGGCCGCTGCGGAGCTGGGTCGTTTCCTGTTCGCGGTGGTGGCGACCATGCAGAACTGGCGCGACCTGCTGCAGGCGCGCGCGCCGGGCTACCGCGACCGCATCGTGCACGTCAGCCTGCAGGGCGACGAGGGCGGCATGAACCTGGACATGCCACAGGAGGTGCTGACCCGCATCGCCGACAAGGGCAGCCTGGCCGGTGCGCGCTTCTGTTCGTTCTCGTTCGAGAACCACTACTGGATCCGCTGGCGCAACCTGGCTTCGGCCTACCAGCGTTACACGCTGGAAGTGGCACGCACCGACGACCCGGCACAGCAGGTGCTGGCCTACCGCGCGGCGTACTCGATGGTTGCCCGCGGTGAACCGGCACCGCCGTCATACAAGCTGGGCTCGGAAGACAAGCGGCTGGCCTCGCAGCAACTGTGGGAGTTGATGGTCGAGCAGGGACGTACCTGGGAAGACCTCGGCCCGGACCTTACTGACGGCGCACCGCGTCCGTTGCCGCAGATGAAAGTGACGCCGATCTACTGACTGCCTCAACGAAGATGCAAGCATTGCGAAGTGGCCCACTGGCATTTCCGCCCAGGGAGCTTCTATCCAGAGACAGGACCGGGAACACTCAAATGACATCACTGAAGGTTGACATTGAAGCCAGCGTGGAAAAGGACATCCGCAACTGTCTCCGCGTTTGGCCGAAACTCTTGTTTATCGGTGCTGGACTGGTCGTGTCCGGTGGGCTTTTGCCTGCGCTGTATGGATTGGTCATTGCGATGTTCAAGGAGCTGTTCTCACCGAACTTCATCAGTGCAGCGATTGGCTCAGTTTTTTTCATGGCGGGCCTTGCTGCCTTCACATTCGGGCGCGGCGGAGGCGTGGTTGAGCCCGTCAGGAGCTGGATGATGAACATTGCCCAGCAGATTGCGTCCCATATTTGGTCCGCTTGTTCTTTTGCTGCGCCTATATTTATTGGCGCAGCTGGAGCTCTGTTTGCGGTAGGTCAATGGAGAAGCGCCATGATTCTGGGCTACTTCTGTCTTGTACTTGTCGTGTTGGGAGCGGTCCCGCGAATCTGCATCTATTCGTTGGAGATCGTACCTCCTGCCAACGCTGGGTCATTGTTGCGGAATGGGCGCTTGCAGGGCTTGTTCCTGCTGAGCGCGTCGTTGTTGATTCTGAGGGAACTGGTGATTAATCCTGCATAGATAGGATGTGTAGCTCCCCATGCATAGAGGAATGCCCATGTCTCTCCGTCAGCAACTGCTGGACCTGCTTGAACGCCTCGACGCCCGTGATCCGGAGCACCTGCCGGTGGTACCGCTGACCGCGTATTTCGAAGGCAACGACTTCGAAGAGTGCATCGCACCGAACCAGTGGGGCTACGGCCGCCCGCCGATTGCCGAGCTGTACGCACGCCTGGTCGCGATCGCCGAAAAGCCTGAAGTGGAAGGTGTCTACGTCGGCCTGCACCAGGACTGGGGCAGTGCGCTGGAAGACGACAGCGAATGGCCTGCCGCGGAGAACGTGCACGTGTTGGCCCGCGTCGACGCCGCAACCGTGGAAGGCTGGCTGCAGGGTTTGGAATGCGACGGCGTCGGCGAAGGTTGGCCGTACGGCCAACACATCGACGCACCCGTGCCCTCGGAGGGCCACCGCGTGCTGACCGTGTTCTGGGACTAGTAGAGCCGCGCCATGCGTGGATGCATTTCGCGCGCGGCCAGAGCGTGCCAACCAAGGTTGGCACCTACCAGAGCGGATATCCGGATGGGGTCAGAGCCCGTCGCGTCGCAACCGGACCCACCCCGCCATCCCACGGAATGCCAGCTTTTGCCTTTGTTGTTGCTGTTGCCGGCCAGCGGCCGGCACTACCGCAGGTGCAGGGCGCAGCCCTGCCGAACCCCCTACCGCCCCGGCAACTGCGCGAACGCGCGCTGCATGCAGTCCTCGCGCGGACACACCCGGCACCCCGGCCCGATCGACACCGAGTTGCCCGGGCTCTGCACATCCAGCCCCAGTGAATACACCAGCCGCTCGGCATGCTGCAGATCGCAGCCCAGCGCCACTGCAAACGTCTTGCGCGGCTGCCCATGGCCCACCGGGCCACTGCTGACCTGCCGCGCCAGCCAGAAATGGCGCCGACCATCGGGCATGCGCGCGGTCTGGGTGAGGATGCGGCCGGGCTGGTTGAACGCCTCGTAGACGATCCACAGCGGGCACGAACCGCCCACCTGCGAGAAATGGAAATCGGTGGCCGAATGGCGCTTGGATACGTTGCCCGCGCGGTCCACGCGGATGAAGAAGAACGGTAGCCCGGGCGCACTGCGCCGCGCCAGCGTGCTCAGCCGGTGGCAGACCGCTTCGAAGCCGACGCCGAACTGATGCGCCAGCAGTTCGATGTCGTAGCTGCTGGTTTCGGCCGCCCGCAGGAAGCGCATGTACGGCATCACCAGCGCACCGGCGAAATAGTTGGAGAGACCGATCCGCGCCTGCGCGATGCGTGCCTCATCGGTGAAGCCGGCGCGCGCCACCACTGCATCGATCTGCGGCAGGTAGCCGTGAAGGGCCAGCTCGGCCGCCATCTGGAACGCCTGCTGGCCGGGCTCCAGGTAATCGGGCAGCCACAGCCGCCGCGCACCGGCATCGTATTGCCGTTTCTCGCGCCCGGCCTGCAGTGCGGCCACTTCCACCAGCACGCCATGGCGGTCGGCCAGCAGCTGGCGCAGCCGCGGTGCTACGTGCCCGGGCGACAGTCCCCATTCGGCGAACAGTTGCTCGGCCAGCTCATCCAGCTCGGGAATGTGGTTGTGCATGCGGTTGAAGAACTCGCGTACCTGGTCGCCGGCAGGCAGGGTGCTGCCGGCGCCGGGCTCGCCCAGCTGGAATTCCAGCGCGGCGGCATGCTCGCGCAGCGCCAGGTGGCGGCGGTGCAGGTCCAGCAGCGCGCGGCTGACCTGCGGCAGGTTGCCGGCCAGGGCGCGCAGTTCGGTCGCGCTGACATCGGCCAGGCCGAGGTCGCGCAGAGTCTCGCCCAGCGCTTCCTGCAGCGCGGCGGGCTCATCTTCGTCGAACAACGAAGAAACGTCGCCCAACACCTCACCCAGCTTCTTCTGCACCGCTGGCGTGAGTGGGCGCTTGTTGCGCTCGATCTGGTTCAGGTAACTGGCCGACAGCCCCAGCGCCCGTGCCAGATCCGCCTGGCTGTAGCCGCGCTGCTCGCGCAGCCGCAGCAGGCGCAGGCCAAGTTGTCGCTGGGGGGCTGAGTAATTCACAGAATTAACATGAATCGTCTGGCGTGTTGGCCAGATTAAGCGGATTCAGCCCGGAAATCGAGGTGGGTGCTGTGAATAATGCCAAGCATCTTTCGCACCCCGTGGGATTGTCGTCATGACTGTTGCAGCGCCCCGTATCCGCATGCTGATCGATGGCCAGTTCGTTGAATCGGCCACCTCCCACTGGCAGGACGTGATCAATCCGGCCACCCAGGACGTGCTGGCCAAGGTGCCGTTCGCCACCACCGGCGAAGTGGACGCCGCCGTCGCCGCCGCCAAGGAAGCCTTCAAGACCTGGCGCAAGACCCCGATCGGCACCCGTGCGCGCATCTTCCTGAAGTACCAGCAGCTGATCCGCGAAAACATGAGCGAGCTGGCCCACATCCTCACCGCCGAACAGGGCAAGACCCTGCCGGACGCCGAAGGCGATGTGTTCCGTGGCCTGGAAGTGGTCGAGCACGCCGCCGCCATCGGCAACCTGCAGCTGGGCGAGCTGGCCAACAACGTGGCCACCGGCGTCGATACCTACTCGATCATGCAGCCGCTGGGCGTGTGCGCCGGCATCACCCCGTTCAACTTCCCGGCGATGATCCCGCTGTGGATGTTCCCGATGGCGATCGCCACCGGCAACACCTTCGTCCTCAAGCCGTCCGAGCAGGACCCGATGGTCACCATGCGCCTGGTCGAGCTGGCCCTGGAAGCCGGCATTCCGAAGGGCGTGCTGAACGTCGTCCATGGTGGCGAGGAAGTGGTCAACGCGATCTGCGACCACCCGGACATCAAGGCCGTTTCGTTCGTCGGTTCCACCCGCGTCGGCACCCACGTCTACAACCGTGCCTCGCTGGCCGGCAAGCGCGTGCAGTGCATGATGGGCGCCAAGAACCACGCCGTGGTGCTGCCGGACGCCAACAAGGAGCAGACCCTCAACGCGATGGTCGGTGCCGCCTTCGGTGCCGCGGGCCAGCGTTGCATGGCCGCCTCCACCCTGGTGCTGGTGGGTGAAGCACGCAACTGGGTGCAGGACCTGGTCACCAAGGCCAAGACCCTGAAGGTCAGCGGTGGCACCGTGGCCGGCACCGACGTCGGCCCGGTCATTTCCTGCAGCGCCCGCGAGCGCGTGGAAGGCCTGATCGCCTCGGGCGTGGAGCAGGGCGCCAAGCTGGTGCTGGATGGCCGCAAGCCGCAGGTCGATGGTTTCGAGAAGGGCAACTTCGTCGGCCCGACCATCTTTGCCGGTGTCACCACCGACATGCGCATCTACCAGGAAGAAATCTTCGGGCCGGTGCTGGTCATCCTCGAAGCGGAGACGCTGGAAGAGGCCATCGCGATGGTCAACAGCAACCCGAACGGCAACGGCACCGCACTGTTCACCCAGTCCGGTGCGGCCGCGCGCAAGTTCCAGGAAGACATCGACGTCGGCCAGGTCGGCATCAACGTGCCGATCCCGGTGCCGGTGCCGCTGTTCTCGTTCACCGGTTCGCGCGCGTCCAAGCTGGGCGACCTGGGCCCGTACGGCAAGCAGGTGGTGCTGTTCTACACCCAGACCAAGACGGTCACCGCGCGCTGGTTCGATGACGAGACGCTCAGCCATGGCGTCAACACCACGATCAGCCTGAAGTAACGGCAGGAGCAGCCATGAGCCACTCGATGACGACGGAACTGGAAGAAGCGCAGCAGGCGTACCGCGAGGCGGCGCGCGACTTCGCACAGGCCGAACTGGCGCCGCACGCCGCGCGATGGGATGCGGAGGGCATCTTTCCGCGCGATGCGATCGCCAAGGCCGGTGAACTGGGCTTCTGCGGTCTGTACATGGACCCGGAAGTGGGCGGCAGCGGCCTGAGCCGACTGGACGCCGCCGTCGTCATCGAGGAGCTCGCCAACGTCGATCCGTCGACCGCGGCCTACATCAGCATCCACAACATGGCCTCGTGGATGGTGTCCAAGTGGGGTCAGCCGGCGCTGCGCGATGCGTGGGGAACCGATCTGTCCTCGGGCAGCAAGCTGGCCTCGTACTGCCTGACCGAACCCGGTGCAGGTTCCGATGCGGCCTCGCTGAAGACCACCGCCGTGCGCGACGGTGACTTCTATCTGCTGAACGGCTCGAAGGCCTTCATTTCCGGCGCCGGTGCCACCGAGCTGCTGGTGGTGATGGCGCGTACCGGTGGTGCCGGTGCCGGCGGCGTCAGCGCCATTGCGGTGCCGGCCGACCTGCCGGGCATCAGCTTCGGCCGCAAGGAAGAGAAGATGGGCTGGAACAGCCAGCCCACCCGTGGCATCACCTTCGAAAACGTCCGCGTACCGGTCAGCCACCTTCTGGGAGAGGAAGGCGGCGGCTTCAAGCTGGCGATGAAGGGGCTGGACGGCGGCCGCATCAACATCGCCGCCTGCTCGCTGGGTGCGGCGCAGGGTGCGCTGGATGCCGCACGCCGCTACATGGGCGAGCGCCGCCAGTTCGGCAAGGCGCTGGCCGAGTTCCAGGCGCTGCAGTTCAAGCTGGCCGACATGGTCACCCAGCTGGTGGCTGCTAGGCAGATGGTGCACACCGCCGCGCGCAAGCTCGATGCCGGTGCCAGCGATGCCAACGTGTGGTGTGCGATGGCCAAGCGCTTCGCCACCGATGCCGGCTTCAACATCTGCAACGAAGCGCTGCAGATCCACGGGGGCTACGGCTACATCCGCGAATACCCGATCGAGCGCCTGCTGCGTGACTGCCGCGTGCACCAGATCCTGGAAGGCACCAACGAGATCATGCGGGTGATCGTTGCCCGTCACCTGCTCAACACCGAAGAGGAACTGCGATGAAGGATTGGCGTACCCAGGAGCACGTGGGCCTGAAGGTGGAGGTGGATGGCCACACCGCCGTGGTCACCCTGAACAACCCGCCGGCGCATACTTGGACCGTGCACAGCCTGTCGGCGCTGCGTGATCTGGTCGGCGCGCTCAACGCAGACCGCGAGATCTACGCGCTGGTGATCACCGGTGACGGCGAGAAGTTCTTCTCCGCCGGTGCCGATCTCAACCAGTTCGCCTCCGGCGACAAGGCCGCTGCACGTGAAGCCGCGCGCCGCTTCGGTGAAGCCTTCGAAGCGCTGTCCGGTTTCCGTGGCGTGTCGATCGCCGCGATCAACGGCTACGCCATGGGCGGCGGCCTGGAGTGCGCACTGGCCTGCGACCTGCGCATCATCGAAGAGCACGCCCAGGTGGCGCTGCCGGAGGCCACCGTCGGCCTGCTGCCGTGCGCCGGTGGCACCCAGAACCTGCCGCGCCTGGTCGGCGAAGGCTGGGCCAAGCGCATGATCCTGCTGGGTGAGCGCATCAACGCCGAGACCGCGCTGCGCATTGGCCTGGCCGAAGAAAAGGTCGGCAAGGGCGAAGCCAAGGCACTGGCGCTGGAATGGGCGAAGAAGGCCGGCAAGCAGAGCCCGACCAGCATCGCCGCCTGCAAGACCCTGGTGCAGGCCACCCGCACCGGCACCCACGCCTCGGCGCTGGTGGCCGAGCGCGAAGCCTTCGTCGACCTGTTCGACACCGCTGACCAGGTCGAGGGCGTGACCGCCTTCCTGGAAAAGCGTGCCGCGCAGTGGAAGAACGCATGAGCACCGACACCGCTGCCGACGATGCACCGGTGCTGTTCGAAGAGCGCGTGGCCGGCAACGGCGCGCGCATCGGCATCGCCACGCTCAACGCGCCGCGTACGCTCAATGGTTTCTCGCTGCCGATGGCGCACCTGCTGCTGAAGCAGTTGAATGCCTGGGCCGACGACGACGGCATCGCCATGGTGGTGTTGCAGGGCGCCGGCGAAAAGGCGTTCTGCGCCGGCGGCGACCTGCACAGCCTGTACAAGAGCATGGTCGCCTTCCGCGAGGCAGGCCGCAGCGATATCCGCGAAAACGACTACGCCGCTGAATTCTTTGACGTCGAGTACCGCGTCGATTACCTGATCCACACCTACACCAAGCCGATCCTGTGCTGGGGCCACGGCATCGTGATGGGCGGTGGCATCGGCCTGATGTCCGGTGCCAGCCACCGCGTGGTCAGCGAGCGCTCCAAGCTGGCCTTCCCGGAAATCACTGTCGGCCTGTTCCCCGATGTGGGTGGCAGCTGGCTGCTGCCGCGCGTACCAGGCAAGGGCGGCCTGTTCCTGGCCCTGACCGGCGCACTGCTCAATCCGGGCGATGCCATCTACGCCGGCCTGGCCGACGTGCATGTGGCCGAAGAACGCCGCAGCGCGGTGTTCGATGCGCTGCTGCAGGTCGCGTGGTCCCGCGATGCCGCGCACAACCACGAACGCCTCAGCCATCTGCTGCAGTCGCATGCCAGTGACGCCGCCACCGGCCCGCTGCTGGCGAATGCGGCGCAGGTTGATGCGTTGTGCGAAGGTGATGACCTGCAGGCCATCATTGCGCGCATTGCCGGTCTGCAGACCGACGATGCCTGGCTGCAGGCGGCGCAGAAGACCCTTGCCGCCGGTGCACCCGGCTCGGCACGGTTGTCGTACGAGCTGCAGCGCCGCAGTGCCGGCCAGGATCTGGCCGCGATCTACCGCCTGGAGTACATCGTCGCCCTGCATTGCGCCGCCCACGGTGATTTCGCCGAAGGCATCCGCGCGCTGCTGATCGACAAGGACCGCAATCCGCAGTGGAACCCGGCCACCCTGGCCGAGGCCACCGGCGCGTGGGCCGACACCTTCTTCGCTTCACCCTGGGCCGATGCCGCGCATCCGCTGGCCGACCTGGGCACTCCCCTTGTTGAAAGGAGCCTTGCATGAGCCGCATTGCATTCATCGGGTTGGGCAACATGGGTGGCCCAATGGCCGCCAATCTGGTCAAGAACGGCCACAGCGTGCGCGTGTTCGATCTGGTCCCGGCCGCGGTGCAGGCTGCCGTCGATGCCGGCGCCAGCGCGGCCGCATCGGCGCGCGAAACCCTGGCCGATGCCGAGGTGGTGATCTCGATGCTGCCGGCCAGCCGCCACGTCGAAGGCGTGTACCTGGGCGAGGACGGCATCCTTGCCGCGATTCCGGCCGGCGCGCTGGTCATCGACTGCAGCACGATCGCACCGGCCAGCGCCCGCAAGGTCTCTGAAGCCGCCGCCGCGCGCGGCCTGCAGATGATCGACGCACCGGTGTCCGGCGGTACTGCCGGTGCCCAGGCCGGCACCCTGACCTTCATCGTCGGTGGTGAAGAGGATGCGCTGGAACGCGCGCGCCCGGTGCTGCAGGCGATGGGCAAGAACATCTTCCATGTCGGCGCCAGCGGTGCCGGCCAGGTGGCCAAGCTGTGCAACAACATGGCGCTGGGCGTGATCATGGCCGTCACCGGCGAAGCCATCGCACTCGGCGTGGCGCACGGGCTGGATCCGAAGGTGCTGTCGCAGATGATGGCGGTCAGCACCGGCCGCAGCTGGGCCACCGAAGTGTGCAACCCGTGGCCGGGCGTGCTGGAGAATGCGCCGGCTTCGCGCGGCTACAGCGGCGGTTTCGGCAGCGATCTGATGCTGAAGGACATGGGCCTGGCGGTGGAAGCGGCGATGAGTGTCGGCGCCTCGATCCCGCTGGGCGAAGTGGCCCGCAACCTGTACTCGATGAACCACCAGGCCGGCCGCGGCAAGCTGGATTTCTCCAGCGTCGTGCAGCTCATTACGAGCGAGAAGTGACCTGGTAGTGCCGGCCGCTGGCCGGCAGCCTCATGCCCCCGTGCGGGACAACGAAGGTGGGATGGGCGGATGTTCGGTTTCGACCGGCATCCGCCCATTTTTTTTGGGGTCAGAGCCCTTTCGCAACGCGAAAGGGCTCTGACCCCGACCGCATCAGGCAACGATCAGCGTCACGTCGATGTTGCCGCGCGTGGCATTCGAGTACGGGCACACGATGTGCGCCTTCTGCACCAGCTCTTCCACCTGCTCGCGCGGCACGCCCGGCACGTTGATGGTCAGCTCGGCCTCGATGCCGAATCCAGTCGGGATCTGGCCGATGCCGACCTTGCCGGTCACGGTGGTGTCGGCCGGCAGCGCGATCTTGGCCTGGCCGGCCACGAACTTCAGCGCGCCCAGGAAGCAGGCCGAGTAGCCGGCTGCGAACAGCTGCTCCGGGTTGGTGCCCGGGCCACCGGCGCCGCCCAGCTCGCGCGGGGTCGACAGCTGGATGTCCAGCACCTTGTCGGAGGAGACGGAACGGCCTTCACGGCCGCCGGTGGAGGTGGCCTGGGCGGTGTACAGAACCTTTTCGATGGACATCGGGATGCTCCTGGTCGGTGGGTGGGTGTTGCGTTGGAGCCTACTTTGCCCGGTTTTCGCGTACGTTGGGTTGCAATGCGTACGAAAAACTTGATCGATCGTCCTGTCGGCCTAGATCGTCCACTCGCGGTCGGTGGTGAACATGATGGTCAGCCAGCGGTCCGGCGAGGCTTCGCCCAGTGCATTGCCGATCTCGTCGCGCAGCTGGTCCCATTCCACCAGTGGCCGCGGCGGGTCGTTTTCCGGCACCACGAAGAACAGCTCGATCTGCTCGCCACGCCCCACCTGGGCCACATAGCTGCGGTGCTCGACGAAGCCGTGCTTGGCCACGATCGCGCGTGCCACTGCATCCACGTGCGCCTGCAGCTCCGGCGGGGTGACCAGCAGGATGCCGGCCAGCGCCCGGCGCACGGTGCCGAGCGGGGCGATCATCACCAGCACGCAGACGAAGGCGAGGATGGCCGGGTCGATGTACGGCCCGATCCAGGCCAGCGAGGTGCCCTGCACCAGTACACCGCCGAGGAAGGCCAGCAGGTAGCAGGCCGACATGCTGGCCGCGATCACCCAGTTCTTCGCGTCCAGCGCGATGAATTCCGAGCCGATACGGCGGTTGGCGCGCAGGATGAACCAGGCCAGCGCGCCTTCGCCCACGATCGACAGCCCGGCGAAGGCAATGGCCGGGCCGAGCGCGATGTGGCGGCCACCGGACATCAACGCGTCCACCGCATTGACCAGGGCATACAGCGCCGCGCCGATCATCAGCGTGCCGCTCACCCCCAGCACGATCGGCTCCAGGTGCCAGAAGCCCATGGTGAAGCGCTGGTTGAGCCGCGACTGCAGCGCGTCGGTCTGGGTGGACAGCGCGATCAGCCGCGCCACCAGCAGCGACAGCCAGGTCATCACCACGTCGATCAGACCGTAGATGCCGTCGAAGATGATCAGCGAGGAATTGGCCAGCAGGCCGAACACCACTGCGGCGGCGGCCAGCAGTAGTGAGGCGGCGATGGACAGGCGCAGCACGCCCTGTTCGGTGGCGGGATCGAAGAACTGCGGGCGGTAGGTGGCCATGGCCCGATTGTAGAGCGGCGGCATGCTTCGCTGCCGTTGCGGCCTGCCGATGCTGTCCCTGGGCGGCTCTGTGCCGTAGACTGCGCCCCTCCCACGTACCGACGCCCGCCTGCAGTGATCACGCCACCCTGACCCTTGCCGCACATCGGCAGCCGGCCCGCCCGGCTCAGGAACCCGTGTCTTTCCACTGCAGCGCCATGCGGCCACGCCCGCCTGCGCGCGGAGTTTTCCCATGCAAACGTCCTACCCCCTGCGCCAGCAATGGCTCGGCAACATCCGTGGCGACCTGCTGTCCGGCATCGTCGTCGCCCTGGCCTTGATTCCCGAGGCCATCGCCTTTTCGCTCATCGCCGGCGTCGACCCCAAGGTCGGCCTGTATGCTGCGTTCTCCATTGCCGTCATCACCGCCATCGCTGGTGGCCGCCCCGGCATGATCTCCGCCGCCACCGGTGCAATGGCGCTGGTGATGGTCGACCTGGTCAAGGACCACGGCCTGCAGTACCTGTTCGCGGCCAGCATCCTGGCCGGCCTGCTGCAGGTGCTCGCGGGCGTGTTCAAGCTTGGCTCGCTGATGCGATTCGTCTCGCGCTCGGTCATCACCGGCTTCGTCAACGCGCTGGCGATCCTGATCTTCCTGGCACAGATGCCGGAACTGATTGGCCGCGGCCCGACGGTGTACGTGCTGTGCGCCGCCGCGCTGGCGATCATCTACCTGCTGCCGCGCGTCACCCGCGCGGTGCCGTCGCCGCTGGTGGCCATCGTCGTACTCACTGCCGTGGTGATCGGCTTTGGTGTGGACGTGCGCAGCGTGGGTGACATGGGCCAGCTGCCGGACAGCCTGCCGCATTTCCTGTTGCCCGACGTGCCGCTCACCTGGGAAACGCTGCGCATCCTGCTGCCGGTGTCGGCCACGTTGGCGGTGGTCGGCCTGCTCGAATCGATGATGACCCTGCAGATCGTCGAGGACATTACCGAGACGCCCAGCGAGCGCAACCGCGAATGCGTCGGCCAGGGCGTGGCGAACACGGTCACCGGTTTCCTCGGCGGCATGGCCGGCTGCGCGATGATCGGCCAGTCAGTGATCAACGTGACCTCCGGTGGCCGCGGCCGCCTGTCCTGCCTGGTGGCCGGCGTGTTCCTGCTGGTACTGGTGGTGTACGGCAGCGACCTGGTGCGGCAGATCCCGATGGCCGCGCTGGTGGCGGTGATGATCATGGTCAGCATCGGCACCTTCAGCTGGCGCTCGCTGCGCGACCTGCGCACGCATCCGCGCAGCTCGTCTGCCGTCATGCTGCTGACCGTGGTGGTCACCGTGGCCACCCACGATCTGGCCAAGGGCGTGCTCAGCGGTGTGCTGCTGTCGGCCCTGTTCTTCGCGCGCAAGGTTGGCCGCATGCTGGATGTGCAGCGCGACGATGCCGGTGACACGCAGGTCTACCGCGTGCGGGGGCAGGTGTTCTTTGCCTCGGCGGGGCAGCTGGGAGCGGCGTTCGATTACCAGCACGTGGCGCCGAAGGTGCAGATTGATCTGCGCGATGCCCACCTGTGGGACCTGACCGCCGTGGCCGCATTGGAACGCGCGCAGGAAAAGCTGGCCGCACATGGGGCGGAGGTGACGGTGGTGGGGCTCAATGCGGCCAGCCAGACCCTCGTCGAACAGGTGGGTGGCGCACGCAGCGCGCACTGAAGTGGTAATGCTTCAATGCCCGCGTCGGTTCTGGGGGCGGCTAAGCCTCCAGAATTCTCCTGAATCGGCTTTTCAGTGCGGTAGCGCCATTACAGATGGAGAGTCCATATGCGGCCAGTGCCTTGGCAGACTCGGTATCATCCTTGGCCTGCCATGAAAGGGCAGACAACAGGGCCTTTCGGACGCGCGTGATCGAACTGAAATGTGCCGGTGTCGTGTCGGCTTGAATGGCTGCGACCGTCAAGGCTTCACAGATGGAATCGATATCCTGGAACTGTGAAAAGAAGGGAAGGGCATTCTCTGTCAAAAGAGCATCCACCTCGGTCTTGAGCAGATCAGCGTCCTGTTCAACGCTTATCCAATGATCGCTTTTCCCCGGAGGAGCTGCCCTGCATCTCACGTCGCAGTCGGTTTCGTTGAGATTCGTGGTCTGATCCATGCAACGCCCCGGGATGAAGCGGGCAAACACGCCGACATTGAACGCGAGTGCCTTGCCGTCGCTTCTGGTCTGCGGTGAGATAACATCGATGAAATTCTCGCGGAATCTTGTGAAGGTTGGTCCACTTCGGACAAATCCTGCGTCCTTTACGGATGCGTAGATGATGCTCAGGGCATGCTTTTCGATATCGGTCATGAGGCGAACATGAGGTGGGAGGATGATTGCAGGCAAGGCATCTCAGACTGGACAAGCCGGTGCGAGATGCCGAGCGTATCGCCTCGGCTGGGAGTGGTAGCGGGCATTGACGTCAGAGGTCGTCGCTTTTAACGCCAATTGCTATTTGGCCGTCGTTCCCTGACGCGCAAAATCCCGAAAAGCATCGGATCGCATGATGCAGATTGCAGCTTTTCTCATTGCCAATATTCTGCGTATAGAAGCAGGCTGAAGACACGCGATTCTGCATTCAAGGAAGCGGCTTCCATGAAATCGAATTTTTCAGTGTCATTCAAATGTCTGTTGGCTTTTGCGCTTGCGCTTGGTTCGACGACATGGCCGGGATTGATGGCGTTGGACCGCCTTGCGGTTGTCGTGGATCGAACCACGCGCTACAGCGCTGGAACTGGCGAAGCGAGTGAAGTCATTCGATGGTTGGACGCGCGCAAGGATGCCCACCAGCGTACGCTTGCACTTGGAACACTGACCATTCGCCATCGCTGTAAGCGGGAGCGGGATTCATCTCGGACGCCAGCCATCCAACCCCTTTCCCATCACGGTGTGCCCGGAGATAAGATCACTATCACCAACGATCCTCCAGGATGCGCAAGCGAGACGTGGACGTTTGCATGGACCGGAGATGGCCAGGACGCATACTGGAAGCAGACTTCCTATGGATGGCGCGCATGAACCACTTAGGAAAAGCTGCGGACGGACGTATCGGTCGTCGAATCAGTTGCGCGACCCAGGCAGTTCCGCGCCATGCCAGGCGGGAGCGTCGAGCGCGATCAAACCGGACCGGCTGAGTGGCTGTCCGCCTGCACAATCAAATGCACCTCGAGGGCCGACAGCACATTGAAGCGTGGGCACGCTCCGGGACGCAAGACTTGGCGTTTGCGACGATCCTCGACGTACCTCAGCCAACGCCCCCGTCGGCCTCAAGCCGACGAGGGGGCGAGTAAGGCAATGGCATTCGCAGGCCCGTGGGCCTGCATTCCTTACGCCATCATGGCCCGCGGGCCGTGCTGCTGGGTCTGCTGGTCGATCTTCTGCTGCTCGCGCTGCTGATCGCTCACCTGCAACGCCCGCTCGCTGTTCTCCTGCACACTCTGGCGCATCGCGTCAGCGGTCGATACCGGCGCGGTATTGCGGTTCAACGCGCTTTCGTCGTGCAGCGCATTGGCCTGCACCGCACGTGCCATCGAGCCATCCTGGTTCAGCTCAACGCGATCAATCCGGTACAGGCCGGCACGCGCAGCTTCCACGGTGAGGGCAGCGGCCAGCTTCTCGCTGTGCTCGCCGGAGGGCAGGCCACGCGCTTCTTCGGCGAACTTCACCTGCACCAGGGTCTCGGTGTACAGCCAGTTCTGCGGGCTGCGCGGGTCGGACATCGGGTACACCGTTTCGCGTGCTGGCTCGGCTGCCGCCTGCTGTTCCGGCGTGTTGCCCTGTGCCTGCGCACGCTGCTGCACTTCATTGGCCAGCACCTGGCGGGTTTCCGCATCGGCAATGCCGGTGGCAGGCAGGTTGTGCTGCTGCTGGAAGGCGTTGATCGCGTGGCGGCTGCCACCGCCCAGATAGCCATCGCTGCCGATGGCCTGGCCCTTGGCGTCGGTCAGCCCCAGTGCGGCGAGGTTGCCCTGGAGTTCGCGCGCGTCGCGGTCGATGGCGGCCAGCGTGGCCGGCCCGGCCTTGCCGTCCACCGGGTCCAGATTGTGCGCGCGCTGGAAGTCTTCCACCGCCTTGCGGGTGGTGGCATCGAAGCGCCGGTCCGGATTCAGCGTCTGCTGGCCGTCAGCACTGGCATAGCCCAGCGTTACCAGATTGCTTTCCAGCTTCAGCACCTCGCGGCCACTGGAGCCTTCCTTCAAGGTCTGCGAACCGGCCTGCTGGCGCGGCGCGCCGATCTGGTCCAGCGCCACCTGGATGTCGGCATCGTTGTGTTCACCGGCGGGCGAGTAATCGCGGCTGCTGACCTTGGCGTGGGCGCGGTCCATCGCCTCCTTGTTGTTGGCGTAGGCGTCTTCGTAGCGCACGGCGATGTCACCGGCCTTGGGTGCATCGAAGTACTGGTAGGTCTCGCGGATCTGCCCGGCCTTCTCGCGCAGCGCCTCGTAGTCACCGCCCTCTTCCAGCACCTTCTGCAGTTTGGGCAGCTGGCTGGGCAACTGGTTGGCGGTCTTGGCGATCAGGCTGATCGCTTCGAAGCGGTTTTCCTCGGCGATGTTGCTGCCATGCGCGTCCACCATCGTCATGCCGATCCGGGTGGCGTTGCGCACCTGCGGGTAGTCGATGTTGGCGTGAATCCACTGCTTGCCCTCGGCCGAACCGGCCCAGGCGTTGATGCTGTCGCGCGTGTTGGTGTCGATGAACTGGATCGAGCTGCGCCCGCTGAGGCCATTGCCGTGGCTGAGCAGGTCGCGGCGCAGGTCGGCGTGGTCCTGGGTGAAGGGCAGGTTATGCGCCTTGGCGTAGGTGCTGGCCTGTTCGATCACGGCGTCGACATAGGTCGTTTCGCCGGCCTTCAGTGCATGGCCGTCGATGGCGCCCAGCGCCCATTCGCCACGCTGGCCGAAGTCGACCTGGATCGCGCCCAGGCTGTAACCGCTGTTCTGCGCGACTTTGTTCACCGTGCCCCAGTGCGGTTCGGTCACACCCTGGGTGATACCGGCGATGGCCAGATGGTAGGAGGCGGGGCCGCCTTCGGTGCCTCGGCCGACCGCGAAGTACACCGCGCCGGAAGTGGCATCGAGATCGTGGGTATCGATGTTGGTTGGCATGTCTTACATCCTTGTGCAGTCAGAGGGGCTGCCCCTCATGGGTCAGTCCAGCAGCTGGAGGTACTTCTGCAGCTGGTCGGCACGCGCGCTCAGGCGCATCACATCGTTCAACTTGCCCTGCAGGTTGCCGGGCTGCGAATCGTCGTACAGCGCGGTATCCAGTTCGCCATCGCGGCTGCGCGACTGCAGCCACGCGCGCTGGGCATTCACCAGCTTGGTCTTCTTCGCGCCACTCAGCTTTGCCTGCAGCTGGCGGTAGGCCTGGTTCAGGCGCTGGTCCTGACGGGCGCTTTCCGAGGTCAGGCAGGCGGCCTGCTCGACCGCACCCTGTGCCTTGTCCCGGCAGGTGGTGAAGGTCGGGCTCAGCCCGCTGGCAGCCGGTGCTGCGGTTGCCGTGCCGATGGCCAGGGCGGCCACCGCCAGCGCGGCGGCGAGGGTCCTGCTCATATGCTTGTGCTGCATCATCTGCTCCACACGTCCAATCCATTGCGAGCGCTGGACTATAGCGGCGCCAATATTTCGTCGTCGTCAACGAATCGCGACAACTGTGACCGGTTGCTCGTCATTGCGGACGGGCGCCGGGCCGGTGCGCCGCAGGGGTCTCCGGGCGCCACCCGCCGCCATTCAGCCACCCGGTGTAAACTATTGATCTCACTGGCAATGCCAGTCTCCACGATCAACGCCCCGATGACGTCCGCCACCGCCCGTTACGCCGATTCCCTGCGCCTGTCCGTTGCCCCGATGATGGACTGGACGGATCGCCATTGCCGCGTGTTCCATCGCGTGCTGGCGCCGGGTGCACGCCTGTACACCGAAATGGTGCACGCCAATGCGGTCATCCATGGCGATCGCGAGCGCCTGCTCGGCTTCGACCGCAGCGAACAGCCGCTCGCCCTGCAGCTGGGCGGCAGTGATCCGGCGCTGCTGGCGCAGGCCGCACGCATCGCCGCTGACTGGGGCTACGACGAGGTCAACCTCAACTGCGGCTGCCCGTCCGACCGCGTGCAGGCTGGCCGTTTCGGCGCCTGTCTGATGCGCGAGCCGGGGCTGGTGGCCGAGTGCGTGGCGGCCATGGTCGATGCGGTTGATATCCCGGTGACGGTGAAGTGCCGCCTGGGTGTGGACGAGGACAACGACTACGAGGTGTTTGCCAGCTTCGTCGACCGCCAGGTTGCCGCTGGTGCGGCGATGGTGGTGGTGCATGCACGCAACGCGTGGCTGAAGGGCCTGTCGCCGAAGGAGAACCGCGAGGTTCCGCCGCTGAAGTACGACTGGGCCTATCGCCTCAAGCGGGAGCGCCCGGCATTGCCGGTGGTGCTCAATGGCGGCCTGGCCAGCATCGAAGCGGTACAGGCCCAGGCCGTGCACGTCGATGGCGTGATGCTGGGCCGTGCGGCCTACCACGACCCCTACCTGCTGCATCAGCTGGAGGCGCTGCACACCGGCGCCCCGCTCCAGGCCCGTGGTGACCTGCTGCGCGCGCTGCGCCCCTACGTGGAGGCGCGGCTGGGCGAAGGCCTGGCGCTGAAGCACATCACCCGCCACCTGCTCGGCCTGTTCCACGGCCAGCCCGGTGGCCGCGCATTCCGCCAGGTGCTGAGCGAGGGCGCCCACCGCCCGGGCGCCGACTGGAGCCTGATCGAACAGGCCCTTGCGGTCACCGAACGCGAAGCTGATCGCGCCGCAGCGTGACCTCGGTCACATTCCTGACTTGACAAGGGGCGGTGATTCGTCCCGAATGTTCACTTAGCTGAACAACCCGGACGCAGGGCCGGAAAAGTTCAGACCGGATTCACTGCCCCAAACCAAGAATTTGCAAAGGATTTGTAAAACGCCGGGTCCCGAACCCGGCACCCGGATTTACGACTTTTGAACGAATCGCCGTGCTCGGCTAGGATCGCATCGATGTCTTCCGCTCCCTTCCATTGCCGCATTGCCCTGGCCACCTGCGTGGTGCTGTCGGCTGTGCCGGTGTCTTCGGCGCTGGCGCAACAGCCGCCGCGTGGCGAGCAGGGGCGGGCGGAGATGATGGAGCGCGGCGAGCGTGGCAACCGTGGCGACGAGCGATCGCTGTCCGATGCCGTGCGCCGCGTGCAGCGCACCACTGGCGGCCACATCCTCGGCGCCGAGCGCGTGCCGTTCGATGGTCGTGACATCAACCGGGTGAAGTACATGGACGATCGGGGCCGGGTCCGCTACATGGACGACCCCGCCCCGTCGCGTTCACAGCCGCGCACGCCGCGGTCGGATATGTCATCACTACGCGGCGATAACCCCTGAACAGGGATAGTCGTCGTTATCAACCCGTACCCCACAGGCCTCCGGGCCACACCCAGGACACTAGGGAGAGTTCATGCGTATCCTTCTGGTCGAAGACGAAGCCCCGCTGCGTGAGACCCTGGCAGCCCGGCTCAAGCGCGAAGGCTTTGCCGTCGATGCTGCGCAGGACGGCGAGGAAGGCCTCTACATGGGGCGCGAAGTCCCGTTCGATGTCGGCATCATCGACCTCGGCCTGCCCAAGATGTCGGGCATGGAGCTGATCAAGGCCCTGCGTGACGAAGGCAAGAAGTTCCCGGTGCTGATCCTGACCGCGCGTTCGAGCTGGCAGGACAAGGTCGAGGGCCTGAAGCAGGGTGCCGACGACTACCTGGTCAAGCCGTTCCACGTCGAAGAGCTGCTGGCCCGCGTCAACGCGCTGCTGCGCCGCGCCGCTGGCTGGAGCAAGCCGACGCTGGAATGCGGCCCGGTCGCCCTGGATCTCGCCGCCCAGACCGTCAGCGTCGCCGGCAGCAATGTCGACCTGACCAGTTACGAGTACAAGGTGCTGGAGTACCTGATGATGCACGCCGGTGAACTGGTCTCCAAGGCCGACCTCACCGAGCACATCTACCAGCAGGACTTCGACCGCGACTCGAACGTGCTGGAGGTCTTCATCGGCCGCCTGCGCAAGAAGCTGGACCCGGATGGCGAGCTGAAGCCGATCGAGACCGTGCGCGGCCGCGGCTACCGTTTCGCGATCCCGCGCAACGAGGGCTGAGCCGGCTCACCCTGGCGATTACACGATGTCCGGCCGTCTGTGGTTCTTCCGACGCTGGCGGCCGCGCTCACTGCAGGCGCGCCAGATGTTCGCCGCGTCCGTGGGTCTGGTCGCGTTCCTGGCGCTGGCCGGTTACGCGCTCGACGCCGCCTTCGCCGACACGGCGAAGGCGAATCTGCGTGAGCGCCTGAAGAACTACGCGACGGCCTACGCGGCCGGCATCGATTTCACCCGCGACCGCTCGCTGTACATCCGCGAGCAGCCGCCGGATTCGCGCTTCGACGTGCCGGGCAGTGGCCTGTACCTGCAGGTGGTGATGCCGCACGGCAAGGGCAACTCGATGTCCGCCGAAGGCCCGATGCTGCCCACCGTCGGCGGCGGCCTGCTGGCACCGCGCCAGGAAGTGTTCGAAGGTCCGCTGCCGATGATCCAGATCGACGGCAGCCAGGGCTCGGTGTACCGCTATGGCCTGGGCCTGGTGTGGGATGCCGACGCCGATCCCGCCACCGAATTCCCGTACACCATCTACGTGATGGAAGACTCGCGCGCGCTGGGTGCGCAGCTGCGCGTGTTCCGCAGCCGGGTCTGGTTCTACCTGGGCGGCATCGGCCTGATCCTGCTGCTGCTGCAGACCGTCATTCTGCAGTGGAGCCTGCGGCCCCTGCGCCGCGTGATCACCGAGCTGACCAAGGTGCAGCGCGGCGAGACCGAGCGCATGAGCGAGCGCCACCCGCGCGAGCTGGAACCGCTGACCGACAGCATCAACGCCTTCATTGAAAGCGAGCGCGAGAACCTGGAGCGCCAGCGCAACACCCTGGCCGATCTGGCGCACAGCCTGAAGACGCCGATTGCGGTGCTGCGCACGCAGATGGACAGCGGCGCCGGCGACGGCGCGCTGCGCGAGGAACTGGACGTGCAGCTGCAGCGCATGAACAACCTGGTCTCCTACCAGCTGGCACGTGCTGCGTCCTCGGGCCACAAGCTGTTCTCCGCGCCGCTGCCGATCGAATCCAACGCCGAGGAAATCGTGCGGGGCCTGGAAAAGGTCTATGCCTCGAAGGGCGTGCTGTGCGAATTCGACATCGACCCGGCCGCGCGCTTCCATGGCGAACCGGGTGACCTGCAGGAACTGCTTGGCAACCTGCTGGAAAACGCCTTCAAGTGGGCCAACCGCCGCGTGCTGCTGACCGCGCAGCCGCTGCCGGCACCGAACGCGCGTCGCGCCGGCCTGCTGCTGGCGGTGGACGACGATGGCCCGGGCATTGCCCCGGACGACATCGGCAAGGTGCTGCAGCGTGGCGTGCGTGGCGACGAGCGCGTGCAGGGCCACGGCATCGGCCTGTCGATCGTGCAGGACCTGATCAAGGATTACCGCGGCGAACTGACCGTGGGCCGTTCGGCCGAGCTGGGCGGCGCCCGCTTCGAAGTGCGCCTGCCGCCGGGGCCGTAATCGCGCGCGTTCCCGTCCGCCGGACATCGCCTGGCGCAACAACGCGTGGTGTTCCGGTAGTGCCGGCCGCTGGCCGGCGACCTCATGATCTTCGGTGGCAGTGCCAGGCTGCCGGCCAGCGGCCGGCACTACCGCAGTTCGATCTTCGGTGGCTCGCCATAGAACCGCCGCAGCTGCGCGGCCACTTCCGGCAACGCCTGCTGCAGCAGATCCGGCGCCGAGAAGTGGTACTCGCTGGCCACCGCGAAGAACTCTTCCGGCGCCTCGGCCGCATACGGATCGATCAGCGTTTCCTCGCCCGCATCCACCTGCGCACAGAAGGCATCGTAGGCGCGCTGGAAAATGCCCGCCCATTCGCGCTGCCATTCGCGTGGCAGCGGCGGGGTGCCGTCCATCGCGCCATCCAGCGCATCCAGCTTGTGCACCATCTCGTGCACCGCCACGCAGTAACCCTCGTGCGGTGCCGCCAGATCGGCCTGCACGTCGGCCCAGGACAGGATCAACGGACCGCTGTCCCACGACTCGCCGATCAGCTCGTCATCCCACTCGTGCAGCACGCCGGCCGCATCCATGTGGCTGCGGTGCACGCGGAACGCATCGGGGTAGACGATCAGCTGCGACCAGCCTTCCAGCCCCACCTCGCCGAACTCCAGCAGCGGCAGGCAGCACAGTGCGGCCAGCAGCACGCCGTCACCGGCCTGCAGCTGCAGCTCGCCGATCGGGGTAATGGTCTTCTCGTGCAGGAAGCGCGTAGCCAATACGCGCAGGCGCGCGCGGCGTTCGTCGTCCAGGCCGTGCAGCCAGGCCGCGCGGCGGCAGGCGTCTTCCCAAAGTACATCGTCGATCGGCCGCGGCGCTGGCCGCAGCCACTGCAGCAACGACTTGATCAGCGGAACATTCCCGGCAGGTAGCTGTGCCACTTCGGCGCGCGGATACGCTGCAGCACGTCGTCGTCGCTGCCACCGCCGCCAGTGCTGGTGGCACTGCTGGCGGCCGGGCGTACTGCCGCCGGCTTGGTGGTGGCGGCCGAGGCGGTTGCGGTCGGTGCGCGTTGTGAGGCGGCATCACCATTGGAGGACACGCAGGCGCCGCGGCTGTCGTCCAGCGCTGCTGTCGCAGACGCCGCGAAGGGCATCGTCAGCAGGATCAGGCAATGGGCATAGCGGCGCATTGACGACATCCACGTTAAGGGAAGGTGAGTTCCCGATTCTAGCCCGAACCCGGCGCCCTGTTGGAAGCCCCTGCGGAACCCAGCGTGGCGGGCGTCGCTGGCGGCTTTCCCGCATAATTCCTTTCTGACTTCGTGGAAGCTGCCGTGGACGATCGCCAATTGCTGGCCAAACTCGCTGCCGGTCGCCTGTCCGGCGACGCCCTGGCCCGTGAGCTGGGTCAGACCCGGGCGGCCATTTGGAAGCGCATTCAAGGACTTAGGGCCGCCGGTGTGGACATCGAGGGCCGCGCTGGCGAGGGCTATGGCCTGACCCGCCCGATCGACCTGCTGGACCCGGACGCGATCCGCGCCGGCCTGCCCGCCGGGGTTCTGCCGCTGCTGCACGACCTGCAGGTGGTCTGGACGGTCGACTCGACCAACGCCGAATTGCTGCGTTGCAGCGCGCCCCAGCGCGGGGTGAGCGTCCTGCTGGCCGAACGCCAGACCGGCGGCCGTGGCCGTCGCGGCCGTACGTGGGCCTCGCCGCTGGCCGCGCATATCTACCTGTCGGTGCTGCGCCTGTACTCCGGTGGCCTCGGCCGCCTGGCCGGGCTGAGCCTGGTGGCCGGCATCGCCGTGGCCGAAGCGCTGCACGACCTGGGCTATACCCAGGCACAGCTGAAGTGGCCCAACGACCTGATCGTCGATGGCCGCCGCAAGCTGGTTGGCCTGCTCGCGGAAGGCGGCGGCGAATACGCTGGCCCGGCGCGCGCGGTGATCGGCATCGGCATCAACACGCACATGCCGCCGTCGTTCGCCGAGCAGATCACCCAGCCGTGGGTGGACCTGGACACGCTGGCCGGCAAGCCGGTGGACCGCAACGTGGTCGTTGCTGCTGTGCTGACGCGGCTGCTGCCGGCGCTGGAAGAATTCGATCGCGAAGGCCTCGCTCCGTTCCTGCCGCGCTACGCCGCCTTCGACATGCTGGCCGGCCGCGAAGTACGCGTGGAACTGGACGGGCAGTGGCAGCACGGTACCGCGCTTGGCTTGGCCGATGACGGCGCATTGCGCGTGCGCATCGATGGCCGCGAGCGCCTGCTGCACGCCGGCGAAGTCAGCGTGAGGGCAGCATGAGCGATTGGTTGTTCGACCTGGGCAACTCGCGCTTCAAGTTCGCGCCGTTGCAGGGTGACCGTGCCGGCGACGTGCAGGCCTGGGCGCATGGCGCCGAAGGCATGGCCGGGCAGCCGCCACACAGCCTGCCCAGCGGCCGCACCGCGTTCGTGGCCAGCGTGGCCGCACCCTCGCTGACCAGCGCCATGCTGGACCAGCTGCAGCGCCGCTTTGAGCACGTGCATGTGGTGCGCACCAGCGCCGAGTGCGCCGGTGTACGCATCGCCTACGCCAAGCCGGAAAAGTTCGGCGTCGACCGCTTCCTGGCCCTGCTGGCTGCGGCCAAGGCGCAGCGCCCGGTGCTGGTGGTCGGCGTAGGCACCGCACTGACGATTGATCTGCTCGACGCCAATGGCCAGCATCACGGCGGGCGCATTTCCGCATCGCCCACCACCATGCGCGAAGCGCTGCACGCCCGTGCGGTGCAGCTGCCGGCCACCGGCGGCGACTACAGCGAGTTCGCCAACGACACTGCCGATGCACTGGCCTCCGGCTGCGATGGCGCCGCGGTGGCACTGATCGAACGCAGCGCGCAGCAGGCACATGCGCTGCTGGGCGTGGCACCGTCGCTGCTGGTGCACGGTGGTGGCGCGCCAGCGCTGATGCCGCTGCTGCCTGGCGCCGATTACCACCCTTCGCTGGTGCTGGATGGCCTCGCCCGCTGGGCGGTGCACCAGCCCGCAGGCTAGTATCCGCGCATGCTGACCCGTGCCCTGATCGTCGTACTGGCCATCCTCAATCTTGGCGTCGCCTGCTGGTGGCTGCTGCGCGATGCACCGCAACCGCCCGCGCCGCCGCCGCAAACGGCCGGTGTGGCCGAGCTGCGCTGGGTGCCCGGTGGTGTGGATGCCAATGCCGCAGCCGAAGCGACTGCCGCTGCCCCGACCGCACCGCTGGTGGAGCGCGAACCGGCGGCGAAGACGGCTGTGGCTGCGACGCCGGCGCCCGCCGCCCCGGCCCAGCCGGAGGTCGCCCAGCCGGAGGTCGCCAAGCCGCAGGTGGCTGAGGCTACGCCGGTTGCCGCCGCTGCCAAGCCGGTAACACCGCCTGCACCGGCCCCGGCGCCGGAAAAACCCGTAACCCCGCCCGTGGCTGCCGAGCCGCCGCGCTGCATCGCGCTGGGCCCGTTCGCCGACCGCGCCGCCGCGAGCAGCGCGCAAGGCAAGGCCGGCAACGTCATCAGTCAGGTGCGCCTGCGCGAACAGCCTGCTGCCAGCGGCAGCGCCCGTTTCCGGGTGATGCTGCCGGCCGCCGCCAATCGCGAAGAAGCCCAGGCCACGGTGAAGCGCATCGTCGCCGCCGGCCTGAGCGACTACTACATCATCAGCCAGGGCGAGGACATCAACGCCGTGGCGCTGGGCCAGTACCGCAACCGCGAAGGCGCCGAGCGCCGCATGGCAGCGGTGCAGGCCGCGGGCTTCCAGCCGCGCCTGGTCGCCAGCGGCGACGCCGGCCAGTGGTGGCTGGAGGGGCAGCTGGCGGCGGGCACGCAGCCGGCCCAGGCCCAGCAGCGCAGCGGGGCGGCACAGAGCCGGTCGCTGGAATGCACACGGTTGCGCTAGAATCTCCGGACCGCGGCGCTGCCGCCGGTGTACCACCCTTGCCGCTTTAGCTCAGTTGGTAGAGCAACTGTCTTGTAAACAGTAGGTCATCCGTTCGATTCGGATAAGCGGCACCATCTCCATGATTCAGCGCCTCTTTGCGCTGCTCCAGGTACCTGCCCGGTGGTTCGAAGGGCGGCAGAGCTGTTTTCTCGACAGCCTTACCTTGAGAACGATGGCCCGTCCTGCGCATGAACCTGCTGCGCCGGCTGCTGTTCAAGATTTGCGGCCAATGCTTCAGCGCGATGCAGGGACTCTGCTTCAGGCACGCGAAGCGCGTCCATCGTATTCATGGTTCCACGGCGTTGGGCAGGATCGTCCATCGCTCCCTCGACGATGAATACTTTCTCGCCACGTGCAAGGGACTCTGTCGGGTTGTTCAATACAACGTGGTCAACTCTTGCAAGCCCTTGCTCCTTCGCGAGTACCAACAGACTCGCGGACATGCGCTGGCTCGACTCATCCCACTGCTTCCCGCTCTCGGCGTCCAGGCGTTCCACACCCGCTCTTATCTGCATGTAGAGAAAGCGGTCAGCGTTGCCGAGTTCAGCTACTGAGGAAGCTGTTCGCTGCACTGGGAGTGAGTCGTCGGCGACCACGGCGTCTCTTTCCGCAGCCGAAGTGCGCTCGGCGTCAAATTCTGGCTCGGGCCTACGTCGACGCTGCGTGGGTGCTATGTGCTGATCATAGTGCGCGCCATAGTAAAGCTCGTATGTCGCATGAGGACCAACAGAAGGAGCCTCCGTCTTGAACACCTCAGCGATCTGACTTAGTGCTTGGTTACGGTTGATCTGCCCTGCCTCGAGTTTCGCGGCAATGGCTCCATACTGCTGGGGGCGATCGCCTGTGCCCGACACGCCAATGTTCGGTCCTCCGGCTGCGGTGATTTCACGCTGGACCTGGACATTGCTGAGCGTGGCAGCTGCTTCTCCTCGCAGCGAGGTGTTCACAAAGGACTGCTTAGACGCCCGATCTGGTTGCTCGGTGAAGAGATGATGCCCAACTTCATGAGAAAGAGAACGTGCGATTCTGGAGCCTTGCCCGATGGCGTTCTCGTCAATGACGATCTTCACACCGGGAACAAGATAGGTGCCGCCACCGGCTGGCCCCCATTCGACACCCAGGTTGTCGTGATCAGCCTGTGCAAGACCCGCTCGAAGTGTTGGGGATTTGGTCAGAAGCGGTACCAGCGAAGGATCAACCAAAGGCGAAGCCGGACGATGTGTGGCCCCTGGTCGGCCACTCTCCTGCGGCTGTGACAGTGCAAATTCTTCAGCACGCTCCATGGTGCGGCTCCTTCGCAATGACAGGGATCAGCGCTGACTGATCGATACGTAGGTCAGCGTCTTGTGGTCAAGGGAGAGCCCGAGTACAACCTTGGCACTGTTCACCTGAGCAGACCAGTAAGGGCGGGAATCAGGCGCATCCGGATGGGGTGGATACATGGCGGATTCCTCCCAGATGATTTCCCCGAGCGCGATGCTCGGTGGGGCGACCTCAAAGACCAAGGTCGCGTGCGTAGGATCGTCGGCAGGACTTCTCAGCGTGATGTTCTGGATCTCAAGTCCGCCCAGCATGCCGCGTTCTGCGGTCCGCTCGTCCCTCAAGCCTTGTCGAGTCGGTTCTCCCAGGTGTGTGTGGAGCTGTTCATTCAATGCGTCGACATCATCAAAACGCACCTTGGTCAAACGCTCGATGTCGTTCTTGAATCGCTCCATACCAGTTTCACTCCCTGATTCGACGGACTGTCTTTGATTCAGATGATCTGATGGGGTCGGCGGCGCGGCACTCGAACATGCTGCCAGCACAAGCGCCGGAATAGCGATCGCGAGGCGACGACGCACTGCTATCCAGAGGTGGCGCCGAAGTCCACGTTTTGATGAAGAAGCGAATTTCTCGACCCATGCATCCATGAAAGCGTCTCTCGCGCCAACGTCACGCTCTTGAATCTAGCACAGCGTTTTGTGAGGACGGATCGGGTCCCCGTGAAAAATGAGCTACTGAAAACGCACTCGGTTCCACTTTCCAGTTTGAAAAACGCGGCGTCAGCTGCGAGGTAGGGAACGTTAAACGGAAGGCCGAGCACATCTCCATGCGCGCAATCCGATAGTTGAAAGTCTGTAGCCAGTAGGCTACAGTCCTCCATGAAGATCCAGCGTACCCGTCAGTTCGCGACATGGATTGACGCTCTCAAGGACGTAACCGCACGCGCTCGCATCCTGGCCCGTATCGGTCGGCTCGCTGAAGGCCATCCCGGTGATCACCGCTATCTGGCGAATGGCGTTTCTGAATTGCGTATCGATGCAGGACCGGGTTACCGCGTTTACTACACCCAGCGCGGCAGGCAGTTGGTGATTCTCCTGGTTGGAGGCGACAAGGGTTCGCAGCAGCGCGATATCGAGAAGGCCAAGGAGATTGCGCGTGCCCTGTGAGCATCGAACGGGCTGTAGGTGAAACGACTCAATACCGAAGTACTGGAGCTGTCCCATCATGGCCATCAAGAAGAAAGTCGAACTCAAAGCATTTGATGTGGCCGAGCACCTTCGGACACCGGAGGAGATGGCGGCCTATCTCGATGCCTGCATCGAGGAAAGCGATGGCGATTCCGCGTTCATTGCCAAGGCGCTCGGCGACATCGCGCGCGCTCAGGGCATGAGCAAGGTTGCGCGTGCGGCGGGCTTGTCGCGCGAGAGTCTGTATCGCGCACTGTCCGGCGAGCGCAGCCCCGATTTCGCCACCATCCTGAAGGTGACCCGTGCCCTGGGTGTGCGATTGCATGCCAGCGCAGCATAAGCACAGGCGCCGATCATGATGCGTCGGCGCGGCGCCGGTCGCAAAGGCGGTGGAACGAAAATAGAGAAACCGCCTTTCGCCGGTTTTTCTCGTCCCAACCCGGTGAGTCAGCTCACTGTATGACGTGGGCAGATCCTTCGATCAACGCCGCACACACACTGCGACCGCCGCAGCCTCAGCTACGCGCCTGCAACGCCACATACTCCGCCAGCCCGCGGCAAGCCAGCATCAGCCCCTCGCGCACACCGTCGCCGATATCGTCCTTCTCTTCCCCATCCACGCGCACGCGCTCGGCGGCGTGGTACAGCTCCAGCAGCGACACCAGGCCAACCGCGGCGCGATCCCTGCGAGCGGCAGCCACCGCTTCACCAGGTGTGCCTGCCGGCCCCGTCCACGGCTGTCCATCGGCGGCGTCACCGGCCTGGATGCGCTGCAGGCAGCCGGGCAGGTTGATGGGCGCGGGCGCCTCGTTGGCGGCGGCGAAAGCGGCTTCCAACGGCTGCGCCAGTTCAGGTGGCAGGCGCAGCGCGGCCTCGCCCAGGGTGGCGGTCAGGTACGGGTGGTGGGTCTTGGGCATGCGGGCGTCCTCGTCGGCAACAGAGGTGCCACCCGAAGAGGGTGGCGGGCGATGCGTGGCTTCCAAGACCGGGTCAACGAATCGGCGGGCACGAGGCCCCCACGCACCGCCCGCCGTCGATCGGCTAACGGATTGCCAGCCGGCGCCGCCCCTGAAAGGACGACGCCGGCTGGCAAGCGTATACATCGTTGACAACACGGGCTTGGAAGTCCCGACCACCTTTGCAGGTGGCGATTCATCATGCGCACGCGAAATCCCCGCCTGCCAGTCGTTTGTTTCGATGGCATCGGGTGATCTGAAAGGAAAAATGAATTATCGCGTTTGGCCCGTTTCGGGCATTGCAATGCCAGAAGCGACATATCGCGCCGAGCTGCAGCCAACGACGAATCCTGGTGCGTCTTGCTGTCGCACAACCCTTCATGGCTCAGGAAGTAAAGCTGGCTTAACCGTCCCGGCAGAGCTCCAAGAACACCCTATCAGACATGAATCCCCACGCGCGCCACGCGGATCTTGATATTCCTCACGGACAGCCCGCAGCGCCCTACCGCATACTGCCGCCACAAGCCCACCCTGGGCCCTTTCGGGATAAGCACATGCGTCGCCATGCCCTGCCGCTCACCGTCGCACTGTTGTCCACCGCCTTCGTGGCGCCGGCCATGGCGGCGGTACCGTTCTTCAACGCCAGCTGCCCGGGCGGCATCGATGTGCACGCCGACGATGGCGGGCCGGTCTACGTGCAGGGCCGCGAGGCCACGCTGAAGCGCTTCAACGACCGCTATTTCGAAGCACGCGATGCCAACAGCGGCATCACCCTGTCGATCAGCCCCAACGATGAAGGCACACCGCAGATCAGCTACACCGGTCGAGACGGCGCCAATGGCATCTGCCAGGTCATTGTCAGCGGAACGCCCGCGTCGTCTGAACATCGCGACCGCCGTCGCCACGATGACGACAACGACACGGCACTACCGCGCGAAGTCACCTGCGAGTCCACCGACCAGCGTCAGGTGTCGTGCGACATGGATACCCGTGGCAACGTGGAAATCGTGCGCCAGCTCAGCCACACCCGTTGCGAACAAGGCCAGAACTGGGGCCTGTCGCGGCATTCGGTGTGGGTCAATGGCGGGTGCCGCGCGGTGTTCCGCAATGTGTCCAAGGCGGCCAACAGCGCGCCGGCGGGCGATACCGCGCTGGGTTCCTGCAACATGCGCAAGGGTGCGCAGGGCACGCTGGTGACCCAGCTACCGGTGGGCAGCGATTACCAGGAACTGATCATCGATTATCCCGATGGCCGCTTCCTGTGCATGATGCGCAACAACGGCCAGGTGCAGAGCTTGACGCCGGTTCGCCGCCGCGGCGGTTGAGTTCGTCGCGCCTGCGGCCGTATGGTGGCCCCCCATACACCCGTCTGGTGGCACCTCCATGTCCCATCTTCTGGCCAAAGCAGCTGAGAAGCAGGATCTCGACCGCATCGACGCACTGCTGGATGCCGGCGCGGACATCGAGTGGCAGCACAAGGGCACCGGGCGCACACCGTTGTTGTCGGCGGTGATCGCCGGAAAGGCTGACGCGGTGGCGCGGCTGCTGGACCGCGGTGCCAACATCGAGCATGCCTGCTCTGCACTGGGTTACACCGCGTTGGGTTGGGCTGCCAACGCAGGCGATACCAAAGTGGGACACATGCTGATCACACGCGGCGCATTGCTGGATGTCGCTTCGCCGGAATCGAGGTACACGCCAATGATGTTGGCGTCTTCGGGTGGGCATCTGGCGATGGTCGAGCTGTTGCTGGACAGCGGCGCCGCCGTCGCACCGTTGAATTTCGAGGGGCGAAACGCACTCGCGATTGCCGATGCCCGCAAGCACGAAGACGTCGTGGCGCGTTTGAAGTTGGCGGGAGCGCAGTTGCCGCCGGTGTTGGTAGAGGCGCCGGCGCTTGAGTGGCCCGAGCCAGACTCCGAAGGTGAACCCGCGTCAGTAGTGCGCGGTTACTTGTTGGCGTATCACGAGTGGGAAACGCGTGGCTACAAGGATTCCCGATCAGGCGGCAGCCTTCTGCGCAGCGCAGACTTCGGACAGGAGAAGGCGGATATCCTTGCGGCCTGGTGCACCGACCGCAAGCGGGTGTACTCGACTGGCGTTTCGGTCGGGAACCCCCGGCGGTACGTGCCGGGGGATCTACTGGTGGCAGTTGCGAAGTCCGGGACCTCGAAGGCGGAAGTGCTGGTACGCGACGACCCTCAGAAGTCGCGTTCCCTGCGCTATGAGCACTTGTTTGTACTCAAACGTGTGGGAGGGCAATGGCGTATCGACGTGCTGAAGAAGCGCCTGTTCCGCACCGAAGCGTGGTCGTCGGCGATTCTCTGAGCACGGCCCGAAGTGCCTTCAGCCGGCGGCGTTGTACAGCACTACCCATGCCAGCATCAGGGCGAACATGCCGGCGAACGTCAGGCCGAACCACAGCGCCGCCACCTTCACGTTGCCGATCAACGCTGCCAGCATCCGCTGCGGCTCGCTTTTCAGGATCGGATATTCGGCGTGTGCCTTGCGCACACGCTGCCAGCCAAGCCCAAGGAACACCAGGATGGAGAACGGCGCCAGCAGGAGCGCCGTCTGGATCAGCCAGCCGTGTTGGGGCGCATCGATCGTGCTGCTCAACAGAACCGCAAAAACGGCGATGGGCAGCGCCGCCATGAAAAAGCGGGGCCAGGCGGTGTTGATGAAGGGCGACATCGCAATCTTCCATGAAGCGGGGGCGGGTCCGCGCGGCATCATGCCATGCCAATGCCCTGCTGCACCGCCGCGAGTGGTGTCACACAGCTATGGCTAGACTGTGCTTCTTTTTCCCCACCGCAGGAGGCACCCATGGCCCATCCCATCTCCGTATCCCTGATTGGCGTTCCCACCGATGTCGGTGCGGGCCATCGCGGTGCACGGCTGGGGCCGGAAGCGCTGCGCGTGGCGGGCCTGCCGGAGGCGCTGGAGGCGCGCGGCGTGGATGTGCGCGACCTGGGCAACCTGGATGGCCCGCGCAACCCGTGGACCGCGCCGGTGGAAGGCTACCGCCACCTGGATGAAGTGGTGGCGTGGAACCATGCGCTGATGGAAGCCAGCTATGCCGAACTGCAGGCCGGTCGCATGCCGATCATGCTCGGCGGCGACCACTGCCTGGGCATCGGTTCGATCACTGCGGTGGCGCGCTGGTGCCGCGAGCAGGGCAAGACCCTGCGCGTGCTGTGGTTGGATGCGCACTCGGACTTCAACACCAGCGACGTGACCCCGTCGGGCAACATCCACGGCATGCCGGTGGCCTGCCTGTGCGGCCTCGGCCCGGACGCGCTGACCCAGCTGGGTGGCAGTGCACCGGCGATCACCCCGGCGCAGATGCACCAGATCGGCATCCGTTCGGTGGACCCGGAAGAGAAGCGCCTGATCAAGACCCACAAGGTGGATGTCTATGACATGCGCTACATCGACGAGAACGGCATGAAGCGCACCGTGGAAGCAGCACTGGCAGGCATCGACGAGAACACCCATCTGCATGTCAGCTTCGATGTGGATTTCCTCGACCCGAGCATCGCGCCGGGCGTGGGCACCACCGTGCCGGGCGGGGTGAACTACCGTGAGGCGCAACTGGTGATGGAAATGATCGCCGACACCGGGCGCATGGGGTCGCTGGACATCGTCGAGCTCAACCCCTTGCTGGACAAGCAGAATGCCACCGCCGAACTGGCCGTGGACCTGGTCGAAAGCCTGTTTGGCAAGTCCACTCTGATGCGCGACTGAGGTAACCGCCTGAACGGATCGCCGATCCGTTCACACCCGCTCCACGCCACTGCCGCCAGATTGCACTTCACGCGGCGGTGGTGGGCGTTGGCCTTCTCCCGCCGAGCGAAACAATCCCATCCGCGAATGAAGCGGTGTAGCGGCAAACCCAAGGAGAAGCCCATGAAGCGCGTAGTTGCCCTGATGCTGTTGTCGATGTTCTCGGTGGCCCTGCTGGCCGGTTGCAACACCGTGGCCGGTGCCGGCAAGGACGTGCAGAAGGCCGGTGAGAAGGTTGAGGATGCCGCCAAGGGCAACTGAGCCCGGCGCGGAACGGAAAGAGAAAGGCCGGGGATCATCCCCGGCCTTTTTTCATGCACGCTGCCACGCACGGCTGTGCAAGCGGAGTGAACCATTCAAGCAGGTGAGCAGCGCTTTCATGGTCGGTTGACTGCTGCTCAACGGCCGCTGCGCGAAGCTGGAGCCACGGTAAGAACGCCGTTGCAACCAAGGACTCCCAGCGATGAACAAAGACATCATTTCCGGCAAGTGGTCGCAGCTGAAGGGCAAGGCCCAAGCCAAGTGGGGCGATCTGACCAACGACGACTTCGATGTGGCCGAAGGCAATGCCGAGTATCTGGCCGGTCGCCTGCAGGAACGTTATGGCTGGGCAAAGGACCGCGCTGAGAAGGAAGTCCGTGAGTTCCAGGACAGCGTGAGCAAGGACTACCCGGACTACAAGTAAGCGCTACGGTTTTCCCCCACAACACAACGCCCGCACCGAGAGGTTGCGGGCGTTGTGTTGTCTGGGTGGGAGGATCAACGTACCGGTGGGTCCGGCACGTAGCGGTTGGGGAAGGCCTGCGGTTCGTGCGGCAGGCGTGAGGGCGAATCCACCAGGATGCCGCGTGCGCGCAGATTGCGGGCGCTGTCGTAGCGCAGCTGCAGGACCTGGGCCGGGCTGCGGCTGGCGCGTTCGAAGTCGGTATCGCGTACCGAAGACTGCTCGCGTGCGCCGTGGCCGGTGCCCAGCGCTGGCGCCTGCGACTTGCTGGCGTAGCCCTCGATGCGGCTGTTGCTGGCGCTGGCATCGGCCGCCGCTTCTGCCGCCGGGGCTGGCAGCGGCAGGCCACGGCGCAGGATCGGTTCCGGACGCCAGCGACGCGCTTCCTGGAACACCGCCACGCCGACCACACCGATGTTGTCCGGGCGGCCGGTGCGGCTGGCATAGCTGCCGCTGGGGCTGCTGAACACGAACTGCGCTACTTCATCCTGGCTCTTGCGCCAGCCGGTGATGTCGGCGCGCTGGCCGGGGTTGAGCACGTAGCCGGTCTGCGAGGGATCGGCATCCTCGCCGGAGATGGCGTTGACGCCGTCCACCGACAGCACCACCAGCACCCGGCGCGGGCTGTCGTTGTACAGGCGCACCGCGTAGCGGTGGCCGCGCTCACCAGCCACCCAGCGCTGGCCCTCGGCGGGGTAGCTGCGCAGTTCGGTGCCGCGGTCGCGGTCGACCAGGGCCATGCGCACGGGGCCGCCCTCGTACACCGGCGGTGGCATCGGGGCGGGGCGGAAGCCGGCCAGGGGCAGGATCAGCAGCAGGGGCAGCAGGCGTTTCATCGGGCGTCTCCAGCGGGGTTGCGTGAATGAACGCGCCGCAGGCCCTGACGGGGTTGGTGGCGTGCAAGGTAAACTGGCCCCGTTCATCGAAGGTTACCCCACGCAGTCATGACGACCCGAGTCCTTACCGGCATCACCCCCTCCGGCACGCCCCACCTGGGCAACTACGTTGGCGCCATCCGTCCGGCCATCGCGGCCAGCCGCGCGCCGGGGATCGAGAGCTTCTTCTTCCTGGCCGACCTGCACAGCCTGATCAAGTCCCAGGACCCGCAGCGCACCCAGCGCGCGACCCTGGAGATCGCGGCCAGCTGGCTGGCCTGCGGCCTGGACCCGGAACATGTGTGGTTCTACCGCCAGAGCGACATCCGCGAGACCACCGAGCTGATGTGGTTCCTGACCGCCATCGCCAGCAAGGGCATCCTCAACCGCGCGCACGCCTACAAGGCGGCGGTGGACAAGAACCGCGAGGAAGGCGTGGACGAGGACGCAGGCGTCAGCGCCGGCCTGTTCATGTACCCGGTGCTGATGGCCGCCGACATCCTCATCTTCAAGGCCAACCAGGTACCGGTGGGCCGTGACCAGATCCAGCACATCGAGATGGCGCGCGATTTCGCCCAGCGCTTCAACCACGTGTATGGCAAGGAGTATTTCCCGCTGCCGGACGTGGTGATCGACGAGCAGGTGGCGACGCTGGCGGGCCTGGATGGCCGCAAGATGAGCAAGAGCTACCACAACACCATTCCGCTGTTCGTGCCGCGCGAAGAGCTGAAGAAGCTGGTGTTCTCGATCCTGACCGACTCGCGCGCACCGGGGGAGCCGAAGGACACCGAGGGCTCGGCGCTGTTCCAGATGTACCAGGCCTTCGCCACCCCGGAACAGACCGCGGAGTTCGCCAAGGCGTTCGCTGCGGGCATCAGCTGGGGCGATGCCAAGCAGCAGCTGTTCGAGCGCATCGACAGCGAGCTGTCGCCGCTGCGCGAGCGCTACAACGCGCTGATGGCCGAGCCGGAAAAGATCGAAGCGTTGCTCAAGCGCCGTGGCCAGCAGCTGCGCGAGCAGCTGGCGGCACCGCTGCTGGACGAGCTGCGCCATGCGGTGGGCCTGCGTGACCTGTCCACTGCGGGCGACATCGCCAGCGAGGACGCCGGCGTGGCCCGCGTGGCACCGCCGCTGTTCAAGCAGTACCGTGAAAAGGATGGCCGCTTCTACTTCAAGCTGACCGCCGGTGACGGCACGCTGCTGATCCAGAGCGAAGGCTTCGATTCGCCGCGCGATGCGGGCCAGCTGATCGCGGTGATCAAGCAGGCCGAGCAGGGCGACCAGCTGCAGAGCGAGCTGTTCAAGCTGGAAGCGGAGGTCGATGCCGTGCTGGCTGCCTTGGCCGTGCTGCGCGAAGCGTAAGGGTAGTGCCGGCCGCTGGCCGGCAACTGCACGTTCCCCAGGCTCCCGGAAATGCCGGCCAGCGGCCGGCACTACTACGGCATTGACCCATGGCATGATGTCCGCGCGCCTCCGGCGCGATGACATGGAGTCTGCGATGGCCTGGTTGTCGCTGCTGCTGTTCCTGCCCTGGTTCCTGCTGCTGGGCAGCCTGTACTGGCTGTTCCCGCGCCAGCCGCGCACCGCGCGGCGGCGCCTGTTCGACAGCACCACCCTGGTGCTCGCATTCGCGCTGAGCATCGTGTCGATGCTGTGGGGCTACCGCATCGGCGTGGTGCAGCCCGGCGCCGGCCCGATCTGGCCGCAGGTGCTGGCGGTGCTGTACGCCTACGGCGCGTTCCTGGCGGTGCTGGTGTTGGCCCTGTTGCTGCGGCCGCGGTTCGCATTGCGCTGAACCTGGCGGTGATGATGGCCGCCGCTGAACCTGCTCCTGGTAGAGTCGACTGTTAGTCGACTGCTTTCCCGTCAGACGTGGAGAAATACCCGCGCTGCGCGCGCAAGTCGACTAACAGTCGACTCTACCAGGCCCCCATCCGGCCAAAGCCGTGCGCCCTCCGACCAAAGCCGCATCGAACCCGGGCCGCCTGCGCGCCTACCATGGGGGTCTGTTCCCGATCCTGCCAGGTGCGTGCCGATGACCGCCGACCCCAGCATCCACACCATCGATACCGGCTTCCAGCGTCCCGACTTCGACGCGGCCTATCTGATCGTTGAAAACGGCCGCGCCGCGTTCGTCGACTGCGGCACTGGCCTGTCGGTGCCGGCCATGCTGCAGGCGCTGGCGGATGCCGGCCTGGGCGTGGAGGCGGTGGACTGGCTGCTGCTCACCCACGTGCATCTGGATCATGCGGGCGGTGCAGGCCTGCTGATGCAGCAGTTGCCGAATGCGAAGGCGGTGCTGCACCCGCGCGGCGCGCCGCACATGATCGACCCGACCCGGCTGATCGCCGGTGCTACGGCGGTGTATGGCGCTGAAGAGATCGCGCGCAGCTATGGCCGCATCGAACCGATTCCCGAACAGCGCGTGGTGGTGGCCGAAGACGGCCACCGCGTCGACCTGGCCGGCCGCGAGCTGGTGCTGCTGCACACACCAGGCCATGCGCTGCACCACTACTGCGTGTGGGATGCGCGCAGCCGCAGCTGGTTCACCGGCGATACGTTCGGCATCTCCTACCGCGAGCTGGACAGCGCGCAGGGCGCTTTCATCTTCCCGACCTCCTCGCCGGTGCAGTTCGACCCGGAAGCGATGAAGGCCTCGATCCGGCGCATGCTGGGCTACGGCCCGCAGGCGATGTACCTGACCCACTACGGTCGTGTGGAACAGGTGGAGAAACTGGCCGACGACCTGTTCGAGCAGATCGATGCAATGGCTGCCATCGGCCGCCAGTGCGACGGGCGACCGGACCGCCACCGCTGCCTGCTGGCCGCGCTGCAGGCGCTGTACGTGGAACGTGCACAGCTGCATGGCTGTCCGCTGGACGATGCCGCGGTGACTGCAGTGCTGGCGATGGACATCGAACTCAACGCGCAGGGCCTGGCGTGCTGGCTGGACCGCATCAGCAGGTAGATCCACGCCATGCGTGGATGACGTGGGCCCATGCTGCGCCGTGATGTCACGACCACGTTACACTCTGGTGACTTCCAAGCTAGCCGTGGTACTGCCGTGAATCCGATGCGCGTGTTGCTGCTGTCGTCCTGTCTGTTCGTCGGTGGCCTGGCCCATGCGGCCAACGACCTGCCGGGCGGCGGCATCGATCCGCAGGCGCTGTCGCGCCATGTGCGCGTGCTGGCGTCGGATGAATTCGAGGGCCGCGCGCCGGCCACCGAAGGCGAAGAGCGCACGGTGCAGTACCTGATCGAGCAGTTCCGCAGCTATGGCCTGCAGCCGGGCGGCGTGGACGGCAGCTGGGTGCAGCCGGTGCCGCTGGTGCGCGCGCAGCTGGAGGGCGCGGCCAAGGCCAGCCTCTCACTGAAGCAGGGCAAGCGTGCGCTGGCCAATGGCGTGGACGTGACCCTGCAGAGCCTGCAGCCGCGCAAGCGCGTGCAGATCAAGGATGCGCCGCTGGTGTTCGTCGGCTACGGCATCGACGCGCCGGAGCGCCAGTGGAACGACTACAAGGACGTGGACCTGCACGGCAAGATCGCCGTCGTGCTGATCAACGACGCCGATTTCGAAGCCGATGCGCCAGGCGCGTTCGATGGCAAGGCGGTGACCTACTACGGCCGCTGGACCTACAAGTTCGAGGAAGCCGCACGCCGTGGTGCCGAAGGCGTGCTGATCGTGCACGAGACTGCGCCGGCTGCGTATGGCTGGGCCACGGTGAAGAGTTCGGGCACCTCGCCGCTGTTCGACATCGAACGCGGCCAGGCCGAGGCAATGGCCCAGCACACGCCGCTGCGTGGCTGGATGCAGCGCGAACTGGCCGAGGCGATCTTTGCCGACGCCGGCCTCGACTTCGATGCCGAGAAGCGCAAGGCGATGCGTGCCGACTTCCGCCCGGTGGCGCTGGACAATGCAAAGCTGAGCGTAGATTTCGCGCTCAAGCGCGAGCAGGTGGTGACCCGCAACGTGGTGGCCAAGCTGCCCGGTGGCGAGCATGGCGACGAGGCGGTGATCTTCTCCGCGCACTGGGATGCCTTCGGTATCGGCCAGCCCGACGCCAAGGGTGACCGTGTCCGCCGCGGTGCGATCGACAACGCCACCGGTGTGGCCACCGTGCTGGAACTGGGTCGGGTGTTCGCCGCCGGCCCGCAGCCGCAGCGCACGCTGTACTTCGTGGCGCTGACCGCCGAAGAGAAGGGCCTGCTGGGTGCCAGCTACTACGCCGCGCACCCGCTGGCGCCGCTGGACAAGACCGCTGCAGTGCTGAACATCGAAATGTTCAGCCCGGATGGCCCGACCCGCGACATCGCTTCGTGGGGCAAGGGCCGGGTGTCGCTGGAAGGCGATCTGGAACGCGTGGCCAAGGCCCGCGGCCGCAGCTACAGCCCGGACCCGAACCTGGAAGCCGGCTTCTTCTACCGTGCCGACCACTTCGCGTTTGCCCGCTTGGGCGTGCCGGCGATCACCATCGGTCCGGGCCTGGACAAGCTGGACGGTGGGATTGAAGCCGGCCGCGCGCTGCGCGAGAAGTACTTCGCTGACTGCTACCACCAGGCCTGCGATGCCTGGACCCCGAGCTGGGACCCGAGCGGCCACGCCGCCGACACCCTGCTGGTCTATGACCTGGGCGCCGAGCTGGCCAACAGCCGCCGTTGGCCGACGTGGGAAAAGGAATCGGAGTTCCGCGGCGCGCGCGACAAGAGCGAAGCGGCCCGCCGTTGAGGTAGTGCCGGCCGCTGGCCGGCAACCTCATGAACCTTCGGAAAGAATGTGGAGTTGCCGGCCAGCGGCCGGCACTACCGGCGCTGACGCAACAGCGTCCACGCGCCCCAGCCACTGGCGGCGAGCGCTGCCAGATAGCAGGCCACCATCGTACGCAGGCCAACCGGTGATCCTGCATTGATGCCGCGATGCAGGCGCAGTTGCAGCGAGCTGTGGCCGCTGCCCAGGTCCACCGCCAGCTGCAGCGCCAGCGCGGCGCAGAACACCAGCAGGGCAATCCCGAATCCGATGCGCGGCCACGCGGCCTGCGCGTTGGGGCGGCGCAGCAGCCAGGCCAGTGCCGTGGCTGCGGCCAGCGTCGCCGCGATCCACATCAGTGGCGTAGCGGGAGACGCAGCGGCCACCGGCAGTGCACCGGTGGCCGCGATCATGACGACGCGCTTACTTGCGGGTGCCGTCGAGCCAGTTCGGGCCCTTGTTGGTGAGGAAGAACACATAGACCACCAACGATACCGCGATCGTCGCGGTCACGTAGATGGCGAACCAGTCGACGTGGCCGGTCTTCAGCGCGCCCTGGTACAGCAGCGGGGCGGTGCCACCGAACAGCGAGTTGGCCAGCGCATAGCCCAGGCCCACGCCCAGTGCACGCACGTGGGTGGGGAACAGCTCGGCCTTCACCACCGCGTTGATGGAGGTGTAGCCGGTGAGGATGACAAACGCCATGGCCAGGGTCAGGAACGCCAGGGTGGCGTCATGCTGGTGCGGCAGCTGGGTGATCAGGTACCAGCTGTACAGCACGCCACCGACACCGAAGAACACCAGCAGGGTCTTGCGGCCGATGATGTCCGACAGCCAGCCACCGACCGGCTGCAGCACCATCAGGAACGCCAGCACGCCCAGGTTGATCAGGGTGCCGGTCATCGGGTCATTGCCGGCGAAGGCGCTCTGGATCATCTTCGGGCCGTTCACCGAGTAGGTGTAGAAGGCCACGGTGCCACCGGCGGTGATCAGGAAGCACAGCAGCAGCGGCCGCCACTGGTGCACGAACAGTTCGTACATCGAGCCGGACTTCTGTGCCTTGCCCTCGCGCGCGGCCTCGATGGACGACTCCGACAGCGACTCGTCCATGCCCCGGCGCAGCCAGAACACCACCACCGCGGCGATGCCGCCGATGCCGAAGGCAATACGCCAGCCCCACTCGGAGATTTCCGGCTTGCCCCAGAAGGTCAGCATCAGCAGCAGGGTCAGCTGGGCCAGCACATGGCCGCCGACCAGGGTGACGTAGTGGAAGGAGGACAGGAAGCCGCGGCGGCCGGGAATGGCGGCCTCGGACATGTAGGTGGCGCTGGCACCGTACTCGCCACCGGTGGCGAAGCCCTGCAGCAGGCGCGCAAACAGCAGGATGACCGCGGCCCAGATGCCGATGCTGGCGGCGGTGGGGGTGATGGCGATCAGGAACGAACACAGCGCCATCAGCGTGACCGAGACGGTCAGCGCCAGGCGGCGGCCATGGCGGTCGGCGAAGCGGCCGAAGAACCAGGCGCCGATCGGGCGCATCAGGAAGGTCGCCGCGAAGATCGCCCACACGTACATGGTGGAGTTCTTGTCGTCCGGCGAGAAGAACTGCGATTCGAAGTACACGGCGAACACCGAGTACACGTAGACGTCATACCACTCCACCAGGTTGCCGGCGGAGCCTTTGAGGGTATTGGAGATGGAACGCCGCAGCGCGGCGCCGTCGGTGCTGGGGACAGCGGAATGGGACGTGGTGCTCATCCGGGTGGGAATCCTCGATGCGGCGCTTCCGTGCGGGAAAGATCGGTGCCAGCCGCGCGCGGGGCGCTTGCGGCCAGCCTCCTAGGTAATGCATCCCACGTCAACGCCGGGTGCCGAACGAGCGGGCGGGGAATGGGACCGGACAGGGTGACAGCGGGCGCCGGACGGGCCTATAGCTAAATCGTCGTACGCCCTTTCGCGTCCGGCATCCGGGAAGATTGCCCATCCGCGTTGCAGTGTGTTGAAAACCGGGGTTATTTCAGCCGGCCGAACGTCCTAGAATCCGCGTTCCCCCGGCCCCTCTGGTGCGTCATGTCGGCTCCCCCTGTTCCGTCTGCGGCTGCCCCCCGGGGTGGCCTTGTCGCGTTGGCGCTGCTGCTGGTCTACGTGGTCTGGGGCTCGACCTACCTGGGTATCGCCAAGGCCCTGCACGGCGGCGCGCTGCCGCTGACGATGGTCTCCGGCAGCCGCTTCATCATTGCCGGTGGCCTGATGTTCCTGGCCCTGCGCCTGTTCTGGAAGCTGCCGAACCCGACTCTGCGGCAGTGGCGCAACCTGGTCATCATGGGCGTGACCATGCTGGTGCTGGGCAACGGCATGGTGGTGCTGGCCGAACGCGAGGTGTCCTCGGGCCTGGCCGCCACGGCGGTGGCTTCGGTGCCGCTGTGGATGGCGCTGTTTTCGGCGCTGCGCGGCCAGCATGCCAGCCGCGGTGAGTGGCTGGGCATCGCCATCGGCTTCCTCGGCGTGGTCTGGCTCAATGCCGGCAGCAGCCTGACCGCCTCGCCGACCGGGCTGGTGCTGCTGCTGATCGCGCCGATCGGCTGGGCCTTCGGTTCGGTGTGGGCGCGTGGGCTGGACCTGCCAGGCCCGTTCATGACCGCGGCCGGGCAGATGGTCTGCGGCGGCGTGCTGCTGGTGCTGATCGGCCTGGCGGTGGGCGAGCGCCCGACCACATTGCCCGACACCGGCGGCCTGCTGGCGATGGCCTACCTGTGCGTGTTCGGCTCCATCGTCGCGTTCACCGCCTACGTGTGGCTGCTGCAGAACGTGCGCCCGGCGCTGGCGGGCAGCTACGCGTACGTCAATCCGGTGATTGCGGTGCTGCTGGGCGCACTGCTCAACGGTGAACGTTTCGGCTGGCGCGACCTGCTGGCGATGGCGGTGATTCTTCTGGGTGTGGTGGTACTGACGATGGCAAGGACGAGAAAGAAATGAGCATGGACGAGAAAGAACAACGCCGGGGCCTGCTGGTCACCGCGTCCACCTTCGTGATCTGGGGCCTGGTGCCGGTGTACTGGCACCTGCTCAACGAGGTGCCTTCGTTCCAGATCATCGCCCACCGCATCATCTGGAGCACCGTGCTGGTGCTGGGCTGGCTGCTGATCAGCTCGCGCCTGGGCTGGTGGCAGAAGATCGCCGCGCAGCCGCGCGCGCTGCCGATCCTGCTGGTGTCGAGCCTGACCATCGCCTTCAACTGGGGCCTGTACATCTGGGCGGTCAACGCCGGCCATGTCATCGAGACCAGCCTGGGCTACTTCATCAACCCGTTGGTGAACGTGCTGCTGGGCGTGCTGGTGCTGAAGGAACGCCTGCGCCGGCTGCAGTGGGTGGCGGTGGCGATGGCGGCGGTGGGCGTGGCCTGGCTGACCATCGACGCCGGCACGCCGCCGTGGATCGCACTGGGCCTGGCCTGTTCGTTCGGCCTGTATGGCCTGCTGCGCAAGCTGGTTTCGGTCGACCCGGTGGCCGGTCTGGGCGTGGAGAGCATGTACCTGTTCCTGCCGGCGCTGGCGTTTGCGATCTGGGCCGAGAACGGCCACGGCGGTGCGTTCTTCCATGGCTGGGGCTGGCGCAACGACCTGCTGCTGATCTTCGGCGGCGCCGTCACCGCCGTGCCGCTGATCGGCTTCGCCTACGGCGTGAAGCGCATTCCGCTGTCGCTGGTCGGCATCCTGCAGTACATCGCGCCGAGCCTGCAGCTGCTGCTGGGTGTGTTCTTCTTCCATGAAGCGTTCGACACCGCCAAGGCGATCGGCTTTGCCGCGATCTGGGCCGGCCTGGTGCTGTTTGTCGGCGACAACATCCGCACGATGCGCGCCGCGAGGCGCTGACCGGGGCGGAGTCGCATGGAACGGGGTCACGGCCCTTCGCGGGGCGAAGGGATCCGACCCCGCTTCCCGAAAAAAAAGAACGGCGCCCCGAGGGGCGCCGTTCTGCTTCCATCCACGGCCAGGAGAGAGGGATGGCCGTGGCGGGAACGCGGTTGCAGGCTTAGAAGCGCTGCTGGTACTTCATGTACATGAAGCGGCCGATGTCGAAGCCACCGTAGTAGGTGAAGCTGCTGTTCGGCTGGCTGTACATGATCGGACCCTGGTGGTTGAACACGTTGTTCACGCCCAGCGACACGGTGCCATCCCACGGCAGGCTGTAACGCACCTGCAGGTCGTGGAAGGTGTTGGAACCCACCTTGCGGCTCGGCTGTGCATCGGTATACGGCGAAACGAAGTCGGCCATGTTGCAGTCCGGGCCACCGCCCAGATCATACGAACAGGCTTCCTTCATGCCGGAGTAGTAACGCGCGGTCCAGCCGATGCCCAGGTTGCCGTACTGCCAGTCCAGGTTGACGGTCGAGCGCACGCGGAAGTCACCGGCCCAGCCCACGCGCTGCTCCACCGGGGTGGTGGCGGCGCTGTCGTTGCGCTGTTCCAGGTAGTCGGTGTAGGTGGTGTTCCAGTTGATGGCGAACTTGCCGTATGCGGTTTCCGGCAGGCGGTAGCGCACGCCGATGTCATAGCCGGCGGTTTCGCGGTAACCGGCATTGACCAGCGAGCGATCCAGCGCAGTCACCTGGCCACGGGTGGCCGCAGCAGTGGAACGGGTGAAGCGGCCGCAGGCCGAATCCACACCCTGCACATAGCACTGGTTGAGGATGTCGGTGGCCGACTCGCCGACGATGGCGTTGTCGATGCGGATCTTCCACCAGTCCAGGCTGATGTCCAGGCCCTGCACGAAGTCCGGGCTGTAAACCAGGCCCACGGTCCAGGTCTTGGCGGTTTCCGGCTTCAGTTCCGGGTTGGAACCGGAGTTGAAATCGGAGGTGGCCTGCTGGCCCGGACGGTTGGCGACATTGCCATCCGAGCCGGTCTGCTGGCGGAAGTTCGCCGGCACGTTCAGCGCCTGGCAGCGAGCTGCCACGGTGGCGCTGCTGGCGGCGATACCGAACTTGGAATCACACGGGTCGGTGAACGAATCACGGCTGGACACCGCGCCGCCGTAGAGGTCATCCACGGTGGGAGCACGGAAGCCGGTACCGTAGGTCGCGCGCACCAGCAGGCTGTCGATCGGCTTCCACTTCAGGCCGAACTTGCTGTTGGTGGTCGAACCGAAGGTGTTGTAGTCGGTGTAGCGACCGGCCAGGTCCAACGACAGTTCGCGTGCGAACGGCATGTCGGCCAGCAGCGGCACCTGCATTTCCAGGTAGACCTCGTTGAGCGAGTAATCGCCACGGGTCGGCTGGCCGGTGGTGCCGGCGATCTGGCCCTTCTGCACCATCAGGTCCGGGGTGTAGCTGGCTTCCTCGCTGCGGTGCTCGAAGCCCATCGCACCCATGATGTCACCGGCCGGCAGGGTGAACAGCGAGCCGGAGATGTTGGCGCTGGCCACCTTGGTGGTGCTGCGCATCTTGTCGACGAAACGGGTGAACAGGTAGTCCTGCACGTCCTGGTTGCTCAGCGAGCCCGGGCCCGTATAGCCCATCGGTGCGGCCGGGTTCCACGGCACGCAGCCGGCAATCACTGCACCCGGCGTGCCGCAGCGCGCCACGGTGCCATCCATGAAGGACGGGCCGACGGCCTGATTGACGTGCGGCTGGTACAGGCTGCCGGTGCCAACGCGCTCGCCTTCATTGCGGTTGTACATGTAGCTGACGTTCCAGTCCCAGTAGCGCGAACCGGTTTCGAAGCTGCCTTCCAGGCCGAGGCTGGCACGCTTGGTTTCCAGCGTGTTCTCGGTGCCGCGCGGCAGTTCCTCGGTGCGGTGCGAGAACAGCACGTCCTGGCCCCAATTGTTGAAGGTGCTGTCCTTGGACAGGGCAGCACGGGTGCCATTGCGTGCCTGTGCGGCCGAGACCGAGTACGGGTAGCCTGCCAGGTGCTTGGTCGACTCGCGCTTGCTGTACAGCGCGTCGGCCACGATGCGCAGGTTGTCGGTGATCGAGAAACCACCGTTGGCGAACACCGACGTGCGCTCCAGACCGCTCAGCAGGCTCATGTTGGACTTGGCGTTGGCACCATCAGCCGGGTTCGGCGTGTGGAAGTTGCCTGCCTTGCCTGGATCACCGCCGGGGCCCACGGTCAGCGGCTTGCCGCCGACGGTGACGGTACCCCACTGGGTGGTCGGGCTCAGCGCGTCGACGTCATCGGCGTGGCGCGGGCCACCCGGGTAGCGGCTGAACTCGCGGTCCTTGCCGAGAATCTCGTCTTCCTTGGTGCGCTCGGCGCCAACGCTGAACCAGCCGCGGTCGAAGGTCTTGCCGAAGGTCGCGCTGTAGGAACGCTTCTGGCCGTCGCCTTCACCGTACTGGCCAACGTAGACGCTGGCTTCGCCACCATCGAAATTCTTGCGGGTGATGATGTTGACCACGCCGGCGATGGCGTCCGAGCCATACAGCGCGGATGCACCGTCGGTCAGCACTTCCACGCGCTCGACGATGGCTGACGGAATCGACGCCAGGTCGGAGTAACCGCCGGCGCTGACGCCCATGCGGCGGCCGTCGATCAGCACCAGGCTGCGTTCCGGGCCGAGGTTGCGCAGGCTGACGTACATGCCGCCGAAGTCGCGCGAAGAGCTCAGCGACGAGGAGCGGCTCAGGCTCGGTGCGCCGGCTGCGGTGACATCCTGCAGGATGTCGGCAACGTTGACGTAGCCCTTCTTCTCGATCTCGGCGCGGCTGAGCGCGACCACCGGTTGTGCGGTTTCGACACTGGCCTGGCGGATGCGCGAGCCGGTGATTTCGATGCGATCGAGGTTGGTCGGGGTATCGCCGGCGCTCTGTGCGAAGGCGGGGGTGGTGCAGCTGGCAGCCAGCGCGATGACGATCGCGTTGCGCAGCGGAGTGGTTTTCAGGGACATCCGTGAAATCTCGTGTTTCAGGAAAAACAAGCGCCCGTTCTATGGGCGCGTGGGGTGCTGCAAACCAACGTGGGGGGCGCGATTCTAGAGTGTTTCCATTCGTAACTGTTTGTCGCTGCGCCGCCGATGGGCGCGAAAATGAATCGCAACCAACAATCCACAGATGTGATGTGCGCAACGTCACGCGCGCTGCGTTGACGATGGGCAGAGGCATCGATAGCGGCGGATTTACCGCAATCTGTAGAAGCGCATATGCGCAGGCATCCATCCACGCATGGCGTGGATCTACTGCACCCGGATCGCCCCCCCCAACGAGAAAGGGACGGAGCCTTCGCTCCGTCCCCCTGCGTGATGCGCGTTGTATCGCTGCGAAATGCTCAGGTTTCGCGCAGCGCCGTGGTGATCGGCAAACGTGCCGCGCGCAGCGCCGGGAACAGGCCGCCGACCAGGCCGATGCCCAATGCCCATTTCAGTCCGGTCCACAGTAGTTCCGGCGATACGTGGAACTTGAACACCACTGCGCTGAAGTTGCTGCCGATGGTGGACACGCTGTAGCCATTGAACAGCAGCCACGCCACTGCGCAACCGAGCAGGCCGCCGAGCAGGGCCAGCAGCATCGTCTCCAGCATCACCGCCGTCACCACCGGCAGGCCGCGGAAGCCGATCGCACGCATGGTGGCGATCTCGCGGGCGCGCGTGGCCACTGCCGCGTACATGGTGTTGAGCGCGCCGAACACCGCACCCACCGCCATGATCGTGCCGATCACCTTGCCCAGGATGTCGATCAGCTTGGTCAGCCCGCCGCCCTGCTTGCTGTAGTAGACGCGGGTGGTTTCCACGTCCAGTTTCAGGCGCGGGTCGGCGGCGACGGCGGCCTTGAACTGCTCGAAGCCGGCCTTGCCATCGGTGCGCACGCTGATCGACTGCCAGGCACTGCGCTGGTAGGTGGTGGCCAGCGTATCGGCATCGGTCCACAGTTCCGAATCATGCGCATCGCCGGTGGCAAACACACCCACCACGGTCCAGGTCTGGTTGCCCAGCGTCAGCGTCTTGCCAACGTCCAGATCGCGGAACTGGCCCTTGGCGCCCTGGCCGACCACGATCTCGCGCAGGCCTGTGGCGAACTTGCGGCCTTCGACGATCTTGACCTTGTCATGCACCGCCCACGCCTGCGGGCCGACGCCGCGGAACTGCGCGTTGACATCGGTGCCATCGGACTTCGACACCAGGTTGACCACCTGCGACAGCTCCGGTGACAGCAGCGGCCGGCCTTCGGCATCGCGGCTGATGCCGGGCAGGGTGGACAGCGTCGGCACCTGTTCGCGGGTGATGACCGAGTTGGTTTCGGCCTGCGAGCCGCCGCGCAGCACGATGGCGGTGGTGTCATCGCCGGTGTTGTTGAGCGTGGCCTGGAAGCCTTCGCCCATCGCCAGCATCGCCACCAGCACGCCGACCACACCGGCGATGCCGACCACGATCACCGAGGACGCGCCCCAGCGCTGCGGCAGACTGGCCACGCCGATGCGGGTGGCGGCCAGTGCCAGTCGCCCGCCGCGGGTCAGCAGCAGCCACAGTGCCACCAGCACGGCCACGGCCAGCACGCCGACCCACGGCAGGCTGATCCACAGCACCAGGCCGATCACCAGCAGCAGCACCGTCACGCCGTTGCCCAGCCACTTCTTGAGTTTGCTCTTGAACATGTCGGTGTCCTCCTCAGCGGCCGGCCAGTGCGTCGACGATCTTCAGGCGCTTGGCACGCAGCGCGGGCAGCAACCCGACGATGATGCCGATCACCACGATCAGGCCCAGCCCCATCAGCCAGGTCGGCGTCGGTACGTGTGGCGGCAGCATGCCCATGCTCTTCGGGCCGATCGCCGGCAGGATCAGCGCGGCCAGGCCCATGCCGATCAGGCCGCCGAGGCCGATCAGCAGCACCGACTCCACCATCACCAGGGTCAGCACGGTGCTGTCCTTGAAGCCCAGCGTCTTCAGCGTGGCCAGTTCGGGCACGCGCTCGCGCACCGCCTGTGCCATGGTGTTGCCGGTCAGCAGCAGCAGGGTGAAGAACACCGCGCCCATGATCGAAGTGACGATCATGCCGATGTCTGCGAACTGCTTGACGAAGGCCTGCTGGAACGCCGATTCGGTCTGGGTCTTGGTCTCGTGGTCGGAGTTGGCCGAGATCGCATCGATGGCCTGCGCCACCCGCGAGGACTGGTCAGGGTTGTCCAGCGTCACCGTGTACCAGCTCACCTGGTTCTTGATGTAGTCGTTGGATTCATCGAAGTACTTCCAGTTCATCATCAACTGGCGTTCTTCGTTGGCCGCCAGGGCACGGTCCTTGGAACGGTAGATGCCCTTCAGTTCCAGTGGCCAGTCGTTGCTGCCGCCCCGCGGGAAGATGGTGGCCTGCAGCGGGATGGTGTCGCCGATCTTCCAGCCGAACTGCTTGGCCAGGGTTTCGCCGACGATGGCACCGGTGCGGGTCTGCTTCCAGTCCTCCAGCTGTGCCGGATCGATCTGCAGCTCGCGGTAGACATCGAAGTAGTTGGGTGACACCGAGAAGTTCGGGAAGAAGTTCTTCGGGTCCTGGTAGATGCCGCCGAACCACATGCCATAGGCCACGTCGCGCACGCCCGCCACCTGCCGCACCTGCGCTTCAAGGCGGATCGGCAGCGACTGGGTGATCGACAGCCGCGAAGCGACCACCAGCCGGTTGGCGCCTTCCACGCTGCCGCCGGAGGTGAATGCCACACGCACCGAATCGAGCATGCCGAACAGCAGGAATGCGGCCACCACCGAAAGCAGGGTCAGCAATGTACGGGTGCGGCTGCGGAACAGCTGCGCCCACACCAACGAGAAGTATTTCATCGCCGTGGCCTCCGTCAGTGGGCCAGCGGCGCGTCGGCCAGCTCGCCCTTGTCCAGGTGCACCGTGTGGGTGGCGTACTCGGCGGCCTTCGGGTCATGGGTGACCATGATGATGGTCTTGCCGTGTTCGCGGTTGAGCTGCTGCAGCAAGCCGAGGATCTCCTCGGCGGACTGGCGGTCGAGGTCGCCGGTGGGTTCGTCGCAGATCAGGAAGGTCGGGTCGGAGACGATCGCCCGGGCGATCGCCACGCGCTGCTGCTGGCCGCCGGACAGTTCATTCGGGCGGTGGCTGCGGCGATCGGCCAGGCCGACCAGGGTCAGCGCGATCTCCGCGTTGCGGCGGCGCTGCGCGGCATTGAGGTGGGTCAGCAGCAGCGGCAGTTCCACGTTCTTCTGCGCGGTCAGCATCGGCATCAGGTTGTAGAACTGGAACACGAAGCCGACGTGGTGGCTGCGCCAGGTCGACAGCTGGCCTCCGCTCATCTGGTCGATGCGCTCGCCTTCGATGCTGATCTCGCCGCCGCTGGGGTTGTCCAGGCCACCGATCAGGTTGAGCAGGGTCGTCTTGCCCGAGCCGGACGGCCCCATCAGTGCGACGAAGTCGCCGCTGGCGATGTCCAGGTCGATGCCGTGCAACACCTGCACTTTCTCGGGGCCACGCTGGTAGGTCTTGGTGATGTTGCGCAGTGAAACCAGGGTCGACATGGGTGGTTCTCCACGGAAGGCGGGAAACGGGGAAGCGCCACGGCGGCGGGCGCAGGCGTGCGTCGAGCGGTGCTGCCGGCGGCGCCCGTGGGCGCCAGGCCGTTACTGCGCTTGTTTCTGTTGCACCTTGGCGCCATCGCGCAGCGTGTCCGGCGGGTTCACCACCACCGATTCACCCGCGCTCACGCCCTTGAGGATCTGGCGGTCCTTGCCCATCGCCTGGCCGGCCTCGACCGAGCGCTGCTGCACGCGGCTCTCGTCACCCAGCACGAAGGCCACCGAGGCACCCTCGCGCTGGACCACGGCGCCACCCGGCACGCGCACGCCCTGCGGCTTGGTGGCCGCCTGCGGCTGTGCCTGTTCCAGGAAGCTGACCCGCACGCCCATCTCCGGCACGATGCGCGGGTCCTTCACCTTCAGCGCCACGCGTACCTTCACCGTGGCCTTGCCGCGGTCGGCGGTGGGGATGATGGCGATCACCTCCCCCGGAATCTTCCACTCCGGATAGGCGTTGAGCGTGGCTTCCACCGGCATCTTCGGCTGCACGCGGCCGATGAAGGCCTCGCCGACCTCGACTTCGATCTCCAGCGAGTCCATGTCGACGATGGTGCCAATGCCGGTACGGGTGAAGCCGCCGCCCGCCGACAGCGGCGAGACGATCTCACCCGGTTGCGCGGCCTTGGCGGTGACCACGCCGGAGAACGGCGCGCGCACGATGTTGTTGTCCACGCCGAGGTCGGCGATCGCCAGCTGGTCGTGGGCAACCTTGACGTTGCGCTGCGCGGTGTCCAGCTGGGCACGCAGGCTGTCGCGCTGGGCCACGGCCTGGTCGTACTGCGAGCGCGACACCAACTGTTGGCCGACCAGTGCCTGCAGGCGGCTGGCTTCGGCGGTGGCCTGCTTCTGCTGTGCCTCCAGCCCGGCCACCTGGCTGCGTGCGGCCTGCAGCTGCGAGGCATACAGGCTGCGCTGCGCGTCGGCATCGATCGGGTCCAGCGTGGCCATGATCTGGCCCTGCTCCACGCGCATGCCTTCCTCGATCATCACCTCGCGCACCTTGCCGGTGATCTTGGCCGAGACCGTGGCCATGCGTCGCGCGACTACATAGCCGCTGGCGTCGAGCACCGAACTGCTGGCGCTGCCCTGCTGGATGGCCACCGCGGGCGCGGTTTCCACCTCTATAGCCGGTGCGCGGCCGAACAGGAAGGCGACGGCGGCGGCGATCAGCAGCACGACCACGATGATCGCGATCCACAACCAACGGCGGCCACCGCCATTGCTGCCACCACCGGAGGCGGGCGGCGGCGATTTGCGGTCGATACGGAGTTCCTTCAACAGCTCGGCAGAAGCGTTCATTCGTTCCATCACAGGCGTTCGGGCGGGTGTGGCCGGAAGGGCAGACGACGGCGGTTCCGGCGGTGGAGCGTGCGGCACAGCATGAGGGCAGGTACGGCGATGACGGCAGTGACAGCTGTCACCCGATGACACTGACGGCGGCAACTGCGAAATGTGACCACGGCGGCACAGGATGGCAACGTCCCCGCTACCGGTACCGCCCATGGATCCGATCGCCCCGTCGCTGGCCCGCCTGCAGCAGGTGCAGGTGCGCTATAGCGACCATACCGCCCTGCATGGCATCGACCTGCAGGTCCGCGCTGGCCAGGTGCTGGCGCTGCTGGGCCGCAACGGTGCCGGCAAGAGTACCGCGATCAGCGTGCTGTTGGGTCTGCGCCGCGCCGATGCCGGACAGGTCGAGCTGCTCGGCGGTGACCCGCAGCAGCGCAGCAGCCGCCTCGGCCTGGGCGTGATGCTGCAGAGCACCAGCCTGCCGCCGATGCTGCAGGTGGACGAACTGGTGGCGCAGGCCAGCGCCTGCTATCCCGACCCGGTGCCGTTGCAGGAGGTGCTGCAGCGCGCTGGCCTGCAGGCGCTGGCGCGCCGTCGCTATGGCCAGCTGTCCGGCGGCCAGCAGCGTGCCGTGCAGTTCGCCATCGCCCTGTGTGGCCGCCCACGCGTGCTGTTCCTGGATGAGCCCACCACCGGCCTGGACATCCAGGCGCGGCAGGCGATGTGGCAGGCGATCCGGCAGCTGGTGGCCGAAGGCTGCGGTGTGCTGCTGACTACCCACTACCTGGAGGAGGCCGAGGCACTGGCGCAGCAGGTGGTGGTGCTGGAGCAGGGCCGGGTATTGGCCGATGCCCCGCTGAGCGAGCTGCGCCTGGCCGACCGGCCGCGCCGGATTCGTTGCCGCAGCAGGTTGCCCATTGAGGACGTACAGCAGTGGCCGGGCGTGCAGGAGGTACAGCGTGACGGTGAACACCTGCAGTTGCTGGCAAGCCCGGCCGAGCCGGTGGTGGCCCGCCTGCTGGCCGCCGATGCGCAGCTGCGCGAACTGGAAGTACAGGGCGCGGCGCTGGCCGACGCCTTCCTCGACATGACCCGGGAGGCCGCATGAACACGATGACCCGTACCGGCACCACGCCCGCGCCGGCATCTGCCTGGCGACAGGTACTGCGCCCGTACCGCGCCGAGCTGGTGGCCGAACTGCGCCGTGCCTGGCGCACGCCGGCGTTCGCGGTGCCCTCGCTGCTGTTCCCGGTGCTGTTCTATCTGCTGTTCGGCGTGCTGCTGGGGCGTGGTCATGCGCCGCTGTACCTGCTGGCCACCTACTGCGTGTTCGGTGCGATGGCCCCGGCCCTGTTCGGCTTCGGCGTGCAGCTGGCGCTGGACCGCGAAGGCGGCCTGCTGACCCTCAAGCGCGCACTGCCGATGCCTGCTGCGGCGCCGCTGCTAGCGCGGCTGGCGATGGCCGTGATGTTCGCGCTGCTGGTAGCTTCGCTGTTGATCGGTGTGGCACACGTGTTCGGTGGCGTACAGCTGCATGCGCTGCAGGTGCTGCAGCTGATGGCGGTGGCGGGACTGGCCGCACTGCCGCTGGGGGCGATCGGCCTGCTGATCGGCAGCCATGTCAGTGCCAGCGCGGCACCGGCGATGGTCAACCTGGTCTACCTGCCGTTGGCCCTGCTGTCCGGCCTGTGGTTGCCGCTGTCGGCGCTGCCTGCGCTGTTCTCGACGATGGCACCGCTGTGGCCGACCTGGCACCTGGCGCAGCTGGCGCTGCCGGTGGTCGGGCTGCCGTCGGCGGGCAACATCGGGGGTCATCTGCTGGTGCTGCTGGCGGTCACGGTGGTGGCGCTGCTGCTGGCGCGCCGCCGCCTGCGCCGGATCGGCTGAACTGGCATGATCGGCAGCGTTCGTCCCCGCCTGGATCCTCCCGTGTCGTCGAGCTGGCTTGCGTCCCTGCTGCGCCCCGCACCGGACTCGGCGGTGGCCGACCTGCTGAGGCGTGGCAAGTCGCCCTGGAGTGGTGCGATCCACCTGCTGTGGTCGGTCTGGATCTTCCTTACCCCGGTGCTCGGCAATGGCTTCACGGTGAGCTGGCTGCTGCTGACCGTGGCCAGCTATCCGCTGTTCCTGCTGCTCTATGCGAAGGTGATGCTGGCGCCACGGCACCACGCATGGCGCTATGCGCTAGGCATGATCCTGATGGCCCTGGTGCTGCTGCCGTGGTATCCGTCGGGACTGAGCTACTTCGTGTTCGGTTGCGTGATGATCCGCATGAGCAGCCGTGGCGGCTGGTGGGTGTACCTGTTGCAGCTCACCGGCCTGAACCTGTTGTTCTGCGGTGCTGCGCTCTACTTCGGCTATCCGTGGCAAGCCATGGTGTGGATGCCGGCAGTGTCGTTCATTGTCGGGCTGGTGGTGAACGTGGAGGCCTTGAGCCAGCAGCGCGACGTTGCCCTGCAGCTGTCGCAGGACGAAGTACGGCGGCTGGCGACAACTGCCGAGCGCGAACGCATCGGCCGCGACCTGCACGACCTGCTGGGCCATACGCTGTCGCTGATCACGCTGAAGCTGGAACTGGCGCGCAAGCTGTACGACCGCGATGACGCGCGTGCACGGCAGGAGATCGGTGAGGCCGAGGCCATCGCCCGCGAAGCGCTGGCACAGGTGCGCAGCGCGGTGACCGGCATCCGTGCCAGTGACCTGGCCGGCGAACTGGCGTCTGCCCGTCTGCTGCTGGAATGCCAGCAGGTGCACCTGCAGTACACGACGCCACCGCCGATGCCGGTGGACGTGGAACGTGGACTGGCGCTGGTACTGCGCGAGGCGGCCACCAACATCGTGCGCCATGCGCAGGCGACCCGGGTGCAGGTGGATTTCATGCTGGAGGACCGACAGTTGGCGATGCAGATACGCGATGACGGCCGCGGTGGCGTGCAGGCCGAGGGCAATGGACTGTGCGGTATGCGCGAACGTGCGGCGGCGCTGGGTGGCCAGCTGACGCTGCAGTCGCCCCGTGGCGAAGGCACGCTGCTGACAGTGCGCGTGCCCTTGGGGGCCGCCACCATGCCGCTTTCCCCGGCATCGCTGGCACAGGGAGGGCCGGCATGATCCGCATCCTGCTGGCTGAAGACCAGGCGATGGTACGCGGCGCACTGTCGGCGCTGCTGAGCCTGGAGCCGGATATCGAGGTGCTGGGCAGCGCCGCCGATGGCGAAACCGCGTGGCGGATGCTGCAGCAGCTGCAACCGGACATCCTGGTCACCGACATCGAGATGCCTGGCCTGTCCGGTCTGGAACTGGCGCAGCGCATCGCCCGCCAGGAACTGCCGATCAAGGTGGTGATCGTGACCACCTTCGCCCGTGCCGGCTTCCTGCGCCGCGCGTTGGAAGCGGGCGTGCTGGGCTACCTGCTGAAGGACGCACCGGCCGAGAACCTGGCCGATGCACTGCGCAAGGTGAAGCAGGGCATCCGCGCGATCGACCCGCAGTTGGCGCTGGACGCCTGGTCGCAGGCTGACCCGCTCACCGACCGCGAACGCCGCGTGCTGCGGCTGGCGGGCGAGGGCCGCACCGCCAGCGAGATCGCCGAGCAGCTCGGGTTGTCGCACGGTACGGTGCGCAATTACCTGTCCGAGTGCATCGGCAAGCTGGGCGTGGCCAATCGCATCGAGGCGTACCGGCTGGCGCGGCAGAAGGGGTGGTTGTAGCGGATCATTTCCGCGACCGCGGAGGGGTGTCACTTTCTTTGCGCGCAAAGAAAGTAACCAAAGAAACGCTCCGCCGGCCGCGAGCCGGCGCGCTTCGCACGCCGGTGCCCTGCGCTCCTCGGTCCGTCGAGGGACGGTGCGGGAACTCGCTGCGCTCAGACACCCGCACCTCTTCGCCCTCGCCGGACCTGCGGTGCTCGGCTCGCTTGAAGGCGGACTGGAAGGTCAAGGTCAACGGCAACGGCATCCACGCATGGCGTGGATCTACTGGGTGCAGCTGTGGCATTTGACCTTGGGTCCGCCTTGAGCGAGCCGAGCATCGCAGGGGAATCAGGGGCGAAGAGGCGCCGATGTCTGAGCGCAGCGAGTTCGGCGCCGTCCCCTGTTTCACCGAGAAGCGCAGGGCACCGGCGCGCAGCGCCGGCTCGCGACCTGGCGGCGTGTTTCTTTGGTTACTTTCTTTGCACGAGCAAAGAAAGTAACACCCCCTCCGCGGTCGCGGAAACGATCCGCCGGGAACACCCGGCGAACCCGCTCAATCCTTCCCGCGCGCCATCGCCTGGAACACGCCATCCCGCCGCACCCACAGGTGGAACAGCGCCGCACCCACATGCATCAGTACCGTGGCGAACAACACATACGCCAGCAGGCTGTGCGCATTGCGCAACGCGGCGTACAGCGCCGGGGTGTGTGGCACGATCGGCGGCAGATGCAGGCCGCCCCACAGCACGATCGGGTAGCCGCCAGCCGACAGCATCGCCCAGCCGATCAGCGGCATCGCCAGCATCAGCGCGTACAACATCCAGTGCGAGGCCTTTGCTGCCAGCACCTGCCAGGCGGGCAGGTCGGAAGGCAGCGGCGGCGGGCGGTGGCGCAGGCGGTTGTACAGGCGCAGCAGCACCAGTACGCCGATGGCGATACCCAGTGGGCGGTGCAGGTCGATCAGCATCGGCCGCAGGTGCAACGAGGCGACCATGGTCACGCCGACGAACAGCATGGCGATGATCATCAGCGCCATGGACCAGTGCAGCACCCGCGCCAGCAGGTTGAAGTGGCCGTTGCCGGTGTTCATCGTGCGGCCTCCTTCGGTTGCTCGACGTTGCCGCTGGCGCGCTCGCGTTCGCGGCGGTTGAAGGACTGCGAATACACGGCGGAGCGGGCCGCCAGGATCGGATCGTCACTGCCACGCACGCCACTGGGCAGGATCAGCGGATCGAAGTTGATCTGGCCGCACGCGCCTTGTTCCTGCGACTGCATGCGGTCCAGGCTGAGTACGCCGGCCACCACCTGATCACGCGATTCGGGCCACGGTACCGACGGATCATCGATGGCATCGCCAGGCTCGGCGGTGGTCACGACCAGGTTCCAGCGCACCGGGCCGCTGGCCAGGCGCTGCTGCAGTTCCTGGCTGAGGAAATCGACGCTGGCCTGCTTGCGCGTTTCCGCATCCATCTCCACCACCGGTGCCTGCGGCTGCCAGCGCCAGCGCACCGCGCGCTTCTGGCCCTGCGCGTTGGTGAACCAGAAGCTGTTGACGCTGTTGAAGGTGGTGTCGGCCCAGCTGCTGGTCCACGGTGCCGTCTTGGCCCACTGCTGGAACGCCTGTGCACTGGGGTACTTCGCCAGCACTGCAGCCATCTTCTGCGGGTCGGGCTTGCCGGTGGCGGGGTCCGGAATGGAGGCGCGTGTCTGCGCGTAGAACGCCTCGGCGTTGGGTACGGCGAAGAACGGGAAGCTGTTCATCGCCATCCGCCATTCCTGGCCGTCATCGCTGACCATCTGCACCGCGAGGCTGCGCACGCGTGCGGTGTTGTCGGCGCCGTAGGGGTCACCGCCGCCGATCGACAGGCGGCCCATCACCGGTACGCGCGACTGCGAGAACACGCGGGCGCTGGACAGGGTAGGGGCCTGCGCACTGGGTTCGAACCAACCGCTTACGCAGATGCCCTTGCTGTGCGCGCGTCGGAAGCCCGGATGGGCCGGGCCGGTGGCTTCGATGGTGTCGGTGAAGCGCTGCGCGGTCAGGCGGTCGCCGATCCAGCCGGCCAGCCAGGCGAAGGCCAGCGCCACCGCACCCAGAATGAGTGCGATCAGTGCGATCCAGGGCAGCGGCGAATGCCTGCGCGGTGCGCCCGGCGTCTGGCCAGCGCGGGTGTAGCGGAAGAGCGACATGGTCGGAGTCCTGCCTTCACGGAGCGTGTGGGTGGTCGACCCACACATCCTCGCAGAACCCGGCCGGGGCCGAAATTCAATTTTTCGTCAGATTTGCCGGGGAGGGCGTGCCGACCAACGGTCGGCACCCACCCGATCAGCTGTAGCGCTGCTTCAGCATCGCCCACGCCGAACGCAGCGCCAGTGCTTCACCGCCGGCCGGACGGCCCGGGCGTTCGCCGTCGTTCCAGGCGTACACGTCCAGGTGCGCCCAGCGCTGGCCGTCTTCCAGGAAACGCTCCAGGTACAGCGCGGCGGTCACCGAGCCGGCCATGCGCGAACCGGCGTTGGCCAGGTCGGCGATGCCGCTGCTCAGGTAACGCAGGTAGGGGCGCCACAGCGGCATGCGCCAGACCGGGTCGCGTGTCGCGTCGCCGGCCTGCAGCCACTGCTGGGCCACGCTGTCGTCGTTGCTGAAGAGCGCCGGCAGGTCCGGGCCCAGCGCAATGCGCGCGGCGCCGGTGAGCGTGGCGAAGTCCAGCACCAGGTCCGGTTTCTGCTCGCTGGCGAAGGTCAGTGCATCGCACAGGATCACGCGGCCTTCGGCGTCAGTGTTGTCGATCTCCACGCTCAGGCCCTTGCGGGTGGCGATCACTTCGCCCGGGCGGAAGGCATCCGGTCCGATCGCGTTTTCCACTGCCGGCACCAGCAGGGTCAGCCGCACCGGCAGGCCGCGCGCCATCACCAGGCCGGCCAGGGCCAGCGCGTGTGCCGCACCGCCCATGTCCTTCTTCATGTTGCGCATGCCGTCGGCCGGCTTGATGTCCAGGCCGCCGGTATCGAAGCACACGCCCTTGCCGACCAGCACCAGTGCCGGATCGGTGTCCTTGCCCCAGCGCAGCACGACCAGGCGCGGTGCGCGGTGCGAGGCACGACCGACGGCGTGGATGGCCGGGAAGTTCTGCTTCAGCAGCTCATCGCCGGTGATCGCCTCGACCTGCGCGCCGTGCGCATCGGCCAGCGCGCGCGCGGCGTCTTCCAGCTGCTGCGGACCCATGTCTTCGGTCGGGGTGTTGACCCAGTCACGCACGCGCAGGCTGGCGGCGATCAGGTCGGCCACTTCGCCGGTCGGCTCGGCCACCAGGCGCGCCGGCGCACGGTGGCGCTTGCGATAGCGGTCGAAGCGGTAGCTGCCCAGGCCCCAGCCCAGCTGCAGCAGCGCCAGTTCGGCGGCCGGCAGTTCGCTGGCCAGCTGCCACACGCTGCCTTCCGGCAGGGCATGCGGGGCATGCGAATAGCTGTAGGCATCGGCACGATCACCGACACCGATCACCGCTCCGGCCAGGCCATCAGCGCCGGGCAGCAACGCTGTGGTGAAGGCACCGGCGGTGAAGCCCTGCGACGCCAGCCATGCCTGGGTGGCGGCCGGCTGGCCGGCCTTCCAGGCCGCGAACTGCTCGCGGTCCAGCACATACAGCGGGAGTGCTGCGGCGGTGTCGGCAGTGAAACCAGTGATCTCGCTCATGCGTCAGATACTCCGGGGTGCGGCAGCGTCGAGGTTGGCATCCAACCAGTCGGCCAGGCCGGTGAGGGTGTCGAACTGCAGGTCCGGCTGCAGTTGCGGATGGGTCCAGGTGGCTGCTTCGCGGTTGATCCAGCAGCCGCGCAGGCCGGCGGCGATCGCTCCGGCCACATCCATTTCGGCGTGGTCGCCAACGTGCAGGACCTGCGCCGGCGCAACACCCAGTCGGGTGCAGGCGGCGTGGAAGATGCTCGCCTCCGGCTTGGCCGCGCCGTGTTCGCGCGCGCCCAGCTGGAAGGCGAAATGATGGGCCAGGCCGATCCGCTCCAGATCGGCATTGCCGTTGCTCAGCGCTGCCACCGGCACCCGCGCGGCAATCCGCGCCAGCGCATCGATCGCATCGGGGTAGCACTCGACCTGGTTGCGCGCGGCGAAGAACACTTCATACGCCGGCTCCAGCAGCTCCAGGCTGGCACCACTGGTGTGCAGCGCTTCGTGCAGGGTCAGCCGGCGCAGTGCGCTCAGGTCGTGATGGAGGTGCGGATGGGCGTGGTACAGGCGCTCGCGCAGTTCGCGCATCGCCGCCACTGGATACATCGCGGCGGTAGCGGGGCTGTGTTCGTGCATCCACTCGTGCAGGACCAGGTCGATGCGGGCGCCGATCGGAGCGAACGGCCACAGCGTGTCGTCAAGGTCGAGGGTGATGGCTTGGACGGGAAAATTCACCCCGCCATTCTACCCCTGCCCGCGCGGGCTTTCATGCGGCGCGGCGGGCGGAGGGCGCTGGGGCAGGGCGGGGTCAGCGCAGGTTGTACGAGCAGGCGATGGTGGTCTGGCCATCGAACTGCTGCACGTCCAGGTTGTGCCGGCCCACTTCCTTCGTATAGGTGCCCGCCACCGGGTCGGACATCTTCGCCAGTGCCGCGATCTGTTCGACGCTCGCTGAGCTGAAGTACGCAGTGAAACTGTCGATGCCGTCCTCGCCGCTGTCGCCGTCATACGACTGCAGACGGTTCACAGGCTGGCCCAGCACCATCAGCGGCGTGGTCAACCGGAACTCGCCGCTGGATTCGCCGTTCTGCGCCCGCGCCGGGGCCGGTGCCAGCAGCCGGGCCATGGCGTCGAACTGCTTGGGCGTGAGGTGCCGCTTGCAGGTAACCGCGTCGGCAAGCTGGGTGCGTGCCTGGTCGGCAGTCGGGGGTGTAGCGGCGAACGCGGGAGCGGCAAGGCAGGCCAGGGCGAGGCAACGCATAGCGAAATCGATCATCCGAACGGATCCATCCGAAAAAAGGGGGGCCATAGTCTGCCGCTTCGTCCCAGTTTCGGGTTCCGCCATCTGCGTCCTTCATTTACTGATGCCGTTATTCCAGCAGCCGTGCCCAGCCCTGCATGCCGTCCAGGCGTGCCAGCACCAGCTTGATGCAGACCAGCAGCGGCACCGCCAGCAGCAGCCCGATCATGCCCCAGGCCCAGCCGAACACCATCAGCGCCAGGATCAGTACCAGCGGTGACAGCTTCATGCGCCGGCCCAGCACGATCGGGGTCACCATCTGTCCCTCCAGGGTATGCAGGGCCAGGTAGGCGGCCGCCGGCAGCAGCGCCTGCAGCGGGTCGCGGAATTCGACGAAGCCCATCAGCAGCATCAGTGCCACGCCGATCAGCGGGCCCACGTAGGGGGCGAAATTCAGCAGCGCCGCCACCGTGCCCCAGAGCAGGGCTTCCTGCAGCCCGATGCCAAACAGCATCAGCACGCCGGCGAACACCAGCCCGACCAGGGTATTGATCACGCTGATGGTCAGCACGTAGCGCGAGACCTCTCGCTCGATCGAACGCAGGATGTCGCTGGTGAAGCGTTGTTGCTGGCGGTTCGGGAACAGGGCGATTGCCGCGCGCTGCAGGTTCTGCCCGTAGATCATGAAGAACAGGGTCAGCAGCACCACCGCCAGCACCGAGGCGGCCAGCCGCGGCGCACGGGTCAGCATGCGGTACGGGTCGTCGAGCTGGGTGCGGATCACCTGCACCTTGCGGTTGCTGTCACCGCCGGCCACACGCGCGAAATTCTCTGCGGCCTGGTTGGCCTGCTGCACCGGCTTGGTCAGGTCCTGCACCTGGCGCGCGACCTTGCGCAGCTGCTGCGGGGCTTCCTGTGCCCACTCCATCGCCGGGCCGATCAGCTGCACCGCCAGCGAACCGGTCACGCCCAGGCCGGCGCCGAGGATCAGCAGGGCGCCCAGCGCGCGTGGAATCCACAGCTTCTGCAGCAGGCGCAGGATGGGGTTGCCGACCAGCGCGAAGAACATCGCCAGCAGCACCGGCAGGATGATGTCCTGCGCGGCCCACAGCGTGTAGCCCACCGCCAGGGTTGCCAGCACCACCAGCGACATCGGCCCGCGTGGGCGCGATGCAGGCGGCAGCGGTGCGTCGGGCTGTTCGGGGTCGGCCGGTGACGGGGACAGGAGGGACTCGCTCATCGACGCACCAACCAGGAAGGGGAGCGCATTATCCGCCGGCCGCGATCGGCGCGGCGGATTCCGTGGATCAACGTTCGGACAGCTCGGTGGCCGCTTCGGCCGGGCGCGGTTCGCGCAGTTCCGGTTCGGGTTCCGGTCGCGGTGCGGGCCGTGCGTCGGCAGCGGAGGCCGCCGCCTGTGCCTGTTCGCTGGCATCGTCGGCTTCTTCGGCCGCGTCGTCGGCGGTGGCTGCGGCCTGCGCTGCCATCGCCGTGGCGAACGCCGCCTGCGCGCTGGCGAACAGGTTCGAAACCGAACCCACCATCTGCAGCCAGCGGGCACCGTTGACCTTGCCTGGCACTTCCAGCTTGCCGGCAATGAAGCCGCCGGCAAGGCCGACCACCACGATGCGCAGCGGCGACCAGCCCTTTCGCCAGACGTCGCTGAGCGTGGTCCAGTGGTCCTGGGTTTCGCCCAGGCGCACGGTCACCACCTGTTCGCAGCGTTTTACCCGCCGTTGCAGCGCGCCGAACTTCATGGCTTGCCCTCGGGGAGCTGCACGCCGGCATCAGGGTCGTCTTCGCTGGGCTCGTCGAACAGGCCCAGGCGAGACAGCTGGCGCCGGGTAGCGTGCATGCCGGTGTGGTGGAAGAAGTAGGACACCCGCCAGATCGCATAACCGGTGACGGCCAGGCTCAGCAGCGAAGTGATCAGCAGCGCCTGCAGCCAGCTCAGGCCCCAGCTCTGCAGCAGGGCGATGAGGGTGGCGGCCATCAGCAACCAGGCCGACGCTCCGAACACGATCGCTACGCCAGCCCAGGCCAGCGCACGGCCGAACGCGCTGCGTGCCAGCGCGAAGTCGGCCGAGGCCAACCGGCGCAGCGAACGCAGCGTGTGCTTGGCCGAATCGGCAGCGGCACGACCGGCCGCGCCGACCTGGCGGATGCTCTCATCCAGCGGCGGGGTGGCCGCCGGATCAGGGGCTTGCGCGTTGTCTTCGCTCACGCCGCGGCTTACTTGTCGCTGCTGCCGCGGGCCAGCTTGGCGATGATCCAGCCGGCAGCGAAGGCGACGCCGAACGAGGCCAGCGGACGCTCACGGATCAACTCGGCGGCGCTGTCGATCAGGTCCTTGCCCTTGTCCATCAGTGCGTCGACCTGTTCCTTGGCAGCGGCACCACCGAACTCGGCGGCGGCCAGGCCGGACAGCGCGCTGTCGGACAGTTCGGCCTTGACGTTGGCCTTGCCGATGCGCAGTTCGTCGGTCGCGGCACCGGTTGCGCCCTTGATCGCACCGCCGGCGGCCGTGGCGGCCTGCTTCAGGTGGGAACCGGCTTCACCCAGGTGTTCCTTCAGGTTCTCGGTATTGGTGGGGCTCATCGAATCACTCCTGTTGCGATGGGGGAACGGGAGTCGGCGGTGCCGACCTGGACTGACAGCAATAGCATTGCCGGGGTATAGGGGGTGTTACGGCAGGGCGATCAGCGCATCACGAGCTGGCCCTGCTGCTGTCCATTGTTGCGCAGCACGCGTACCACCAGGGTCGGCGGGCGCTGCTGGAAGTTGGCGCGCCAGCTGGCCAGGTCGGCGAATTCGCCCACCGTGGCATCGGTGATGATGTCGCCCTGCTGCAGGCCGTTGGTGGCCGCGCGGCTGCCGCGCTTGACCTCGCTGACCAGCACGCCGCCGACACCGGACTGGCGCAGCGACTCGGGCAGGTCGACGAAGGTGGCACCAGTCAGCCGCGGGTCCAGGCTCTCGCCGGTGACCGCACGCGCCTGTTCCTTCAGCGTTGCCTTGATCTGCAGTGGCTTGCCTTCGCGGCGTACGTCCAGCGTCAGTGCGCTGCCGACTGCGGCCAGGCCTTCCACGTTGTGCAGGGCTTCGGCACTGTCCACGCGTTGGCCATTGGCCGAGACCACCACATCGCCCGGCTTCAGTCCGGCCGCGGCGGCGGCTGAACCGGCCAGCACGCGGGTGACCAGCGCGCCGCGGGTTTCGCCCAGGCCCAGACCCTGCGCGATCTGAGCAGTCAGGTTCTGGCTTTCCACGCCCAGCGTGCCGCGCACCACCACGCCATGCTTGACCAGCTGGTCAACCACGCTGCGCGCCAGGTTGGACGGAATCGCCAGGCCCAGGCCGATGTTGCCGGCCATGCTGCCCTGCGGGTTGAAGCTGGCGGTATTGATGCCAACCAGCTGGCCCTGAAGATCGACCAGTGCGCCACCCGAGTTGCCGGGGTTGATCGATGCATCGGTCTGGATGAAGTTCTGGTAGCCCAGCCCGCGGATGCCGCTGCGGCCCACCGCCGAGACGATGCCCGAGGTAACCGTCTGGCTGAAGCCGAACGGATTGCCGATGGCCACCACGAAGTCGCCCACCCGCAGCTGGTCGCTGTTGCCGAGCTTGATGTCGGTCAGGTTCTGCGCCGGGATGCGGATCAGCGCGATGTCGGTATCGCGGTCCGAACCGAGGAACTCGGCCTTGACCGTGCGCCCGTCGGCCAGTGTCACCTGCACGTCATCGGCGTTGTCGATGACATGGTGGTTGGTCAGCACCAGGCCTTCCTTGGCGTCGATGATCACGCCCGAGCCCAGCGATTCATTGATGCGTTCCTGCGGAATGTCCGGGAACAGACGGCGGAAGAACGGGTCGTTGAAGAAGGGGTTGCGCACCCGCACCACCTGCTTGGTATTGACGCTGACCACGGCCGGCATCGCCTTCTCCAGCATCGGTGCCAGTGACGGCACTGCCTGCCCGGCCACCGAGGCCGGCAATGCCGCCGTGGTCGGCAGTACCGCAGGCAGCGGCGCGGCGTCGGCGCGGTTGTCCAGGTGGGCATTGATGCCGGTGGCAACGAAGCCACCGAAGGCGGCGGCGATTGCGAGCGTGAGCAGGGTGGGAAGCGGTCGCATGGGAGTCGGTTCGCTGGCGTGGGTGGGGGCGGTTCGGCCCTACGGTAAAACATGCTGAATGAGTGTGTCGCGATCTGGATAAATGCGCCATGAAAACCCCTGGCCGCGAAAGGCGGGTGCGGAGGATGGCAATGAGGCTGTGGTGACGCCCGCGGGGACGATTCCTGCACCACCGAAGACCATCGCGCGGCACGTGGACACAGACGGATACTTGCGCAGTTCCGCGCAACCGGGTGCCGCAATGCGTCACGGCGCGCACTGGATGCTGCATCCGTGCAACGGCACGCAATCGCCATCTTCGACCACGCGGTTGATGTGGCGTAGTCCTTAAAAAAAGGGGTTTCCTGTAAACCTGCCGCTCCTGCGGCAGTGGTGGGCTACACCATTGCCGTCGCATCAGATGCGATTGCTGGCGCGTGCCCCGTTCCACGATCGTCAATGTCGGTATAGCATCGCCCCGTTTTGATACTTAAGGCCCCCAGGAGGGCAACATGAGCAACGGTAATGGTGTGTCGGTCGTGACCGACGCCGTCGAGAACGTCAAAGAAACCGCCACCAACGTTGGCGAGACCATCGCCCACGCCGCCGAAGACGCCGTGAAGTCGGTCAAGAAGACCGTCAAGCGCGCCACCAAGGCTGCCGGTACCCGCGTTGCCAAGGCCAAGAAGGCTGTGGCCAAGGTCGAGAAGACCGTTGCCAAGAAGGCCGAGAAGGCTGCCAAGTCGGTCGGCAAGACTGTTGCCAACGCCAAGAAAAAGCTGGAAGCCGCCAAGAAGAATGCCAAGGCCGAAGCCGCTGCCCTGAAGAAGGAAGTGGCCAAGAAGAAGGCCGCTGCAGGCAAGGCTGTGACCAAGAAGGCTGCCGCTGCCAAGAAGACCACCAAGGCCGCCACCAAGGCTGCCGGCAAGAAGGTCGCCACCGTGAAGAAGGCCGCCACCAAGAAGGCTGCCGTCGCGAAGAAGACCGTTGCCAAGAAGACCGCGGCCGCCAAGAAGGTTGTCGGCAAGAAGGTCGCCACCGCCAAGAAGGCCGTGGCCAAGAAGACGGTCGCCGCCAAGAAGGTCGCTGGCAAGAAGGCCGTGGCTGCGAAGAAGGTTGTCGGCAAGAAGGTTGCCGCCACCAGGAAGGTCGCCACCAGGAAGACCGCGGCCGCCAAGAAGGTTGTCGGCAAGAAGGCTGCTGTCGCCAAGAAGGCCGTCGGTAAGAAGACCGCTGCTGCCAAGAAGGTTGTCGGCAAGAAGACTGCCGTTGCCAAGAAGGCAGTTGGCAAGAAGGTTGCCGCCACCCGCAAGACGGTCGCCAAGAAGGCTGCGCCGCTGAAGAAGGTCGCCGCCAAGAAGGCTCCGGCCAAGAAGGCCGTGCGCAAGGTCGCCAAGCGCAAGTAATCGCGCCGTGACCGAAGGCCCTGCCACCCCCGGGGTGGTGGGGCCTTTCGCGTTTCTGGGACACGGTCTGGGGCAAGATGCAGGTTCTTCCTGCTGGAGCCCCGGGCATGCGCGGTATCGATTTCAGTTCCTGGCAGGGCGTGCTGTCCACGTTGGCCGGCCTGGTCCTGATCACCCTGCTGGGCGTGGGCATCCGCCTGCTGGTGATGCAGACCCTGCAGCAGCGTCGCGAACGCGAGAACCGGCAGATCAACGAACGGCTGCGCACGCTGATGGCCGCCTACAAAACCCTGGGCGGTTCATTCACTGGCGAACTGGGCGTGGATCCCAGCCATCGCCGTGACCTGCGCCAGCGCGAAGATGCCGAAGGCATCGCTGAACCCCGCTCGGATCGGGCGCGCCGCATCCGCGATGCCGTCGAGGCCGCGTTGTCGGACATCCTGTTGCTGGGCACCGACGAACAGGTGCGGTTGGCTGCGCGCGCTGCCAACGAACTGGCACAGGGGCGACCGGTGCACACCCACGAACTGGTGGTCTCGCTGCGCGACTTCGTGCGCGAAGCGCTGGATCTGGCGCCGATTCCGACCGACCTGCAGCTACCGCCGCAGGGGCCGACCCGGCCAGGTGGCGCCAGTGGCGGCGGCAAGGGCCGCAACGATGGCGATGCCAAGGGCGGTCGCGCGGGTGGAGGAGGTGGCGGTGGCGGAATGGGGGCCGGCATGGGCGGTGTGGGCCTCGGCGCCGGCGCCGCACTGGGCGCCGGCCATGCGTCTGCCAGCGATGAAACGGACGCGCGCTGAGCACGTCCGCCCGGTTCAGCGCGTCAGCTCGTAGAGCGGCACGAACCCACCGTAGATCATCCGCGCGCCGTCGAACGGCATCGGATTCTTCGCAGGATCAAACCGCGGGTCTTCCATCATCTTTTTCATGCCGGCGTCGCGGGTCGGCTTGTCCGGCCATTCGATCCAGGAAAACACCACCGTCTCATCCGGCGTGGCTTTCACCGCGCCGAAGAAATCGGTGGTCTTGCCGTGCGGTACGTCATCGCCCCAGCACTCGACCACGCGCAGCGCGCCGTATTCGATGAAAACCGGATCCCCTGTGCGTGCGTGGGCGAGGAACTTCTCCTTGTTGGCGGTGGGCACCGCCAGGACGAAACCATCGATGTAGCTCATTGCCTGCCTCCGGATGGACCGTGCCGCATGCACGGCCTTCAAGTACCCGACGAACCAGGGCGCCGTGGATCGACATCCTGTGTGCGCCTGTTCAGCCCGGACCACCGGGCAGCGGCGCCAGCACCGTATCCGGTGGCTGCTGGCCGGCCAGGTGGCGCACGAAGTAGTCCCACATGCGGTGCGTGTAGGTGGCGTCGTTGCGGAACAGTTCGTGGTCCTGCCGGGCCAGGTACAGCAGGTCGTAGCTGCGCTGGGCCTTGTTCAGGGCGGCGGCCAGCTGCAGGGTCAGCGCCGGTGGCGCGTTCTCGTCCAGTTCGCCATAGACCAGCAGCAGATGCCCGCGCAGGTTGCCGGCCAGTGCTGCATTGTCGAGTCCTGCAAAGGGCGCAGGCACGCCATCGGCAGTGGGTGTGGCCGGCAGCACGCCACCGAACAGCCTGTCCATGCCGTGCAGGGCCCCACCGTACATGCCCTGGAAATTGTGGCTGCCGGCCGAGGCCACGCCCACTTTGTAGAACGCCGGATAGCGCAGCAGGGCGCGCGCTGCACTGTAGCCACCGAACGAATGCCCATAGATGCCGACCCGCTGCAGGTCGATGCCCGGGTAGCGTTCGCCCAGCTGGCGCAGCGCGGACACATGGTCATCCAGCTGCACATCGGCAGCGCGCAGGAAGCTGCTGTCATGGAACGCCTTGTCGCGGCCACCGGTGCCGCGCGCATCGATGCTGACCACCACGAAGCCGAGTTCGGCCAGGCTGGCGCGTGACACCGGGTTCAAGGCAGACACCGCCTCGGCGTAGCTCACCGGCGCATTGCTGATGAACGAGCCACCGTACATCGCGTCGATCACCGGGAAGCTGCCGTCATCGCGATAGTCACGGGGCAGGTAGACGGTGGCGAAGATCGGTGTGCGCCCATCGGCGGCCAGCAGCCGCTCGCGCCGTGGTGGACGCCAGCCGGCAGCAACGATCGCGCTGTCATCGGCTGTTTCCAGCACCATCACTTCACGGCCGTCATCGCTGGCCCGCAGCACGGTACGTGGTGGCTGGTCGAGACGGGAAACGGTATCCACCAGATAGCCACCGCCAGGCGACAGCGCCTGGGGGGCGCGCCCCCCGAACAGCGCGCCGGTACCGGCATCGGCCATGTGGTCGTTGCCATCGGCGGCCAGTTGCTGGATCGGACCGCCCTGCAGCGACACCCGGTACAGGCCGCGCACGTAGGGGTCGCCACCGTCGATGCCGCCGGCGCTGAAGTACGCCCAGCCACCCGCAGCGTCCACACCCAGCAGGTCGCGCACCACCCATTTGCCGCGGGTGAGCTGGCGCAGCACCTTGCCATCGGACAGGCGCACCCGGTACAGATGGCCCCAGCCATCGCGCTGCGAGAACCACACGGCGGTGTCCTGCCCGGGCAGGATGGCCACCGCGGGCCGGTTGTAGGAATACACGTTGAGCTGCAGGCGAGTGTCGCTGGCTTCTTCCAGAACCGTACGCAATGCACCGCTGTTGGCATCGATCTCCACCAGGCGCAGCCTGCGCGGTGTGCCAAAGTGCGCGATCACGGCATACAACCGATCACCGTCCCAACCCAGGATGCCGGCCTCACTGAGCGTGTTCCAGCCCTCGGGCAGCACGATGTCATGCTGCCTGCCGCTGAGGATATCGATCACATACAGGCTGTCGTGTACCTGCTGTGCATCGCCCAGCAGCCCCAGCTTCACCGTATGCACGCGCGGCCGCGCGCTGTTGGCCGGGCTGCTTTCCAGATAGGGATAGTCCTGCAGCGCGCGTTCGTCGTAGCGGATGCCGGCCACGTAGCGGCCATCCGGCGACCAGCCGACCGCGAACGGCCGCGTCGGCATCCGGCCTTGGCGGCGTGGAATACCGCGCAGGATGAAGTCCGGCAGCACGCCATAGCCATGATTGGGTTCACCGCCGCTGGTCAGCGCTCGTGCTGCCATTCCGGGCGACTGCAGCCACAGGTTGTGATCGCGTACCTGCAGCCAGGCATCACCGCCGGGCGACGGCAGTGCATCAGCCGGCGGCAACGCCTGTTGTGCGGCCGTGCACCGCAGGCGCGGCCATTGGCAGTTGATTGCCGCCTCGCCGTTGAACTGCAGGCGCAGGCCTTCATCCAGTACCTGCACGCTGTTCAAGCGCAGGCGTGGTCCGCTGGCGCCGAGTGGTGCAACCGCAGCGTCCAGCGCATCGGGTTCGAACAGGATCTGGCGTATGGCCTGGACTGGATCGACCAGTACCGCCTGGCGCCGGCCCTGCGTGTCTTCACGTTCGTACCAGAAGCGGCCGTCGGCCAGCCAGTTGGGCAGGACCGAGGCATTGCGCAGCGCACCGCGCAGATGACTGTCATGCACGCGTTCGGCGCGCTGGTAGTCAGCCGCCTGCTGCGCGTGCGCAGCGTGGATCGGAAACAGGAGGGCAGCGCAGGCCAGGAAGGCGGCGCGAACAGGCATCAGCAGCGGATCGGAAACGTGCAAGGCAACCTCCTGTTGCAATCGACGACGAATCACAAATGCACGCGCGCCGCGCGCGTATGCCAGAGACAGCCTGAATCAAGGCAAAAAATTCAGCAATGCGAAGACCGCCGTTTTCAGGGAGCGTTGTGGCGAATAACGGAGAATTTACATTCCCGATGCGATGGCGCTCTGGCGCTGCTGCACACCATAAGAAAGTAAAGGTGTACCCCCATGAAGAATTCGCTGATTGCTCTGGCCCTGGCCGCTGCCCTGCCGTTCACCGCCTCGGCTGCTGAGAACCTGTCCTACAACTACGCCGAAGCCGACTACGCCAAGACCGATATCGACGCGTTCAAGGCCGACGGCTGGGGCGTGAAGGGTTCGTACGGCTTCCTGCCGAACTTCCACGCTTTCGGTGAGTACAGCCGCCAGGAAATCGACCACACCAACATCAAGCTGGACCAGTGGAAGATCGGCGCCGGCTACAACGTTGAAATCGCCCCGACCAGCGACTTCGTTGCCCGCGTTGCCTACCAGAAGCGCGACCAGAAGCACGGCCTGGACTTCAACGGCTACAGCGCCGAAGCCGGCATCCGCACCGCTTTCGGTGCCCACGCCGAAGTCTACGGCATGGTCGGCTACGAAGATTTCTCGAAGAAGCACGGCATCAATCCGGAAGGCCAGTGGTACGGCCGCCTGGGTGGTCAGGTCAAGCTGAACCAGAACTGGGGCCTGAACGGCGAGCTGAAGATGAACCGCGACGGCGACAAGGAATACACCGTCGGCCCGCGTTTCAGCTGGTAACTGCTTTCTCGGCGCGCCTGCGCGCTGAATATGCCTCGACAGGCCCGGCTCATGCCGGGCCTGTTGCGTTGTGACGACCCGAAACCGCAGCTGAGCATGTTCCGGGGCCGCTGCTGCGTTGCAATAAATTGGATTCCGCTGCTCCCGGCGCGGGCCTACGGTGGGCACTTCGTACCGTCGGATCCATGTGATGCCGCCTGCCGTTCCCGCTCTGCCCCTCGATCAGCCCCGCCGCCTGGCAATGCTGGCGCCGCATCCCGTGCTGCGCCTGGGGGTGGAGGTGGTGCTGCGCCAGCACGGCGGCGTGCAGGTCTGCGGCAGCTTCACCCGCGAAGGTGATCTGCTCGACCTGCTGCATCGCTACCCCGGTGGCATCGACCTGTTGCTGATCGATCTGTTGGCGCCGCGCGGACCCGAGCAGGGCCTGGCCCTGCTGCGGCTGTTGTCACGACGCTGGCCGCTGCTGCCGGTGCTGGTGCTGTCCGAACACTGCAATGCCAGCACGGTGACCATGGCGATGCAGGCCGGTGCGCGCGGGTTCCTGTCCAAGGGAACCACGCCGGAAATGCTGCGGCGCGCGGTGGATGTACTGGCCCGTGGCGGCCGCTTCGTGCCCCCGGAGTTGCGCACGCAGTTGAATCGATCGCGCATGCGGCGCACACCGGCGCCGGTGCTCACGCCCTTGAGCCGACGCGAGCGCGAGGTGCTCCGGCTGGTGCTGCAGGGCTGCACCACCGGCGAGGTGGCGCGGCGCTTCGGGCGCACGGCCAGTACGGTCAGCACGCAGAAGCGGACGGCCTACGAGAAGCTGGGTATCCACAGCGATGGTGAGCTGTTCCGCATCCGGCACCTGCTCGAATGCGGTTGAGCGGGCTTACTCGCCCTGGTACTGCTTTTCTTCCACCAGGGCCGAACCGGCCACGCGGTTGATCTCGTTCTTCACCTGCACGCGCTCGCCATTGGTGCCATAGACACCGCGTGCCAGCTGGATGAAGGCATCGTCGAACGCCTGGGCCGCTTCCTTGTCGCGCAGCTGGTCCTGGATGTCCCACATGCGCTCGTTGATCACCTTCAGCTGCTGCTTCAGCACGGCCAGCGCCGGCTGTGCCTGCAGCTGCTGCTGCAGCAACGGCAGCAGGCCGTCCAGCTCAGTGCGCACGTTGCTCAGCTTGGCCGCATCGTCGATGCGCTCGGCCTTGATCTCGAGAATGGTGATCTTGTCGATCAGCTCGCCGATCGATACCGGGGTCAGGATGGCGTCCACGCGGTTGGTTCCTGGAAACAGGGCGCCATGATACCGCGCTGCTGGCATGTGGCCCCGATTCACCGGATTTACGCCGAATTTGCGCCACGGGCCCGTCAGCACCCTCGATCCGTTACGGCCACCACCTCGACACTGCGCTCCCGGCGGCGCAACCGCCTTCAACGAGGAACACAGTGCAGTGAAGAGCAAGGGGATGATGGCGGCGGTGGTGGCCGCCCTGGCAGGGCTGCTCGGTATCGGCAGCGCGCAGGCCCAGGTGCAGGTCAGTGGCAGTGCGGCATTGACCAGCGACTACGTGTGGCGCGGCAGCTCGCAGAGCGACGGCGACCCTGCAGTGCAGGCGGGCGCGAAGATCTCGGCCGCATCGGGCTGGTATGCCAGCGTGTGGGGCTCCAACGTTTCGTTCAAGCCGGACAACGGCGCGCGCAGCGAGTTCGACCTGGTGGCGGGCTGGTCCGGTGCGCTGGCCCCGGACTGGACACTGGATGCCAACCTGACCCGATACGTGTACCCGGGTACCGGCCGCGCGCTGGACTGGACCGAACTCAATACCACCGTGACCTGGAAGCAGCGCACCTGGTTGCAGGTCGCACATTCCAACGACGCGCTGGCGGGCGGCCATCGCGGCACCTATGCCCAGTTGGGCGTGCGGGTACCGATGCACGAGCGCTTCCGCCTGGAAGCAGCGGTGGGCCAGTACTGGCTGGCCACCGCACAGGGGCCGGACTACCTGCATGGGCAGCTCAGTGCCATCGCCTCGCTGGCCCCGGCATGGGAGCTGCGCGCCACCGTGCATGACACCGACAACGCGGCCAAGCGCATGTTCCCGGGCAACGCCGGTGGCCGATGGGAACTGGCACTGCAGGGCAGCTTCTAGTTGGCAGCCGATGCCTGGCGTGCACGCAGCGCGCCGGGCATCCACAGCAGCAGGGCCAGCACGGCCACTGCAGCACCGGCCACGCAGACGCCGGTCCAGCCGAAGCGCTGGTAGACCTGTGCAGACAGCAGCGAACCCAGCGAACCGCCGATGAAGTAGCCGGTCATGTAGCCGGCATTGAGGCGGTTGCGCGCAGCCGGTTGCAGCGCATAGATCAGGTTCTGGTTGCTGACGTGCAGCAGCTGCGCGGCCAGGTCCAGCACCACCACGCCCACCAGCAGTGCCAGCAGCGAGTGCGCCGACAGCCCCAGTGGCAGCCACGAGAGCAGCAACAGCACCAGCGCGATGGCGGTGGCGCGGCCGGTCTGGCCACGGTCGGACATGCGGCCGGCAAGGCCCGCAGCCAGCGTGCCGGCGGCACCGACCAGTCCGAACAGGCCGATGGTGGCGTCGCTGTAGGCGTAGGGCGGTTGTGCCAGCAGGAACGCCAGCGGCGTCCAGAAGATCGCGAACATGGCGAAGCTGCAGGCGCCCAGCAGGGTGCGCTGGCGCAGCGCCGGCTCCTGCACGAACAGCACGCCGATCGAGCGCAGCAACGCGAAGTAGCCAAGGCCGGCGCTGTGGTGGAAGCGCGGCAGGCCGCGCTGCAGTGCCAGTGCGGTCAGCACCAGGGTGCCGGCGGCGATCGCGTACACCAGGCGCCAGTCGCCCAGGCTGGAAAGCAGGCCGGCCACGGTGCGCGCCAGCAGGATGCCCAGCAGCAGGCCGCTCATCAACGTGCCGACCACGCGACCGCGATGCTCCGGCGCTGCCAGCGTAGCGGCGAACGGCACCAGCACCTGTGCCACCACCGAAAACAGGCCGGTGATCGCGGTGCCCACCAGCAGCCAGGTCAGCGACGGCGCGCAGGCGCTGATCACCAGCCCGCCGGCGGACAACAGGCTCATCACCACGATCAGGCGGCGCCGTTCGAACAGGTCTCCCAGCGGCACCAGCAGGATCAGTCCGGCGGCATAGCTCAGCTGTGCGGCAGTGACCACCATGCCGACCCGGCCGAACGGCACACCGAAGGCATCGGCAATGGTGTGCAGCAGTGGCTGCGCATAGTAGTTGCTGGCCACGGCCACGCCGGTAGCCACCGACATCAGCAGCACCTGCCAGCGGTGCAGAGGGGGGAGGGACGGGCTCACGCGGTGTTCCAGGAAGCGGGGTGCACAGTGTCCGCCTGCTGCAGTCATGATGGAAATGAATCATCATCATCCCTGTCATCTGGAAATGAGATGGTTGCGTGAATCTCAAGCAGCTCGAGTTCGCCGTCGCCCTGGCCGAGGAGGGTAACTTCACCCGTGCCGCCGAACGCTGCCACGTGGTGCAGTCCGCGCTCAGTCACCAGATCGCCCATCTTGAGCAGGAACTGGGCACAACGCTGTTCGAGCGCCTGCCGCGCCAGGTGCGGGCCACCGCCGCCGGTGAGGCGCTGCTGGTGCACGCACGCCAGGTGCTGGTCAGCCTGCGCCATCTGCGCGCCGACGTGGCCGCGGTCAGTGGCGAGGTGCGTGGTCTGCTGGCGATCGGGCAGATCTCCTCGCTGACCGATATCGATGTAGTGGCGATGCTGGCAGCCTTCCAGCAGGCGCACCCGCAGGTGGAGTTCCAGCTGCGGGTCGACAAGAGCGAGGACCTGATCGCGCAGGTGCAGTCGCGCGACCTGGATGTGGCACTGGTCGGGTTGTCACCCTCGGCGGGGCTGGACGGGGTCTGCCACCAGATGCTGCAGGAAGAAGACCTGGTGGCGGTGCTGGCGCCGTCGCACCGCTTGGCCCGGCGCAAGCGGCTGCCATTGACCGAACTGCAGGACGAGGCGTTGGTCGACTTCCCGCGCGGCACCGGTGCACGCCGCCAGACCGACGATGCCTTCGCCGCCGCTGGCCTGCCGCATACGGTGCGCTTCGAGGTCAATCTGATGGAACTGATCGAGCGCTTCGTCCGCCATGGGCTGGCGGTTGGCATCGTGCCAGCGTTGATCGCCGACGGGTTCCAGGGCGTGGTACAGATTCCGCTGCAGCCGACCCCGACCCGCCGCGTGCACCTGGTCTGGCAGCGGCTGCCGACGCCGGCGGCGCGGGCGTTCGTCGAAGCCGTGCTCAGCCGCGCAGGCGCAGGCTCAGGCCCTTGAGGAAATTGCGCAGCATCTGGTCCAGGCAGCGCCGGTAATTGGTGTGCCCGGGCTGGCGGAACAAGGCGCCCACTTCCGACTTGGAGACGTTGAAACCGGCGCTGGCGAAGATCTCCATCAGATCGACGTCGCGCAGCTGGAAGGCGACGCGCAGCTTCTTCAGCACCAGGTTGTTGTCGATGCGGGTTTCCACCGCACGCTGCGGCTGGCTCTCGTCGCGACCGCGCAGGTGCACGATCAGGCCGTCGAGGAAGTGCGCCAGCGCGCTGTCGCTCATCGCTTCGAAACCGGCTTCGTCCTCGCGGCGCAGCCAGGCCTTCACCTGCTCGGGGTCCACGGCGAAGGCCGGATCGGCCATCTGGCACAGGGTCACCACGTGGTGGTCGCCCAGGTCCAGGGAGTAGCGCACGCTGCGCAGGACATCGTTGTTGATCATGGCCCAATTGTACCGGTCGTCCCGACAAGTGGGGTCGCAGCCGGGGGTCAGATCCCTTTGCGGAGCAAAGGGATCTGACCCCGGATCTGGCTGATCCGGCAACACAGAGACCAACCGACGGTGCCAGAATGGGGGTCTGGTTTTCCCCTGGAGTTGCCTGATGACCCGCACTGTCCTGATTACCGGCGCCACGTCCGGCTTCGGCGCCGCCGCCGTCCACCGCTTCGCCCAGGCGGGCTGGAAGGTGATCGCCACCGGCCGCCGCGGCGAACGCCTGCAGCCGCTGGTCGAGCGCTACGGCAAGGACGTGGTGCATGCGGCCGCCTTCGACATCCGCGATCCGGTGGCGATGGAAGCGGCGCTGCTGGCATTGCCGCCGGCTTTTGGCGAGATCGATCTGCTGGTCAACAACGCTGGTCTGGCGCAGGGCACCGCACCGGCACAGAGCGCCAGGCTGTCGGACTGGACCACCATGATCGACACCAACATCACCGCGCTGGTGACGCTGACCCACCGCCTGCTGCCGCAGCTGGTGGAGCGCAAGGGCGCGATCATCAACATTTCGTCGGTGGCCGGCGTCTACCCGTACCCGGGTGGCAATGCCTACGGTGGCACCAAGGCTTTCGTCAGCCAGTTCTCGCTGGGCCTGCGTTCGGACCTGCATGGCACCGGCGTGCGCGTGACCACGATCGAGCCGGGCATGGCCGAAACCGAATTCACCGTGGTGCGTACCCATGGCGACCAGGCGGCGTCGGACAAGCTCTATACCGGCGCCAACCCGATGACCGCTGAAGACATCGCCGAGCAGATCTTTTGGGTGGCCAGCCTGCCGCCGCACCTGAACATCAATCGCCTGGAACTGATGCCGGTCAGCCAGTCCTTCGCCGGTTTCCAGGTCGCCCGCGAAGGCTGACCTGCGCCGTGCGTCCTGTAGAGCCGTGCCCATGCTCGGCTGCTTTGAACGGCAGTCGAGCATGGAGCATGGCTCGACGCTACAGAAGCAAAAAAAAGCCGGGCAATGCCCGGCTTTTTCATTCACAGCGGCAGACTTACTGTGCCTTGATCGCCATCGCCTGCAGGCCGGTGCCATCCAGCTTCTGCTTCGCTTCAGACAGTTCGCCTGCGCTGCCGTACGGCCCCATGCGCACGCGGTACACGGTCTTGCCGTTGATCTGCGCCGATTCCACGCGTGCCGCCAGGCCCATCATGGCCAGCTTGGCCTTGGTCGCTTCTGCATCGCCGGAAGCACCGAACGCACCTGCCTGCAGGATGTAGCGGGCGTTGTCGGCGGCCGCCGGTGCAGCAGCGGCCGGGGCACTGGCCGCGGTCGGCGGGGTTTCCGCACGTGCTGCCGGAGTGGCAGCCGCGGTGCTGGTCGACGCCGTCGAAGCGCTGGCCGGCGGCGTTGCCGCGGCCGGGCGTTCGCTCAGCGGTGCCGGCAGCGGACGGCTGGTGGCGGTTACCGGTGCGGTGCTGGCCACGCTGGCGGTGGCCGTCGGTGCCGGCGCAGCGGCGGCGGCCGGAACCGGCTTGCCTTCCAAAGCGGCCTGCGCGCGCTGCGCTTCGGCCTTGGCCCGGCGCTGGTCTTCGGCACGCGCGCTGGCGGCCAGTTCGGCGTCGGACATTTCAACTTCCTTGCCCGGCAGCAGGGTGTAGAAGTCGTACTGGGTGGCGGCCGGCTTTTCCGGTTCGGCCGGCTTCGGCGTGGCCGGCTGCGCGGCCGGCTGGGTGCCGACATCGCTGTCGGCATCCGCGACCGGGGCCGGCTGTGCGTTCGGGTTCGGCTGCGGACCGGCGCGCAGGAAGCCATCGCCTTCGCCCTTGAACAGGTTCGGCGCCGCCAGGAACACCACGGCCGCAATCGCCACGCCAGCGACCAGCCACACCCATCCGGGTGTGCCCTGGCTGCTGCTGTTGCGTCGTGCCTGGTTTTTGCCGCGTCGTGCTGCCATGTGTACTGCGTCTCCTGATGCTTACATTTTTTCCGGGGCGCTGACGCCCAGGAGTTCGAGGCCGTTGGCCAGCACCTGGCGCGCGGCGCAGGCCAGGGTCAGCTTGGCGTCGCGATCGGCGGCGTCTTCCACCAGCACCGGCGTCCCGTGATACCACGTGTGGAACGCGTGCGCCAATTCACGCAGGTACTGCGCCACCAGATGCGGTTCCAGCGCCACGCCGGCCGCCTCCACCACTTCCGGGTATCGCGAGATCTCGTTCATCAGCAGCAGCGAAGCGTCGTCGGCCAGACGGCCAAGGTTGGCCAGGCCGTTGCCCTGTTCGTACACCAGGCCCTTCTCCTGCGCCTGGCGCAGCAGGCTGCAGACGCGGGCGTGCGCATACTGCACGTAGAACACCGGGTTGTCGTTGCTCTGCTGGCGGGCCAGGTCGATGTCGAAGGTCAGCTGCGAATCGGGCTTGCGCGCGATCAGGAACCAACGGGTGGCATCGCGGCCGGCTTCCTCGATCAGGTCGCGCAGGGTGAAGTAGCTGCCGGCACGCTTGGACAGCTTCACTTCCTCGCCACCGCGCATGACCGTGACCATCTGGTGCAGCACGTATTCCGGCCAGCCCTGCGGGATGCCTACTTCCATCGCCTGCAGGCCGGCGCGAACACGCGCCAGCGAGCCGTGGTGGTCGGCGCCCAGTTCGGTGATCGCGCGCTCGTAGCCGCGCTGCCACTTGGACAGGTGGTAGGCCACGTCCGGCACGAAGTAGGTGAAGGTGCCGTCGGACTTGCGCATCACGCGGTCCTTGTCGTCACCGAAGTCGGTGCTGCGCAGCCACAGCGCGCCACCTTCCTCATAGGTGTGGCCGGACGCCTGCAGCTTGGCAACCGCTTCGGCGACCTTGCCGTCGGCGTACAACGAGCTTTCCAGGAAGTAGATGTCGAAGTCGACGCCGAACGCGGCCAGGTCCAGGTTCTGCTCGTTGCGCAGGTAGGCCACGGCGAAGCGGCGGATTGCCTGCATGTCGTCCGGGTCCTTGGCGCCGACCACGGTGCTGCCTTCCAGGTCGACGCTGGCGCCGGCCATGTAGGCGCGGGCGACGTCGGCGATGTATTCACCGCGGTAGCCACCTTCCGGCCAGCCATCCTGGTCCGGTGCGATGCCCTTGATCCGCGCCTGGGTGGACAGCGCCAGGTTCTCGATCTGTACGCCGGCGTCGTTGTAGTAGAACTCACGCTTGGCGTTCCAGCCGTTGGCATCGAGCACGCGGGCCACGCAGTCGCCAATCGCCGCCGCGCGGCCATGGCCGACATGCAGCGGGCCGGTCGGGTTGGCCGACACGTACTCCACGCCCACCGTGCGGCCATTGCCGGACAGGTTGCGACCGTAGTCGTGGGCTTCCTTGATGACCGAGGCGGCTTCGCGCTGATACGCGGCCGGGGCCAGGTGGAAGTTGATGAAGCCGGGGCCGGCGATCTCGACCTTGCTGACGTCCTCGCTGCGCGGCAGCGCCTCGACCAATGCCTGTGCCAGTGCGCGCGGATTGCTGCGCGCGGCCTTGGCCAGCAGCATCGCGGCGTTGGTGGCGAAGTCGCCGTGGTCGCGGGTCTTCGGGCGCTCGACCACGAAGTCCGGCGGCAGGGAGTCGGCGGGCAGGGTGCCATTGGCGCGCAAGGCTTCGATGCCTTGGCTGATCAGGGCGCGGAGGAGATTTTTCACGAGGCCTGCTGTGAGAATGAGCGGCGGAATCGCCCATTTTAGCGCAGATACCAGCGGCCACGCTGACCGAAACCTGCCTGTGGGGGCGGCCGATGGCGCCCGACGGGGCCGCGCTCAGCCGAACAGGCGTGGCTGGGGCGGGGACAGCAGGCCCCGTTCAGCAAACGAAACGGGGCGGCCTTCGCCGACCACGAAGTGGTCCAGCAGGCGCACGTCCACCATCGCCAGCGCCTGCTGCAGTTCGTCGGTGATGCGGGTATCGGCGCTGGAGGGTTCCGGGTCGCCGGAGGGGTGGTTGTGGCTGAGGATCACCGCCGCCGCGTTGTGCAGCAGGGCGCGCCGCACCACCTCGCGGGGGTAGACCGGCGCGGCGTTGATGGTGCCGTGGAACAGTTCCTCGCAGGCGATCAGGCGGTGGCGGTTGTCCAGGAACAGCGCCATGAAGATTTCCCGGGCCTGCCCGCGCAGGCGGTGCTGAAGGTAGCGGCCGACCGCGGCCGGGTTGTTGCCGACCGCTTCGCCGTGCTCCAGCTCCGCCGCCAGGTAGCGGTGGGCCAGTTCCAGCCCGGCGGCCAACGTACAGCTGCGCGCCGGGCCGAGCCCGGGCAAGCGGGCGAGCTCCCGTGCGGGGCGATCGAGAAGTACCCGCAACGGTCCATGCGCCTGCAGCAGGTCGCGCGCGGTCTGCACGGCATCGCGGCCACCGAACCCGGAGCCGAGGAACAACGCCAGCAGTTCGGCGTCGGAAAGTGACGTTGGCCCGCGCGCGATCAACTTCTCGCGGGGGCGTTCCTGTTCGGGCCAGTCGTGGATGGGCATGCCTGCATCATCGCCAGCCCGGACGGCGGCTCCCATCGGTGCACACCGCAGCACCGGGTCGGGCGATGCCTCACCCGCGCCGGGTCTGCAGGTAGTCGAACAGTTCCTGGTTGTTCTGCAGGCCCAGCTTGCGCTTGGCTTCGGCCTTCTGCCGGCTGATGGTCTTCGGGCTGCGCCCACAGCGCTCGGCGACTTCGTTCACGTTGAGCCCGGCCGCCAGCAGCTCCAGCACTTCCTGTTCGCGTGCCGACAGCGGCGACGGTTCGCGCGGAAACAGCAGGTCGCGCGCCTGCAGGTGGTGGCGCAGCTGCTGGGAGACGAAGACCTGCCCGGCCAGTGCGGCGTTCAGTGCCTGCGGCAGTTCGGCGAAATCGGCGCATTTGTCGACCAGCCCACTGATGCCCTCGCGCAGCAGTCCGTCCAGCAGGCCGGGATGGCGGGCGCCGGTCAGCACCACCACCGGCAGCCCGGGGTGACGCACGCGCAGCGCGTCGATCAGCTCCGGACCGTCCGGGCCGTCACCCGGCATCGACAGGTCGGTCAGCACAGCATCGCAGTCGTGGTGGTCCACCAGCTCCAGCAGCTGGGCGCCGTCACGTGCACTGCCGACGATGTCCATCAGGTGGGTCTGCAGCACGATACGGATGCCATGCAGGACCACGGGATGGTCGTCGGCAATGATGATGCGTGGATGCACGAGGCTCCTCGAAGGTCGAACAGGCCACGGCAGACGGCAGCCAATGCCTGATTCTGCAAAAGCGCAGACCCGTAGAGGTATAGGAAAGGTCCGAAACCGATGCCCGGCAAACCCCGGGTCAAGCACAGCGCGCTCCATCTGCTGATAGCTGTCAGCTATGTGCACCCTGCACCGGGACATTACCGACCATCGGGTAAGCTAGCGCCCTCGTTTGCACAGGAATTCCAGGTGGCTGACTCCCCCAACGCTTCCCCCGCGCCGGCCCGCGCGCTGGAAGGTCAGAAACTGCTGTTGTGCGTCGGCGGCGGGATCGCGGCGTACAAGGCGCTGGAACTGGTGCGGCGCCTGCGCGACGCCGGTGCCCAGGTGCAGGTGGCGATGACCGCCGGTGCCCAGCAGTTCGTCACTCCGCTCAGCTTCCAGGCGCTGTCCGGGCAGCCGACCCGCACCACGTTGTGGGACAGTGCCGCCGAACAGGCCATGGGCCACATCGAGCTGGCGCGCTGGGCCGACCGCATCGTGGTTGCCCCTGGTACCGCCGATCTGTTGGCTCGGCTGGCCCAGGGCCACGCCGATGACCTGGTCAGCACATTGTGCCTGGCCAGCACTGCGCCGTTGACGATCTGCCCGGCGATGAACCACCGCATGTGGCTGCATCCGGCCACCCAGGCCAACATCGCCCTGCTGCGCCAGCGCGGCGCGCAGGTGATCGGCCCGGTCGACGGTCCGCTGGCCGAAGGCGAGTCCGGTCCGGGGCGTCTGGCCGAACCGGGCGACATCGTGGCCGCGCTGGCCGCCAATGGCAGCAGCGCCGCGGCCGTTGCCGCGCCGGAAACCCGCGCGCTGCAGGGCCTGCGCCTGCTGATCAGCGCCGGCCCGACCTATGAAGACATCGATCCGGTGCGCTACGTCGGCAACCGCAGCAGCGGCAAGATGGGCTTTGCCCTGGCCGCGGCCGCCGCGACGATGGGCGCCCAGGTGGTGCTGGTCAGCGGCCCCGTACAGCTGCCGACGCCACCCGGCGTGCAGCGTGTGGACGTGCGCTCGGCCGCGCAGATGCGCGATGCCGTGCTGAAGTCGCTGCCGGCCGACATCTATATCGGTGCCGCAGCGGTGTCCGACTACACGCCACGCCAGGTGGCTCCGCAGAAGCTGAAGAAGACCGCCGAGAGCCAGTCGCTGGTGATCGAACTGGTGCGCACGCCGGACATCCTTGCCGAAGTTGCCGCGCAGACGCAGTCACTGAAGCTGGTGGTCGGCTTCGCCGCCGAAACCCACGACGTGGAGAAATATGCACGTGGCAAGCTGGTCGACAAGCGCCTGGACCTGGTGATCGCCAACCAGGTCGGCATCAGCGGCGGCGGTTTCGAGAGCGACAACAATGCCGCCACGGCCTTCTGGCAGGACGGTGAACAGGTATTCCCGGCCACCTCCAAGCGTGAGCTGGCCGAACAACTGCTGGCGCTGATCGCGCGGAGACTCCAGGCATGACCCAGGCTTTCACTTCCCAACCGCTGCAGGTCAAGCTGCTCGATCCGCGCTTCGGCGACAGCTGGCCGCTGCCGGCCTACGCCACCGAAGCCAGCGCCGGCATGGACCTGCGCGCGGCGCTGGATACCGCGCTGACCCTGCAGCCGGGCGACACCGCGCTGGTGCCCAGCGGCCTGGCCATCCACATTGCCGACCCGAACCTGTGCGCGGTGATCCTGCCGCGCTCGGGGCTGGGCCATCGCCATGGCATCGTGCTCGGCAATGGCACCGGTCTGATCGACGCCGACTACCAGGGCCCGCTGCTGATCAGCGTCTGGAACCGTGGCCGCGAGGCCTTCACCATCGAGCCGGGTGATCGCATCGCGCAGCTGGTGGTGGTGCCGATTGCCCGCGTCAGCCTGCAGGTGGTGGATACTTTCACCGACAGCGTGCGGGGAACGGGTGGATTCGGCCATACCGGGGTGCGTTGACGGGGGACATCGATGAGCGGCATCGGGGAAGGACAGCGGGGACGGTCGTTGGGACGCAGCGCGCCACTATTGGGGGTGCTGCTGGTCCTGCTGGCTGGCTGGTTCGGATGGAGCGCGGTGCAGCAATGGCGCCAGGAGGCCAACGGCCAGGCGCTGGAAGAAGCACGTGACCAGGCGGTGCAGGGCCTGCAGGAGGCGGCCGTCGGCCAGCTGAAGCAGCTGCAGCAGCAACTGAAGAACGAACGCGTGCAGCAGGCGTTGCAGGCCGGTGATGCCGCGGCAGCGGCGCTGGCCGTGCGCGAGAGCTGGACCGGCGTGGAGCAGGCTGACGTGCTGACCGCCGATCTGGCCAACGCCTACGCCGACCCGGCCGCCTTTGGCTATGCGCGATTGGCGCTGCTGGAAGCGGCATTGGCCGAAGGCAAGCCCAGCCTGCGCGTGGTCCGCGATGGCGGTGGCAATCGCCTGGGCCTGGCAGCGCCGGTGCAACTGGGCAGTCTCGGCCCGGCGGTGCTGTATGTGCGCCAGCCGTTGCTGCGGCTGACCTCACCGCTGGATCAGGTCAGCGCGCCGTCGACGGGTTTCCTCGGATTGCGCCAGGGCGCGCACGACCTCGTCGCCCAGGGCGATTCCAGCCTGGCGGAAAGCGCCGAGGCACTGGCACGGCCGGTCACCGGTACACCGCTGCGGCTGGTCGCCGCCGTACCCAATGTCGAACCCGGTCCGCTGGGCCTGGGTTCGCTGGCCAGCGCCATCGTCGCGCTGCTGCTGGCGTTCATCGCCGTGCTGCTGGTTGTCGGTCGCGGCCGCCTGCCGAAGACATTGCCGCTGCCGCGCCGTGCGGCCGTGGCGGAAGCGGATCATGGCCCGACCCTGAGCGAGAGCCTGCAGATGGCGCCGCCGCCGGTGGCCGAGGCCAGCACAACTGAAAGTGCACCGCCGCCTCCGCCGCCCGTTCCGGCCGAGGAACTGGCGGCCGGCATCTTCCGCGCCTACGACATCCGCGGCGTGGTTGGTAGCCAACTGACGCCGAAGACGGCGGCGCTGATCGGCCAGGCCATCGGCACCGTGGCGTTGGAGCAGGGGCTGCGCGAGGTGGTGATCGGTCGCGATGGCCGTCTGTCCGGACCGGAGTTGGCTGCAGGCCTGGCCGAGGGCCTGCGTCGCGCCGGTTGCGCGGTGATCGACATCGGCCTGGCGCCGACGCCGCTGGTGTACTACGCCGCCTTCCATCTGCGTACCGGCACCTGCGTGGCGGTCACCGGCAGTCATAACCCGCCCGAGTACAACGGCTTCAAGGTTGTCATCGGCGGTGAAACGCTGTCCGGTGATGCGATCACCGATCTCTACCAGCGCATCGTCGAGGGCCGGCTGGTGCAGGCGGCCGAACCGGGCGATTACCAGCAGCGCGATGTCAGTGCCGACTACATCCAGCGCATTGCCGACGACGTGCAGCTGGACCGCCCGTTGAAGGTGGTGGCCGATGCGGGCAATGGCGTCGCCGGCGCGCTTGCACCGCAGCTGCTGGAAGCGATCGGTGCGGAAGTCATTCCGCTGTACTGCGATGTTGACGGTACCTTCCCCAATCATCATCCCGACCCGAGCGAACCGGCCAACCTGGAAGACCTGGTGCAGACGGTCAAGCGCTTCGGCGCCGACCTCGGCGTCGCCTTTGATGGCGATGGCGATCGACTGGGCGTGGTCACCGGCGAAGGCAGGATCATCTATGCCGACCGCCTGCTGATGCTGTTCGCCGCCGATGTGCTGATGCGCAACCCCGGCGCGATGGTGATCTACGACGTGAAGTGCACCGGCAAGCTGTCCGACCACGTGCTGCGCAATGGCGGCAGCCCGCTGATGTGGAAGACCGGGCATTCGCTGATGAAGGCGAAGATGCGCGAGACCGACGCCGAGCTGGCTGGCGAGATGAGCGGCCACTTCTTCTTCAAGGAGCGCTGGTTCGGTTTCGACGATGGCCTGTATGCGGCTGCGCGCCTGCTGGAGATCCTGGCCCAGCGCGAGGAGACCCCGGACGAGGTGCTGGGCGAACTGCCGGAGATGGTGGCCACGCCGGAACTGAAGGTGCCGGTGGCCGACGGTACGCCGCATGCGCTGGTGGCGATGCTGGTGGCGGCGGCGCAGTCTCCGGACAACCCGTATGTGGGCGGCCGCCTGTCGACCATCGACGGCTTGCGCGTGGACTTCCCCGATGGCTGGGGCCTGGTGCGTGCTTCCAATACCACGCCGGTGCTGGTGCTGCGCTTCGAGGGCAACGACGAGGCGGCACTGGAACGCATCCAGGCGTTGTTCCGCAGCCAGCTGCAGCCGGTGCTGGGCGACACCCCGCTGGGGTTCTGAGGTGGGGCCGGGCTTCGCCCGGCACCCGCCGAATCAACGTCAACGTCAACGTCAAAGGCCGGCTATCCGGGGGATGGCGGGGCGGTGTCGGAGTGCGGGGACGCAGCAAGTACGTCCCTGTAAGCTTGGCAGCCGCATCCATGCGGCTGACACCCCGCACTCTGACACCGCCCCACCCCTGACAATGTCCTGGAGCTGTTGGTAGGTGTCGACCTTGGTCGACACACCCTCACCCCTTGAACCGCAAACCCACGCCCGGTTCGGTGAACAGGTAGCGCGAATCCAGCGCTGAATCGCCCAGCTTGTGCCGCAGCTTGCCGACCAGGATGCGCAGGTAGTGGGTGTCGTGCTGGTGGGTCGGCCCCCAGATCTCCTGCAGGATCTGCGGCTGGGTCACCACCCGTCCCGCGTTGCGCAGCAGCAGCGACAGCAACGCGTATTCCTTGCGGGTCAATGCCACCGGCTCGCCATCGAGGGCGACCTCGCGTCGCACCAGGTCCACATGCAGGTGGCCATCGTCGAACACCGGCGGTGTGCCGTCGCTGGGCACGCTGCGCGTGCGCAGCAGCGCCCGCACCCGCGCCATCAGCTCCTGCGTGCCGAACGGCTTGGTCACGTAGTCGTTGGCGCCGGTGTCCAGCGCCCGTACCTTCTCGGCCTCGCCCGCACGCACGGTCAGCATGATCACCGGCACCTGGCTCCACTGCCGCAGCTGCTCAAGTACCTCGTGGCCTTCCATGTCCGGCAGGCCGATATCCAGGATCACCAGATCCATGTCCTCGCTGGCGGCCAGCTGCAGGCCTTCCTGGCCGGTGACGGCCTGCCGCACCTGGTAGCCCTGCGCGCGCAGGCTGATATCCAGGAACCGGCGGATCTGGGTTTCATCATCGATCACCAGCACGCGCGCGGCCGGCACGCTGGCGTCAATCGGGGTCGGGCTCATCGTGGGAGGCTGGCTTGAGCAGGGGCAGGGTGATGCGGATCAGGGTACCGCGACCATCGCGTCCGGGCAGCGCCTGCACGCTGCCGCCATGTGCGCCGATCATGCCCTGGCAGATGGTCAGGCCCAGGCCGGTGCCGTGGCGGCCACGGTCACCGCGTTCGACGCTGTAGAACATGTCGAAGATGCGCGCGCGCTCGTCGTCGGGAATGCCGGGGCCGGCATCGATCACGTCGATGCGCAGCTGGCCGTCCAGCTCGCGCGCCTGTACCTGCACGGCGGCGTCGGGCGGCGAGAACTTGGCCGCGTTCTCCATCACGTTGAACACCGCCTGTTCGACCAGTGCCGGGTGTACCCAGATTGGTGCCAGCGTGGCCGGAATATCCAGCTCCAGCCGCACCTTGGGCTGGTAGCGCTGCAGGCGCCGCGCTGCCGAGCCGATCAGTTCGTCCACGCCGATCCAGTCACGGTTGATCTTCAATCCTTCGTGGCCGAGGCGGGTCATGTCCAGCAGGTTCTGGATGTAGCGGTCCAGCCGTTCGCCCTCGACCAGGATGGTGTCCAGCAGGGCACGGCGATCGGCCGTATCCATTGCCGCACCATAGCTGGCCAGGCTGTCGGCCGAGCCGATCATCGCCGCCAGCGGCGAGCGCAGGTCGTGCGACACCGAAGAGAGCAGGGCCGAGCGCAATCGCTCGGTCTCGTTGCTGACGTGGGCCTGTTCCAGTTCGGCCACCAGCCGCGTGCGCAGCGCGGCCTGCGCGATGTCGTCGACCATTGCTTCGGCCAGCTGCCGTTGTTCGGGCAGCAGGCGTGCCTGTGCACCAGGCAGGTACAGGCCGGCCACGCCGATCGCGCGGTCTTCTCCATCCAGCAGCGGCAGGAACCACCACTGCGCACCGGCCAGGGTATCGGTGAAGCGGCCACTGGGCTGGCCATGGCGCAGCGCCCAGTCGGCGGCGGCCAGGTCGGTGTCGCCGGGCTGGCTGCGGCCTCCGGTTGCGGTATCGGCGCCGATCCGCAGCCACGCCGGCACGTCCATGGCCTGTTCCAGTGCGTGTCGACCCGCCTGTGCCACCTCGCCGTTGCCGGCGGCACTGGCCAGCTGACGGCCCAGCTGCTGGCGCGCACGTGCATGGCGGTTGGCCGCACGCAGCGCGATCACCTGCATGCGCAGGCGCGAGGCCAGGCGCCCGGCCACCAGTGCCGCGGCCAGGAACAGGAACACGGTGATCACGCCCTGGCGTGCACCGATGGCGAAGGTGAAGCGCGGCGCGATGAACAGGAAGTTGTAGGCGAGGAAGCACAGGATCGCCGCCATCACTGCCACGCTGGCGCGCGTGCGCGCAGCCACCAGCACCACCGCAACGATGAACACCATCGACAGGTCGGCCATGCCCACCCAGCGTTCGGCCAGCCATGCCACCGCACAGGCCAGCGCGGTAGCGATCAGTGCCTGCGCCGGTTCGTAGCTGATGCCGCGCATCGGTGGTAGCAGACCCTCGCGGCGCGAGCGCGCCCGCGCCTGCGGCGTGCTGATGATGGTGATCTCGTAATGCGCGCCGCGCTGGATCAGCTGCTGGGTCAGGGTGCGGTTGAACATCCGCGCCAGCGGACGTTCGCGGGTCCGGCCCAGCACCAGGGTCGACACGCCGTTGTGTGCGGCATGGTCGAGCAGGGCATCGGCGATGCTCGATCCGTGCAGCAGTTCGGCGTCGCCGCCCAGGCGCCGTGCCAGTGCGAAGGCCGCATCGATCTCGCGCCGGGTCGCCTCGTCCTGGCGCCGGCCCTGCACGGTCACCACCGTCCACGGTGCATCGCGGCGTTCGGCGATGCGACGCGCCACGCGCACCAGGTATTCACTCTGACCGCCGCCATCAATGGCCACCAGCACGCCGCGCCGCAGCGGCAGGTTGCTCTCGCCACGCGCGGCGCGTGCTTCGCGCAGGCTGCTGTCGACGCGGTCGGCCGCTTCCTGCATCGCCAGTTCGCGCAGCGCGGTCAGGTTGGCTGGCGAGAAGAATGCCTGCAGGGCCTGCGCAGCCTGTTCGGGCACATAGACCTTGCCCTGCTGCAGGCGTGCGATCAGTTCGCGCGGCGGCAGGTCGACCAGCACGATGTCGTGCAGGCGGTCGAGCACACCGTCCGGCACGGTCTCGCTGACGCGCACGCCGGTGATGCGCATCACCACATCGTTGAGGCTTTCCAGATGCTGGATGTTGACCGTGGTCCAGACGTCGATGCCGGCATCCAGCAGTTCCATCACATCCTGCCAGCGCCGCTCATGGCGGCTGCCGGGCGCATTGCGATGGGCCAGTTCGTCTACCAGCACCAGCGCCGGATGCCGTGCCAGCACGGCATCCAGGTCCATCTCCTGCAGGGTGTGGCCGTGGTAGGCCACTGCCTTCAGCGGCAGCTGCGGCAGGCCCTCCAGCAGTGCCTGGGTATCGGCGCGGCCATGGGTTTCCACCAGACCTACCACCAGGTCGACACCGCGGCGCAGCTGTTCCTGTGCGCGGGTCAGCATGGTGTAGGTCTTGCCCACGCCCGGCGCCGCACCGAGGAACACGGTCAGCTTGCCGCCGGCTTCGCGTTGCAGGCCTTCGACCAGGGCGTCGGCCTGGCGGGTTCGTGCATCAGTCATGGGGGCCGCTGTCATGGCCGCCATTGTGCGCGCAGCCGATGCAGGCCGGCATCACGGTGCCTTGGCCGCATGGTCCAGCGCGAAGTTCAGCGTCACCACGTTCACCCGCGGCTGGCCGAACAGGCCCCATTGGCGCCCTTCGGTGTGCGCCTGCACCAGGGCCTGCACGCGCTCCACCGGCAGGCCACGGGCACGCGCCACGCGTGCCACCTGCAGCTGTGCCGCCGCCGGCGACAGCTGCGGGTCCAGGCCACCGGCAGACTGGGTGACCAGGTCCGCAGGTACCTGCGCCGGGGCGACGCCTTCGCGCGCGGCGACCGCGGCAGTGCTGGCGGCAACACGTTCGGCCAACGCCGGGTTGCTGCGCGCCATGTTGGAACCGGCCGCGGCCATCGGGTCGTAGTTGGCCGCTGACGGACGCGCCTGGAAGTAGCCGTCACCGGTGAACGGCTGCGACAGCCATGCCGAGCCGCGCACCTGGCCGCTGCCATCGCGCAGCAGGCTGCCTTCGGCCTGGGTCGGGTACGCCAGCCCGGCAAAACCGGTGGCGATACCGGCGTAGACCGCACCGGCCAGCAGCAGGGTGGCCAGGCCCAGGCCAATCGCCGGGCGCCAGCTGGCGCCATCCTGCAGGCTGGCCACGCGGGCCTCGGCTTTCTGTTCGCGCGGAAGGGAAGACGAAGTGGAAACAGTACGGTTCATGCGCCGAATACCAGGACAAGAAGAAGGTCGATCGCCTTGATCGCCGCGAACGGCAGCAGCACGCCACCCAGGCCGTACACCAGCATGTTCCGGCGCAGCAGCGCCGTTGCGGTGGCCGGGCGGAAGCGCACGCCACGCAGGGCGAGCGGGATCAGGGCGGGAATCACCAGGGCGTTGAAGATCAGCGCCGCCAGCACCGCATTGCGCGGGCTCGACAGCTGCATCACGTTCAATGCGGCCATGGTCGGCACGGCGGCGGCGAACAGCGCCGGCAGGATCGCGAAGTACTTGGAGACGTCGTTGGCCAGCGAGAAGGTGGTCAGCGCGCCGCGGGTGATCAGCTGCTGCTTGCCCACTTCCACCACCGCCAGCAGCTTGGCCGGGTCCGAATCCAGGTCGACCATGTTGCCGGCCTCCTTCGCCGCCTGCGTACCGGAGTTCATCGCCAGGCCGATGTCGGCCTGTGCCAGCGCCGGGGCGTCGTTGGTGCCATCGCCGACCATCGCCACCAGGCGGCCGCCGGCCTGCTCCTGGCGGATGCGCGCCAGCTTGTCTTCCGGACGGGCTTCGGCGATGTAGTCATCAACGCCGGCCTCGGCAGCGATGGCGGCGGCGGTCAGCGGGTTGTCGCCGGTGATCATCACCGTGCGGATGCCCATCGCCCGCAGCTGCGCGAACTTCTCGCGCATGCCGTGCTTGACCACGTCCGACAGCTCGATCACGCCCAGCACGTGGCGGCCCTCGGCCACCACCAGCGGGGTGGCACCGTTACGCGCCACTTGCTCCACGCGTCCGGCCAGTTCAGCCGGCACGCTGCCGCCCAGCGCCTGCACGTGGGCACGGATCGCATCGGCGGCGCCCTTGCGGATCTGCCGCCCATGTTCCAGATCCACGCCGGACATGCGGGTCTGCGCACTGAAGGCCAGGTAGTCGGCATGGTCCGGCTCGGCGGTGGCGCAGCCCTGTTCGCGCGCCAGGCGCACGATCGACTTGCCTTCCGGGGTGGGGTCGGCCAGCGAAGAGAGCAGTGCTGCTTCGCGCAGCTGGCTGGCGTCGATGCCGGCCAGCGGATGGAAATGGCTGGCCTGGCGGTCGCCGTAGGTGATGGTGCCGGTCTTGTCCAGCAGCAGCACGTCGACGTCGCCGGCCACTTCCACCGCCTTGCCCGACTTGGCCAGCACGTTGGCGGCCAGCGCACGGTTCATGCCGGCGATGCCGATGGCCGGCAGCAGCCCGCCAATGGTGGTCGGGATCAGGCACACCAGCAGCGCGATCAGCAGCAGCGGATCGACCTTGACGCCCACCGAGGCACCAATGGCCGGCAACGTGGCCACCACCACCAGGAAGGTCAGCGTCATCGCCGCCAGCAGCAGGGTCAGCGCGATCTCGTTGGGGGTCTTCTGCCGGTTGGCACCTTCCACCAGCGCGATCATGCGGTCCAGGAAGCTGTGGCCCGGCTCGGCGGTCACCCGCACGATGATCTGGTCGGACAGCACCTTGGTGCCACCGATCACACCGGAACGGTCGGTACCGGCCTCGCGCAGCACCGGTGCCGATTCGCCGGTCACCGCTGCTTCGTTGATGGTGGCCAGGCCCTGCACGATTTCGCCATCGGCCGGCACCAGCTCACCGGCACTGACGATCACATGGTCGCCCGGGCGCAGTTCGGCGGCCGGCACCTGGGTTTCGGCGGCGCCCGGCTGCGGCGTGGCCAGCCGGCGTGCCACCAGGTCCTGGCGGGCACGCCGCAGCGACGCGGCCTGGCCACGGCCACGTGCTTCGGCCACCGCCTCGGCGAAGTTGCCGAACAGCACGGTCACCAGCAGGATCGCGGTCACCGCCAAGCCGAAGCCCAGTGGCGCATTGCCGGCCAGGGTGACGATCGCGGCGACGATCGTGCCGGCCATCACCACCGCCATCACCGGGCTGCGTACCAGGTGCATCGGCGACAGCTTGCGCACCGCTTCGACCAGCGCACGGCGCAGGCCGGCGCCATCGAGCAGGGCAGGGCGCGCTGCATGGGTACTACGGGTTGAACTTGCTTGGGTACTCATCAGGGTGTCCTTAGTGCAGTCCCAGGCTCAGGTGGTCGGCGATCGGGCCGAGTACCAGCGCCGGCATGAACTGCAGCACGGTCAGGATGACGATCACCGAGACCAGGGTCAGGGCGAAGGTCGGGGTTTCGATCTGCAGGCTGCCGGCAGACTCCGGGGCCTGGCGCTTGGCAGCCAGCTGTGCGGCCACCACCAGCGGAATGATCAACAGCGGGAAGCGGCCCAGCAGCAGTACCAGCGAGCAGCTCAGGTTCCACCACAGCGTGGCGTCGCCCAGCCCTTCGAAGCCCGAGCCGTTGTTGGCGTAGGCCGAGACGTACTCGTAGAACACCTGGCTGATGCCATGGAAACCGGGGTTGGAGGTGCCGGCCAGGCCGGGCACGGCCAGGGTGATCGCAGTGAACACCAGCAGGGTGATCGGCTGCAGCAGTACCAGCAGGGCCAGCAGGCGCACCTGTGGCGTCTCCAGCTTGCGGCCGAACAGTTCCGGCGTACGTCCGGTCATCAACCCGGCCAGGAACACACCCAGCAGCAGGTACACGATGAACTGCTGCAGGCCACAACCGATGCCGCCCCAGATCGCGCTGACCAGCATGTTGACCATCGCGATGCCGCCACTCAGCGGTGCCAGCGAATCATGCATGCCGTTGACCGAACCGTTGGAGACCTGGGTGGTCACCGCCGCCCACAGCGCAGTGCCGTCGGCGCCGAAGCGCACTTCCTTGCCTTCCATCAGCAGCGGGGTGGCGGCGCTGGCGCTATGCCCTTCGCTCCACATCATCGCGCCGGTGGACAGCAGCGACATGCCCAGCATGCAACTGAACACCAGGGCGCCGAAACGACGCCGGCCGGTGAACGCGCCGATCATGAAGATCACCGCCATCGGCACCAGCAGGATGCCAAGGATTTCCAACGCATTCGAAACCGGCGTCGGGTTCTCCAGTGGGAAGCTGCTGTTCGGGCCGTACCATCCGCCACCGTTGGCTCCCAGCTGCTTGGCCGCGACCATTGCCGCGACCGGGCCCAACGGCAGCTTCTGTTCGGCCATGCCGGCGCTGGCGTCGATCGGCGTGGCCTGAGGGCCACCGGCCATCGTCGACGGCACGCCCTGGCTGGTCAGCAACAGTGTCCATACCAGGCACAGCGGCAGCAGGAAGCGCACGCACAGGCGCACCACGTCCACATAGTAGTTGCCTACCGCCACCTGGCGGTCATCGCCGGTACCCGTCGCCGCGGCCTGCGGCGCACGCGAGAACAACGCGCGCAGCGTCGCCACAGCCAGCGCCAGGCCCATCATCGGCGTCACCACCTGCAGACCGGTGATGCCGGTCATCTGCGAGAGGTAGGACAGCTGGGCCTGGCCCGAATAGTGCTGCTGGTTGGTGTTGGTCAGGAACGAGATCATCGTGTGCAGCGCGGTGTCCCAGCGCATGTTCGGGATCTGGTCCGGATTCAGCGGCAGCCAGGCCTGGGTCATGAACACCGCCTGGGTCAGTACCGCAACCACCACGTTGCTCAGGACGAAGGCCAGCACGTAGCCGCGCCAGGACATCGAGCGCGACGGATCGACGCCGAACACCCTGTACAGCGGCTTCTCGATCCAGTGGAACAGCACGTCGACCTTCATCGGCGTGCCACGCATCACGCGGGCCAGGTACAGGCCCAGCGGCCACGCCAGCAGCAGGCTGGCGGCAATAATCACAAGCATCTCAGTCATGGCCGGCTCCGCTCAGAACGACTCGGGCCGCAGCACGACATAAAGAAGATAGGCGGCGGCGACCAGCACCAGCACGCCACACAACAACGACAGCCAGGGGGACATTGCAATAGCGTCCTGGTGGAACCCCTCCACCTCAGGCCGCCATCGTCGTCCTGCCCCCCATAAACGCACTACGCGCCGGACCGGGCCGACGCGTAAAGAGTGCATAAATTCCGTGGGCCATGCCGTAACCAGGCCACGGGTAGCGCCGGGCCATGCCCGGCGGCAGGAGCGTCGTCAGCCTGCCGGGGCGGCCGGCGCCACGCCCTTCAGCTCGCGATAGCGCTGCAGGGTGCTGTCGATTTCGGCCTTCAGCGCCTGCTGCTGCTGCAGGAACCCGGCCTGCAGGCGCTGCTGCGACTGCAGCTGCACGTGCCGCTGGCGGATCGCCTCGGCCTGCTTGTCGGCCACCTTGGCACCGGCCAGTTCACGGTCACCGGCGGCCGACAGCAGCGCCACCAGCGACTCGCGCAGGCTGGTGACGTTGTACTCGGCGGTCTTCAGGTTGTTGTCCAGCACTTCCTGGCGTTCGGCGAACACCCGGCGCAGGTCGTCCTCGCTGCCATAGGTGGTCAGCATCGCCTGCTCGGTGCGCTGGCGGGTCTGTTCGGCCATCAGATCCAGCTGCTGCTGCGCGGCCACCGTGCTGGCGGCGGCGCGCTCTTCGTCGGTCAACGCGCGCTGGACCTGCGCATTGCGCAGGCCACTCTTCGCGTTGAACTCCTCGCGGGCATGGTTGACCGCATCGGCCGGCAGCGAATCACTGCAGATCCGCTCCTTGCCCTCGTTCCAGCAGTACAGCTTCTTTTCCGTCTTGTCGCCGCCCCGCGGCTGCGCCGGCACGGTGAACGGTACGGCCAGCAGCAGGCCGGCAAAGAGCACAGCAGGAACTCGGGACATGACCTTTCCCCTGGGTCGGTCAGCGGATCGAACGGACGCCGTATTGGGCCCGGTAGGCTTCCAGCGGCTGCCGGTAACCCACAAGTTCCGGGTTGCCGGAGGCGAAATCAAGCAGATCGGCCAGCGATGCCACGGCGATCACCGGAATGCCTGCTTCCTCGGCCACCGACTGCGCCGCCGAACGGCGATCGGTTTCCGAAGCGATCTCCTGGCGGTCCAGCGCCACCACGATGCCGGCCGGGGTGCCACCGGCGGCGCGGATGATGCCCAGCGCTTCGCGGATCGCGGTACCGGCGGTGATCACGTCGTCGACGATCAGCACGCGCTTGCCGTTCATGTCGGCGCCGATCAGCTGGCCGCCTTCACCGTGGTCCTTGGCTTCCTTGCGGTTGAACGACAGCGGCAGGTCGCGGCCACGCTGGGCCAGCTCGCAGGCCATCGCGGTGGCCAGCGGAATGCCCTTGTAGGCCGGGCCGAACACCACGTCGTACTTGATCCCGGTGGCATCGATGGCATCGGCGTAGCAGGCGCCGAGCTGCGACAGCAGCGAACCGGAGTCGAAACGACCGGCGTTGAAGAAATAGGGGCTCAGCCGGCCGGACTTGAGGGTGAACTGGCCGAAGCGCAGGGCGTCGGCGGTCAGGGCCAGCTGCAGGAAACGGTGGCGGTGGTCGCTCATCAAAACTCGATTCATCTTCATTTGGAGCACAAATCCTAATCCAGCTGGGCGTTTCGCGCTCGTCCGGGCCCGTGTGAAGGGTGTCGCGGCCCGGCCTGGCGGACTGCGCAGCCCCGCGGGCAACCGGTATGCTTGCCCGGTTTCCCGCCGTAGGTCCCCCGCATGCGCATCATCAGTTTCAACGCCAATGGCATCCGTTCCGCCGCGACCAAGGGCTTCCTCGACTGGTTCCGGTCCCAGGACGCCGACGTCCTGTGCATCCAGGAGACCAAGGCCCAGGAAGACCAGCTGACCGACCCGATGTTCCGCCCGGACGGCCACCACTGCTTCTACCGCGACGCCATCACCAAGAAGGGCTACAGCGGCGTGGCGATCTACAGCAAGCGCGAGCCGGACCAGGTGATCACCTCGCTGGGCTGGGCCCCGTTCGACGACGAAGGCCGCTACATCGAGGCGCGCTACGGCAACCTCAGCGTGGTCTCCTTCTATATCCCGTCCGGCAGCTCGGGCGACCTGCGCCAGGGCTTCAAGTTCGAAGTGATGGAATGGCTGCGGCCGATCCTCGAGGAGTGGGCGCGCAGCGGCCGCGACTACGTGCTGTGCGGCGACTGGAACATCGTGCGTTCGGCGCTGGACATCAAGAACTGGAAGTCCAACCAGAAGAACTCCGGCTGCCTGCCGGAAGAGCGCGACTGGCTCAACGCCCTGTGCGCCGACCACGGCCAGGCCACCGATGTCGCCGCTGGCCGCGGCTGGGCCGATGCCTACCGCCTGCTCAACCCCACCGGCGAGGACTACACTTGGTGGAGCAACCGCGGCGCCGCCCGCGCCAACAACGTCGGTTGGCGCATCGATTACCAGTTCATCACCCCGGGCCTGCGTGACCGCCTGCGCAGCTGCTCGATCTACCGCGATGAGCGCTTCTCCGACCACGCGCCGTTCATCGTGGACTACGACCTGTGACCGAGGCTGCCAAGCCGCGCCGGCCATGGCAGCAGGTGGTGTCCAACCTGAGCCAGCGCAAGGTGCTGGCGATGCTGCTGCTCGGCTTCAGTTCCGGCCTGCCGATCTATCTGGTGGGCAACACGCTCGGCTTCTGGATGCGCAAGGAAGGCATCGAGCTGAGCACGATCGGTTTCCTGTCATGGGTCGGGCTGGCCTACACCATGAAGTTCCTGTGGGCGCCGATCGTCGATAAGACCGACGTGCCTCTGTTCGGTCGCTTTGGTCGCCGCCGCGGCTGGATGCTGCTGTCGCAGCTGGTCGTGGTGGTGGGCCTGGTCGGCATGGCGCTGGTCCAGCCCAAGGGGGGCCAGATCCAGTTCCTGGGTATCGCCTGGCAGCACATCGTCGTGTTTGGCGTGATGGCCGTGATCGTCGCGTTTGCTTCGGCCACCCAGGACATCGTCATCGATGCCTGGCGCATTGAAAGTGCTGACAACAGCGAGCAGCTTGGACTGCTGACTTCATCCTCGGCACTGGGCTACCGCACTGCATTGCTGGTCACCGATGCGCTGATCCTGATCATCGCGGCCCGTGTTGGCTGGCAGGTTTCCTACGAGATCATGGCCGTGCTGATGGCGCTTGGCGTGGTGGCCGTGGTCATGGCCCGTGAACCCGCGCGGGAAGTGGCTGCCGTGCAGGCACAGGCGACCTCCCTGTGGACGCCGCGCGGATTGTTCGACGCCGTGGCGGGGCCGTTCATCGCCTTCGTCCGCGAGCATCGCAGCGGCGCGATCCTGATTCTGGTGGCCATCAGCGTCTATCGCATGGCCGACTTCGTCATGGGGCCGATGGCCAACCCGTTCTACGTCGATCTCGGCCTGGACGAGGACACCGTTGGCGCTGTGCGTGGCTCGGTGGGCCTGGTCGCGACCTTCGTCGGCATTGCTGCGGCGGGCCTGGTCTCGGTTCGCTGGGGGGTGCTGGCGGCGCTGATGGTGGGTGCCGTGCTGGGTCCGGCCTCCAATCTGGCGTTTGCCTGGCTGGCCTATTCCGGCCCGGACACGACCCACTTCGCCGTGGCCATGGCAATCGACAACTTCGCCAGCGGTTTCGCCGGTACGGCGCTGATCGCCTATATGTCGAGCCTGACCAGCATCGGATACACCGCAACCCAGTACGCGCTGCTGAGTTCGTTCTACGCGATGCCCGGCAAGGCGCTCAAGGGGCTCTCCGGGTGGTCGGTACAGACGCTCGCACAGGGCCGGACGCTGCTGGAAGGCTACGCGCTGTTCTTCGTCGGTACCGCGCTGGTGGCGATCCCGGTGGTGATCCTCTGCGCGCTGCTGATCCTGCAGCAGCGTCGTCGCCAGGCCGCCAGCTCGACCTGATTGCCTGCCCGCCCGGTCTGCGGGATCATCGCCCCCGACGCGCCGAGGGGGCGGTGCCTTGCGAACGGGGAAGTGAGCATGGCCGACGTTGTGCTGCGGGACCTGGACCCGCTGCTGCTGGAACGTATCCGACGGGTCGCGGTCGCCCGCGGCTGGACCCACGAACAGACCTGCACCGCCTTGCTGGAGCAGGGCCTGTTCAGCAGTGAACTGGAGGTCCGCTCCGGCTTCGGTGATCCCGAGGTGGACGCGCTCTCCGACGCCATCGCCGCTCTGCAGGCCCTGCCCGCAGGGCAGGGCTTCGACTGACCTGACACCTGGTCGCCGCGATACCTGGCCGCCGGGCATGGCCCGGCGCTACCGGGATGCGGTCGACGAGGTAGCGCCGGGCCATGCCCGGCGGATGTAGCCCCGCTCACGCCAGATGTACCGCCCCCAGGATCCGCGGCCCCGTCGCCCCGGTCACGCTCGGCAGGTTGCCGGCCAGCCCGTCCATCGTCCGCTGCGCCAGCCAGGCAAAGCCCATCGCCTCCACGTACTCCGGGTCCAGCCCATGCACCGCGCTGGACTCCACCTGCACCTCCGGCAGCCGCGCCGCCAGCCGCTTCATCAGCTGCCGGTTGCGCACCCCGCCGCCACAGACCAGCAGGCGCCGGGTCTGCGGCTGCTGCGCCAGCAGCGCATCGGCCACGGTTGCCACGGTCAGCTCCAGCAGGGTGGCCTGCACATCGGCGGCAGCGTATTGGCCTTCACCCATGTGGGCCTCGGCCCAGGCCAGGTGGAACTGCTCACGGCCGGTGCTCTTCGGCGGCGGCAGCGCGAACCACGGGTCCGAACGCCAGCCGGCCAGCAGGCTCTCGTCCACCGCGCCACTGGCGGCGTACGCGCCGTCGGCATCAAAGGTGCGGCCGGTGTGGCGCTGGCACCAGGCATCCATCAGCGCGTTGGCCGGACCGGTATCGAAGCCACGCACCGCGCCTTCGCGCGGGATCAGGGTCAGGTTGGCGATGCCGCCCAGGTTGAGCACGGCGCGGTCCTCATCGGCGGCGCCCAGCATGCCCAGGTGGAAGGCCGGCATCAGCGGCGCGCCATGGCCCCCGGCCGCCACGTCGCGGCGGCGGAAGTCGGACACCGTGGTGATCCCGGTCAGCTCGGCAATGCGGTTGCCATCGCCCAGCTGCACGGTGAAGGCGGGGTTGGCCAGCGGGCGATGGCGCACGGTCTGGCCGTGCGAGCCGATCGCGCGCACCTGGCTGCGGTCCACGCCGGCCTCGGCCAGCAGTTGATTGGCGGCTTCGGCGAAGTTGATCGCGATCCGTGCATCCAGCTCGCCCAGCTCCTCCAGCGAGTCCAGCGGTCCGCCTTCGCCCAGCGCCACCAGCCGCGCACGCAGCACCGGCTCCCAGCGGGCGGTCAGCCCGTGCACGAAGCGGCAGCCACCGGCGGCGGGGAACTGCACCAGTGCGGCATCGATGCCGTCGGCGCTGGTGCCCGACATCAGGCCAAGGTACAGGGGGGCGTCAGCGTCGGCAGTCGTGTTCATGGCAGGCATAAAAAAAGGACGCGGCAAGCTTGGGCTGCCGCGTCCTTCTTCGTCAACGCAGGGGCTCAGCCGCGCTTGCGGCCGGTTGCCTGCTTGTCCTTGGCGCTGGCAACCTCGGGGGCGGCCTCGTCGCGGCTGGTCGGTGCCGGGCTGGCATCGGCGTAGATCAGCTTCTCCATGCCTTGGATGCGCGCCATCGCCGGTGCGGTCTGCGCGCGGAAGGCGACCAGCTCGGCGCCCTTCAGCGGCTCCGGCGGCGGCATGGTCACGGTCAGCGGATTGCGATGCTCGCCGTTGACGCGGAATTCGTAGTGCAGGTGCGGGCCGGTGGCCAGGCCGGTCGAGCCGACATAGCCGATCACCGTGCCCTGCGCCACACGCTGGCCGGTCTTGATGTTCGCAAAGCGCGACATGTGGCCGTACAGGGTGGTGTGGCCGCGGCCGTGGTCAAGGATCACCACGTTGCCGTAGCCGCGCTGCACGCCGGCGAACTGCACGCGGGCATCGCCGGCGGCCATGATCGGGGTGCCGGTGCGCGCGGCGTAGTCCACGCCCTTGTGCATGCGCATCTTGCCCAGCACCGGGTGCTTGCGCGCGCCGAAGGTCGAGCTCAGCCGCGCGAACGGGATCGGCATGCGGATGAAGCTCTTCTTCAGCGAGCGGCCGTTGATGTCGTAGTACTCGGACTTGCCGTTGCGGTCGAAGCGGAAGCCGGAATAGGTCTTGCCACCGGTGGTGAAGGTCGCCGCCAGGATCTTGCTGGTGTCCACCTTCTCGCCTTCGCGCCAGGTTTCATCCATCACTACGCTGAAGCGGTCGCCCGGCTGCAGGTCCTTCGAGAAGTCGATGTCGTACTTGAAGATGTCGTCGGTCATCGTCGCGATCGCCGACGGCGACAGCCCGGCCCGGCGGGCCGCGGCGTACAGCGAGCTGGTGATCTCGCCGCTGGTGACCACGGTGCGCGTGGAGGTCTCGCGTTTGGTCACCTTCTCCTTGATGTCATCGCCGGCCAGGCTCAGTTCCACGCGGTTGTCGGCATCGCGGTCGAAACGGATGCTGCGCAGGTCGCCGGACAGCGGCATGTCGAAGGCGATCTCGGCACCCGGGCGCAGCTTGGTCAACGCCTCACGCGCGCCGGGGTGGTCCAGCACCCGGTGCAGGGTGGTGGCCGGAATGCCAGCCTTGTCGAACAGGTCGCTCAGGGTCTGGCCGCGCTGCACCCGCAGCACCTGCCAGCTGTCTCCGGGCACCTGCTGCTGGCGGGCCATGGTCAGCGGCGGCAACGGCAGCGCCAGGCTGGTGTGGCTGTCGGCGAAGGGCGCGTCGATGGTGTGCGAGAAGCCCGGGACGATGGTCGCCACCAGGGCGCCGATGGTCGCGAACAGGCTGGCGTGCATCCAATGGCGGCGGGTCCAGCGCTCATTGAAGGCGGCGGGAAGATGTTGCCTGAGCTTCCGATGCAGGGCGTTGTCGTGCAGGACATGGAGGCGTTCCTGGAAGCGCTGCTTGCGTGCGCGCCCTTGTTCGGAATTGTGCATCGGCGGTTTTTTCCTGGCAGCCCGGGAGCGCGGGCCTGATCGCCGGTTACCATAGACACCTGAGAAAACCGCGTCAAACCCTTGTGCCCATTGGCTTTTGTGAAGCCAATCGGGTTAACTTTGCTTTAACACCCCACACAAGAATCGGCGTTGCCGGGAGTAGTCACGTGTCCTCGATTGAAGAAGCCCTTGCCCTGATCGGCCGCGGTGCCGACGAGATCCTCAAGCTCGAGGATCTGCGTGCGCGCCTGCAGGAAGGCCGTCCGCTGCGGATCAAGGCCGGCTTCGACCCCACCGCGCCCGACCTGCACCTGGGCCATACGGTGCTGCTGAACAAGATGCGCCAGTTCCAGGACCTCGGCCACCAGGTCATTTTCCTGATCGGCGACTTCACCGGCATGATCGGCGACCCGTCCGGCAAGAGCCTGACCCGCAAGCCGCTCAGCCGCGATGACGTGCTGGCCAACGCCCGTACCTACGAGGAACAGGTGTTCAAGGTGCTCGACCGCAGCCGTACCGAAGTCCGCTTCAACTCGGAGTGGTTCGGCAAGATGGGCGCGGCCGACATGATCCGCCTGGCCGGCCAGCACACCGTGGCGCGCATGCTCGAGCGCGACGACTTCGCCAAGCGCTATGCCGCCCAGCAGTCCATCGCCATCCACGAGTTCCTGTACCCGCTGGTGCAGGGCTACGATTCGGTGGCCCTGGAGGCCGACGTCGAACTGGGCGGTACCGACCAGAAGTTCAACCTGCTGATGGGCCGTGGCCTGCAGGAACACCACGGCCAGAAGCCGCAGGTGGTGCTGACCATGCCGCTGCTGGAAGGCCTGGACGGCGTCAACAAGATGTCCAAGTCGCTGGGCAACTACATTGGTATCAGCGAGCCGGCCATCGACATCGTCACCAAGACCATGAAGGTGGACGACACCCTGATGTGGCGCTGGATCGAACTGCTGTCCTTCGACATCAGCCAGGCCGAAGCCGTGCAGCTGCGCGAGCAGGTGGCCAATGGCGACTTGAACCCGCGTGTGGTCAAGCTGCGCCTGGCGCATGAACTGGCGACCCGTTTCCACGACGCCGCCGCGGCCGAGCAGGCCATTGCCGGCTGGGAAGCAGCGGTGACCGGGCAGGGTGACATTACCCAGCTGCCGCTGCAGGAGGTGGCGATTCCGGCCGAAGGCCTGCGTATCGCTGCGCTGCTGACGGCGGCCGGCCTGACCCCGAGCAACTCTGAAGCCAACCGCAAGCTCAAGGAGCGCGCGGTCAAGGTCGACGGTGAAGTGGTCGAAGATGGCCAGCAGGTGCTGCAGCCGG